>NZ_JAVKPU010000002.1:0-291760 GCF_040981025.1 Kocuria sp. CPCC 205261 | reverse complement strand
TAGCCTACACTCACGACCACGACGTAGCGCCCGTTGCGTCCTGACCTCGGAACGAAACCCAGGGCGCTTCAAGACCGCCCGTTTGTGTGGCTGCGGCTACGCAACTTCAATCGTTGCAACCGGCGATGCCCGGCTGGAGATTTGGCTGTTCAATCGGTGCCCAACTATGACACGAATCATTCACGACGGTGGCTGGGGCGCAACCTCGACATCGAGCTACGAGTGCGGTTCTGACGCTGCGAGCGCCGCCTACTGCGCAGTGGTCAGTGCCGCCGCCCCAACGCCCGATACCGCCACCCCGCATCCTGCCACGCCACGGGGTCCAGCACGTTCCGCCCGTCGATGATCGTGGGCGTGGACACAAGCTCCGAGACCCGACGGGGATCCATGTCCCGGAACTCCCGCCACTCCGTGAGCAGCAGGGTCACCTGCGCACCGGTCACGGCGGCGTCGAGCGAGTCCACGTAGTCCAGGCGGGGGAAGCGCTGGGCGGCGTTGGCGTTGGCCTGGGGGTCGTAGAGGCGCACGTCCGCGCCCATCGAGTGCAGCCGGGCGGCGATGTCCAGGGCGGGGGAGTCCCGGACGTCGTCGGACTCGGGCTTGAACGCCGCACCGAGCACGGCAATCTGCGTGCCGTGCAGGGAACCACCGCATTCCTGGACGGCCAGCTGCACGGTGTATTCGCGCCGCCGCAGGTTGATCTCGTCCACCTCGGCCAGGAACCGCAGGGACTGGTCCAGACCCAGCTCGGAGGCGCGGGCGCGCAGCGCGCGGATGTCCTTGGGGAGGCACCCGCCACCGAATCCCACGCCAGCGTTGAGGAACTTGCGACCAATGCGCTCGTCCAACCCGATCGCGTCCGCGAGCGTACGGATGTCCCCGCCCACGGTCTCGGTGATCTCGGACAGCGCGTTGATAAAGCTGATCTTGGTGGCCAGGAAGCTGTTGGCCGCGACCTTCACGAGCTCCGCGGTCGCGTAGTCGGTCACGATGAACGGGATCCCCGCCTCGAGCTGGTGCGCATACACCTCACGCAGCACGGCCTCGGCGGCCTGCGCCGCGGAGGTGGGGCGACCGGCGTCGTCGTACTCGAGGCCCAATACCATACGGTCCGGGCGCAGGGTGTCTTCCACCGCGTGACCTTCGCGCAGGAACTCGGGGTTCCACACGAGGCTCACGCGCGTGCCCGAGGGCGCCGAGGTCAGGGCCAGTTCCTGTAACCGGGCCGCCGAGCCCACGGGAACCGTGGACTTACCGGCGATCACGCAGTCGTGCCTGGCGGCGCGGGAGATCTGCTCCACGGCCGAGTCCACGTAGGTCATGTCCGCGGCGTGGCCGTTGCGCTTCTGGGGCGTTCCCACCCCGATGAAGTGCACGTCCCCGAAGGCGCCGGCCTCCTCGTAGGACGTGGTGAAGCGCACCGCGCCCGTGGCCACGTGCTTGCGCAGCAGCTCGGGCAGCCCCGGCTCGTGGAAGGGCACCTGCCCGGTGGAGAGCAGATCGATCTTGGCCTGGTCCACGTCCACGCCGAGCACCTCGTGACCGAGCTCGGCCATGGCCACCGCGTGCGTGGCACCGAGGTATCCGGTGCCGATGACTGTCATGCGCATGAAGAGACCGTGATCCTTCCGTTCGAGGCGAGGGGGTCGGGCTTACGCCTGGGAATCGAAGTCCGCCACGCGCCGGCCCACATCGAACATCTGCTCGATCGCGGCCAGGGAGCGCTCGGCGGCCTTGCCGTCACCATACGGGTTCACGGCGTTGGCCATCTCGTGGTAGGCGGCATCGTCGTTGAGCAGGCGGTCCACCTCGGTCACGATCCGCTCCTCGTCCGTACCGATGAGCTTGACGGTCCCGGCCGTCACGGCCTCGGGACGCTCGGTGTTCTCGCGCATCACGAGCACGGGCTTGCCGAGCGACGGCGCTTCCTCCTGCACCCCGCCGGAGTCGGTCAGCACCACGTGCGCCACGGACAGCATGCGGGTGAACTCGCCGTAGGCGAGCGGCTCGGTCACGACCACATTGGGCTTGCCCTCGATGGCCGGCAGCACCGCCTCGCGCACCACCGGGTTGCGGTGGGCAGGCAGCACGATGGTCAGCTCGGGTTCCGCGTCCGCGATCCGGGCCAGGGCGCGTCCGACGCCGCGCATCGCCTCGCCCTGGTTCTCACGACGGTGCGTGGTCACCAACAGCACACGCTTGCCGGAGGACGCGATCTTCTCGAGCTGGGGGTCCGTGAAGGGCAGCTGCTGCTCCACGGTGTGCAGCAGAGCGTCGATCACGGTGTTACCCGTGACCACGATGTCCTCCTCCGTGATGGCCTCGCGCAGGAGATTCTCCTTGGACGTGGCCGTGGGGGCCAGGTGCAGGGACGTGATCTGCGAGGTGATCTTGCGGTTGGCCTCCTCCGGGAACGGGGAGAACAGGTTGAAGGAACGCAGCCCGGCCTCGGCGTGGATCACGGGGATGCCGCGGTAGAACGCGGCGATCGCCGCAGCGGTGGAGGTGGTGGTGTCACCCTGGACCACCACGGCGTCCGGGGGAGTGTCCTCGAAGATCCGGTCCAGACCCTCGACCGTGCGGGTCAGCACACCGTTGAGGGTTTGGCGGGGCTGGATGATGTTCAGATCGTGGTCCGGCGTGATCCCGAAGATCTCGTTGACCTGGTCCAGCATCTCGCGGTGCTGGCCGGTCACGGTGACCACGCACTCGAACTGATCGCTGTTCTGCAGGGCGGTGACGATGGGAGCCATCTTGATGGCCTCCGGACGGGTGCCGTAAATCGGCATGATCGTGAACACGCAATTCATCCTTACCTCGGCCAATGACGCGTTACGTGAGCCGCGGATCACCCAGCCCGGCCCCACACGCCCTGTACGGCCACAGTCTAAGGGAATACCAGGATTCACGCGGACAGGCTCGGATGATTGTGTCCACCATAATGGCTACAAAAGTACCGGGGAGTAGGGGCGATGGCGCTCCCCAGGGTGTCCTACACTGTGTGCATATGAATGCAGGTGTGACGTCGGCGAATACCCCCTAGGAAAACGGCGTTATTGCCGGGAAATGTTCCCCCGAACACCCGGACCTCGGTGACCTGCGTTACGGAAAAATGTCTCTGCGAGCTCGATGAAAGGCACCGTGGCACGCAACTACCTGGGCACCGTCCCCCCCAAGGCCCGTGTGATCGTCGCCGTCACCTACCGGGATGGCGACGGGCGACAGCTGGCCTTGCCGCAGTCACCGTTGCGCGAGAGCTTCACGGGTTTGCAATTGCTGACCCAGCAGTTGCTCGGGGACGCCAGGGGGATTATCTCTGGGTGGAACCAGGACTTCTCTATCGGCCAGCTGGGCCCATCAGCGTTCGAGATTGAGGTTCGGGCCGAGGCCCCGAAGCGCGTCAGTCTGCGCAGGCCGGCAACCATGACGAAGCACGTAATGGTCCTGGGTCTGCTGGAGCACCTCACGGATGTCTTGATCGACCTCGGGGATGCTGCGTGTTTCATGGCTGGTCATCCGACAGCGCACCTGCGGTACATAGACGGGTACTACGGGCCCTATTACGAGTTCATCCAGGACGGCCAAGCGGTCAAGACGATCGATGCACGCTTGCTGGAGCTGTTGGTGGCCCCGGGGTCCGTGGACGGAATCCGCGCGGTGGTCGCGAACCTCAAACAACCGGGGGTCGCTTATGCGACAGTGGCCAAGCGCGTTCCTGGCCTGGACTACGTCAGCCGCGTCCAAGTCCCTGCCAACGAGCACTTACGGGACTTCGCGAACGGAGGGCCGCTACCGTTCAGTCAAGCGTGCCTGGATGCGGCGCGAGCCCAGGCCCTGTCGGAGCAAAAGGCCGACTCATCCTCGTCGGAGGCATATGACGGGCGCGAGCAGAACTGACCGCCCGGTAGAGCCTCGTGAGGTCCTCGTGGGCCACGTCCGTGCTCAACGCACGGTGCGCTTGGACTTGTTCCCGCGCAGCACCCGCACCACGTGGCGGACGCGTTCCACGTTGGAGGACACGGCGAGATAGCCGCTGAGTGCCGCTACCGTGGACATCCCACCCACAATCAACGGCGTGTGGTACTTCTTCCACCGCTCGGGGTCCGAGGCGATGATGTGCGCGGTGCCGTTGATGGTCGCGGCGATCACGCCGCCGGCCACGACCTGGTGGCCGATCTTGGCGCCGCTCTTGACCAGGGGATCCAGCTCGTCCGTGCGCAGGTGGACGTCGAAGCCGCCGCGTTCGAGCACCACCAGGAAGCGGCGCACGTACTCGGGCACGTCCACGCCCATCTGCACGGCTTCTTCGATCGTGGAGCGCAACCGGTTGAACAGCATGTCCGGGGAGAGCCGGTTGATGATGAACCGCTCCGCGTAGGGCTGCACGGCCGAGACCAGGTCGAAGCCGGGGTCCAGGCCGGTACCCATGGACTCGGCGGTGACGAGCATGCGCAGCAGCAAAGCGGACTCGCGCGGGAGCTGTAGCTTGTGGTGGCGCAGCACGGAGATCAGGTCCGCCATGAGCTCGCCCACCCGCACCTCTTCGAGCGGTTTGTTGGCGTAGCGGCGCATCATCACGGAGACGTCGCGTTCCAGGTCCCTCTTGGAGACGTCGTGCTGGCCGCTATCGGTCAAGCCCAGCAGTCCGGTCGCGGCGCGGCGCGGGTTGTTCTGCACGACGCCGAGCAGCAGGGTGATCAGGTGGTCCCGGAACTCCTCACTGAGGTTGCCGACCATCCCGAAGTCGATGATCGCGATCCGCCCGTCCGGCTCCACGAACAAGTTGCCGGGGTGAGGATCCGCGTGGAAGAACCCGTCCTCGAACACCATCTTGCAGATCGCGTCCGTGGCCTCCTTGGCCAGCAGGTGACGGTTGACGCCCTGGGCCTCGAGAGCGTCGTAGTCGTTGATCTTGACCCCGAACATCCGCTCCATGGTCAGCACGCGGGAGGTCGTGGCCTCCCAGTAGATCTCGGGGATGTGGATCCGCGGGTGGCCGATGAAGTTCTCGGCCATGCGCTGGGAGTTGCGGGCCTCCTGGATGAAGTCCAGTTCGTCCCGTAGGGAGGCGCTGAACTCCTCCACGAGCCCTTCGAGGTCGTAGTCCTGGGCGGCGGTCCAGTAGCGGGCCACCCACGAGGACATGTCCTGCAGGATCTCCAGGTCGCGATTGACCTCGTCGGTCACGCCGGGGCGGCGGACCTTGACGATGACTTCGTGTCCCTGGAACACGGCGGCGTGGGCCTGACCAATCGAGCCGGTGGCCACGGGCTCGGGGTCCATGTGCGTGAGGATCTCCTCCGCCTGGGAATCCGGTTCGGCCTCGATCATGGCCCGGATCTGCTCCACGGGGATCGGTGGGGTGTCGTCCTGGAGCTTGAGCAGTTCGTCCGCGTAGCCGGGGGGCAGCACGTCCGGGCGGGTCGAGACGAGCTGGCCTAGCTTGATGAACGTGGGTCCCAGTTCCTCCAGGGCCATGCGCAGGTGTTCGGGCTGGGAGTGGATGGTCTGCGGATCGATGAGTTTCACGCGCGCCAGGGGGGCCCGCCACTGCGGTTTCAACCCACCGAGAGCGAAACCGAAACCGTGCTTGGTGAGCACTTCGATGATCTGGAGGAACCGTTCGCGGCGAGAAATCATACGGGTGAAAGAACCCCTTACAGCGTTCTGTGCAGGTAGAAGGCCATGAATCCGGTGGCCACGGCCACGATCAACACGAGCGTCGTGGCCAATGGTTCCACACCCAGCAGGATGATGCTCACGAGTACCAGGATCATGGTGAGCGCGGCGAGCGCGGTGACCAGGGGCTTCAGCCCGCTCGTAAGTCCGCCCACCAGCCGGGCCGCACTGGACCCGCCGGTTGCGCGGCGGGGTTCACGCGCGGGGGCGGGTGCCGCAGGTCGGGTCTGGGCGCCGGGGCGGTTGCGAGCGGCGTCGTCGTCGGTGTGGGCGGCGCTGAAACCGCGGCGCCATTTCTTGGCGTTGCGCCCGCGGTCCGATTCCACGGGCACGTAGGCCGGGGGCACCTCGAAATCCTCGGCGTCCGGCAGCAGCTCGGGGACGTCGTTGGGCAGGTCCGTGAACCACTGCTGGGGGACCTCGGAGGCGCGGGCGGCCTGCAAGGTCATGGACACCTCGAACGAGGAACCACGAATCGTCCCCCACACGGCGGTGAGCAGATCCTGTTCGAACGCGTAGTGGATGATCGGGATGAACTGCTGGGACATCTGGGTAGAGAGCCGACCCACCTGTTTGCGTTCGTAGAGCACGTCCACGGTGTCGACGGTGAGCCCGTGGGAGTTCTTGACCTTGTTGACCTCGAGGGTGAGGATCACGCGGCCCTCACCGGAGGCTGGCACGATCGAGTGCAGATACTCGGCGAACTCCTGTTCGTCCAAAACCTTGATCGAGGAGCCCTGGGGCAGCACGGCCGATTGCGCGGGCGCGGTGTTGAGGGGGAACAGCAGGTCCGGGGGAGCGATGCCGATCGTCGCGCGCGCGGCGACCTCCGCCTGCCCGTCCTGGCGCTGCAACTCGGCCTCCAGGTGCAGCGGGACCACGGGGGTGTAGCCGGAGGCGATCACGCGTGAGAGGGGGTGCCAGTAACGGTGTGCGTCCCCGGAACTGAGGTGGGCCACCTTGTTCCCGCCCACGCGCACGGACACGGTGCGCGGGTCGAAGGGGTTGTCCGGTTCCAGGACCAGCGCGGCCGTCCCGGTCCACGTCTGCGCCCGGCCCACGGAGAGGCCTCCGAACACCCGCATGATCTCGGTGTCGTAGAAGTTCTCGGTGACGACGTCCAAGGACCCTCGGTCGTTGAGCGCGTAATCCCTCATGGTCTCCCTCGCAATAGCGCCGACGCGTGCTCCGCCGCGGCATCACACCACATGCTAACCGTTGATCTCAACGCATCGATGTTCATCCGCTCGGTGGAAAGCGGACCCCCAGGGTTCACCGGGACAGGCACGTCACCTGCAGTTCCACGGCCCTTTCGGCGTCCGCCGCGAGTTCCATGATGATGCGTCGCAGGGCCCCCGGGGCGTCCCGGTGGGCGTCCAACCACGCGTGGGTCTCCCGCACCACGGGGTGTTCCTTCGGGTCAGACGACGCCGCCCGCACCTCGATCGCGCGCGGGTACAGTCCGCGCACCATACGGGTCGCGATCTCCATGGAGTGGGTGTCCCACCATTCGGCGAAGTGGGCGAAGTACTCGGACTCGTAGCGATGCAGCACGGCAGGGGCCGCCAACTGGAAGCCGGAGATCGTGGCGCTCAGCTCGTCATTGGACAGCTCCCCGGCCACGATCCGCTGCCACGCCTCGTCCTTGGCCCGGTCCGAACGGATGGCGGCCACGGCCCGGGTGTAGCCCAACCGGCCGTCGCGGGTGGGATCCTGCGCGTGTTCGGTCTCCAGCTCGGAGACCGTGGCGTGACCCGTGGCGGTGAGCGCGGTGAGAAGGGACCAGCGCAGCTCGGAGGACAGGGGCAGACCGGCCACCGTGCCCTCGTCCCCGAGCCACTCCTGCACCTGACGGGCGTAGCTGCCGTCCCGCGCCGCTTCGCGGGCGAAAGCGCGCGCGAGTACCAGCTGCTCACCGGAACCCGCCTCCGCGGCCAGCAGGGCATTGCGCAGGGCCTCGAAGAATTCACGCCGCGAGGCGGTGCGGTACTGGTAGGGCACGTACTCGCCCAGGGCCTGACCCGCGTGGTCCAGCACGGTCGTGAGGATCGCCGCGTGACGCTCCGCACCGCACTCACGCGCCGCCATGGACACGTACTCCCGCGGGGACAGCCGGGCATCGCGCACCGCGGCCCACACCTGCGAGTGCGCCACCGCTCGCGCGAGCGGGTCCTCGATCGCCCCCACCAGGCGGGTGATGGCCGCAAGCGATTCCGGGTCCGGATGGGCCAGGCAGTACGTGAGGTCAGTGTCGTTGACCAGCAGGAACGACGCGCCGTCCTGGGCCTCGCTGCTCGGGGCGTCGCCTAGACCCGTGACGGGAACGGGCGTGTCCGAGGCCGGCACCCGTACCTCGGTGCGCGCCCTGTTCACCACGGCATCGCCATCCCGCGTGTACCGGCCCACGGTCAGCCCGTGCGGACGCAACGACGCCGCTCGCTGGGTCAGCGTGGCGCTCGCCGCCGCGGTGCCGTCCACTGCGGCGGGGTCGGCGGGGTCACCGGACCCCGCGCCGTCGTGCGTGGCGTGTGCACCCGGCGCCGCGGCGTCGCCGTCCACCGAGCCCGGGAGGCGGACCTCCAGGACGGGGACACCCGTGGTGTGCAACCACTGCTGGGCCCACGCGCGGACGTCGTGATCGCTGGCCTCGTCCAGGACCTCCAGGAAGTCGTCCAGGCTCGTGTTCTCGAACGCGAACCGGCGGAAGTACGCACGGCACGCGTCCATGAACGCTTCCTCACCCACGAACGCCACGAGCTGCTTCAGCACGGAGGCGCCCTTGGCGTAGGTGATGCCGTCGAAGTTCTGCCGCGCGGCCTCCAGGTCCGGGATGTCCGCGACGATCGGGTGCGTGGTGGGCAACTGGTCCTGGCGGTATGCCCACTCCTTACGGGCGAGCGCGAACGTGACCCACGCGTCCGTGTACTCGGTCGCGTGCACGGACGCGTACGCGCCCATGAACTCCGCGAAGGACTCCTTCAACCACAGGTCGTCCCACCACCGCATGGTCACCAGGTCCCCGAACCACATGTGGGACATCTCGTGCAACAGCGTGTTCGCCCGCCCCGCCAACTGCGCCCGCGTGGCACCCGACGGGAACAGGTACGCCTCCGTGAACGTCACGAGCCCCGGGTTCTCCATGGCCCCCAGGTTGTACTCCGGCACGAACGCCTGCTCGTACTTCCCGAACGGGTACGCGAACGCGAACAACCGCGGGAAGAAATCCAGACCCTGCTTGGTGAGCATGAACAGCTCCTGGGTGTCCATGTGCTCGGCGAGCGCCCGCCGGCAGTACAGCGTGAGGGGAATCGTCACGGCCTCGCCCTGGGGGTCGGTGCCGGACCACTCGTCGGTGAACCGGGTGTAGGGCCCCGCCAGGATGGCGGTGATGTAGCTCGAGATCCGCTGGGTGGGGGCGAAGTCGTGGGCCACCGCGCCGGGGACGTCGCAGTCGTCGGTGGTGTTCTGCCCCGTGGGGTCCGCGTTGGACGCCGCGAGCCACTCCGGGGGCGTGATCACGGTGAAGTGGTAGACGGCCTTGAGGTCCGGCTGCTCGAACACGGGGAACACCCGGCGGCAATCGGCGGGCTCGTACTGGGTGTAAAGGTAAACGGAGTCGTCCTGGGGGTCCACATAGCGGTGCATGCCCTCCCCGGAACGGGAGTACAGCGCGCGACCCACCACGTGCAGCTCATTGGCCGTGCCCAGCTCCGGCAACCGGATCCGCGAGCCCTCCACGACGTCGTCCACGTCCAACGACTCGCCGTTGAGTTCCACGGCGCTCACGGTGTCGTGGATGAAGTCGATGAACGTCTCCGCACCGGCCTCCGCGGTGAAGCGCACCGTGACCTCGGTACCGAATGTCGTGGCGCCCGGCTCCCGTGCTCCCGAAAGATCCACCGTGACCCGGTAGTCCTCCACCCGGATCTGCTCCGCGCGCGTCATGGCATCTTCTCTGGTCAGTGAGCTGGCTCCCATGACCCCAGTGTAGGCATCCGCCCGCCCGCGCCCGCTTGCGGCCCGCTGGGCATGCCGGGCAGACGGCGACGCTGCCGTCGGCAACCGCGCGATACGGCGTCGTCGTCCCCGCCCGGGCTCCCGACCGCGCCTACGACGGCGGCCCCGCTCGCGTGAGCGGGGCCGCCGAGTGGGTGTCACGGAACGAGAGCCGGACTCAGTTCTGGAAGCGGTAGTTCTTGGGCGCGATCGTCAACCCCGAATCCGTGACCGTGAGCCCACGGGCGAGGTCGCGCTCGCGGTCCAGGCCCACCGTGAACCCGGGCGGCACGATCACGTTCTTGTCCAGGATGGTGCGGTGCACGGTGGCCCCGGCGCCGATCTGCACGTTCTGCATGAGCACCGATTCGGTCACGCGGGCGTCGTGCTCCACCTTGACCTTGGGGGAGAGCACCGAGGAGCCCACGTGCCCGCCGGTGATCAGCACACCGGGGGAGACGATCGAGTCGAAGGCCACGCCGGCCTGACCGTTGGGCCCGCGCACCGTCCTGGCCGGCGGGGCCATGATCTGGTGGGTGTAGATGGGCCAGTCGTAGTTGTAGAGGTTGAACACCGGCAGCGGACGGATCAGGTCCATGTGAGAGTCGTAGTAGGAATCCAGGGTGCCCACGTCCCGCCAGTACTGGCGGTCGCGGTCGGTGGAACCCGGGACGTCGTTGTGGGTGAAGTCGTAGACCATGGCCTCACCGCGGTCCGCGAAGTGGGGCATGATGTCCCCGCCCATGTCGTGGTTGGTGTCCCCGCGCTCGTTGTCCGCGCGCAGCGCCTCCACGAGGGCGTCCCGGTCGAAGACGTAGTTGCCCATAGACGCGAGGAACGCGTTCGGGTCGTCCGGCAGGGGAGCGGTGGAGTCCGGCTTCTCCACGAACCGGGAGATTCGGGTGGGGTTCTGCGGGTCGGTCTCGATCACACCGAAGGACTTGACCATGTCCATGGGCTGACGCACCCCGGCCACGGTCGCCTTGGCCCCGGACTCGATGTGCTTGCGCACCATGTCCGAGAAGTCCATCCGGTACACGTGGTCTGCGCCCACGACCACCACGATGTCCGGATCGGCGTCGTCGATCAGGTTCATGGACTGGAAGATCGCGTTGGCCGAGCCCAGGAACCATTCCTTGCCGCGGCGCTGCTGCGCGGGCACCGAGGTCACGTAGTTGCCCAGCTGCGTGGACAACCGCCACGTCTCGGACAGGTGCCGGTCCAGGGAGTGGGACTTGTACTGGGTGAGCACCACGATCTGCAGGTACCCCGAGTTCACCAGGTTGGACAGCGCGAAGTCGATCAACCGGTACCCGCCCGCGAACGGTACGGCGGGCTTGGCACGGTCCTCCGTCAACGGCATCAGGCGCTTGCCCTCCCCACCGGCCAGAACGATGGCAAGGACTTTCTTGTGTCGTGACATTCGTACCCCTCACTTCCCGAGCCAGTCAGAGCCCTCGCGGACCACAACACGGCGTCGTCTTTGACTGGTCTTCCCCGTCATTGTGTCCCACTCGGCAAGGCGGAACACCGTGTCGCCGGAAGTTTCGCGAACTTTTGCGCACCTGTGTGCGAGCACCCCCGTGCAGTACGCTCGCAGTGTGCGAGTAGACATCCTGAGCAAAGAGTTCCCGCCGACCATCTACGGGGGAGCGGGGGTGCACGTGGCCGAGTTGTCCCGCGTGCTCGCACCGCTCGTGGACCTCAACATCCGCTGCTTCGGCGAACCTCGGGACCCGGACTTCCATGGCGCCCAGGTGCAAGCGTATCCCGTGCCGGGTGAACTGGCCGATGCCAACGCCGCCGTGCAGACCCTCGGGGTGGACCTCACCATGATCGGGGACATCCAGGGCGCGGATCTGGTGCACTCCCACACGTGGTACGCCAACATGGGTGGGCACCTGTCCTCCCTCATGTACGACATCCCCCACGTGCTCTCCGCCCACTCCCTGGAACCCCTGCGCCCGTGGAAGGCCGAACAGCTCGGCGGCGGGTACCGGGTGTCCAGCTTCGCGGAGAAGACCGCCTACGAGGCCGCCGCCGCGATCATCGCCGTGTCCGACGGCATGCGCCGCGACATCCTCGCCTCCTACCCGGACGTGGACCCCCAGCGTGTACGCACCGTGCACAACGGGATCGACGTCAGCCAGTGGGACCGAGACGAGAACACCGACGTCCTGGACGAGTACGGCATCGACCCCACCAAGCCCTCCGTGGTCTTCGTGGGCCGCGTGACCCGCCAGAAGGGCGTGCCCTACCTCCTGCGCGCCGCCCTGCAGCTGCCGCCCGAGGTGCAACTGGTCCTGTGCGCCGGCGCCGCTGACACCCCCGAGCTCGGCGCCGAGGTCAACGCCCTCATCGACCAGCTCAAGACCGAGCGCGAGGGCGTGGTGCTCATCGAGAAGATGCTGCCCCGCCGCGCCGTGATCCAGATCCTCTCCCACGCCACCGCCTTCGCGTGCCCCTCCGTCTACGAGCCCCTGGGCATCGTCAACCTCGAAGCCATGGCCTGCGGCGCCGCCGTGGTCGCCACTGCCACCGGGGGCATCCCCGAAGTCGTCGTCGACGGCGAGACCGGCCGCCTGGTCCCCATCGAACAGGTCACCGACGGCACCGGCACACCCCTGGACCCCCAGAAGTTCGTGGACGACTTCGCCGCCGCCCTCACCGACGTGGTCTCCGACCCCGACCGCGCTCACCGCATGGGTCAGGCGGGACGCACGCGCGCGGAAGAACACTTCTCGTGGGAGTCCATCGCGCAGCAGACCCTGGAGGTCTACCGCTCGGTGCTGTGAGCTCTCGATGCCTCGAGCCCGGTTGATATGGTGGAAGCGAGGCGTTTGCATCATACATACCAAATGTGAGGGGAATCATGGCCTACGAGATCCAGACCGCTGCCGCTAAATACGAGACGATCGCCCGCTTCCCCGATTACGCCGAGGCCCAGGCCGTCGTGGACACGCTCTCCGACCGCGAGTTCGATGTCTCCACCGTCAAGATCGTGGGCGAGGGCCTGCGCTCCGAGGAATACGTCACAGGTCGCCTGACCAAAGGCCGCGCCGCGCTCGCCGGCCTGGGTTCCGGTGCGTGGCTGGGCCTGTTCATCGGCATCCTGTTCGGCCTGTTCGCCCCGGCGTTCGGCTGGCTGTCCATCATCCTGTGGTCCGTGGTGATCGGTGCCGTGTGGGGCGTGATCTTCGGTTTCGTGGCGCACCTGGCCACCGGTGGAAAGCGAGACTTCATGTCCGTGCGCACCACGGCCGCGGACACCTACCTGGTGCAGGTCCGGGCCGAGCGCGCCCACGAGGCCATCACGGTCCTCAACCGCTGACTCCCTGCCGGTCCGCGCCCTCCGGCGCCCTCTCGACCGGTTTGAATAACTGACGACGACGGGCGGTCACCCTTCCGAGGTGGCCGCCCGTGGTCATGCTTGCGCACCGGCACATCGACTCCGTCGCCGCGCGGGCGGGGCCGCTTCGGCTGCAGAGTATGCGGGTTCGGATCGTCGTTCGCGCAGCAGGGCCCCGGTACAACGGTCAGGCCCGGCCGTCGGAGACGGACCATGGTCCCCAGCCCGTGGTCAGCCGTCGGCCGGGGCCGCAAGCACCCCGGAGAGTAGCGACTCGACGGCGACTGCGAACGCGTCGTGTGTCTCCTGCAGGGAGCGCGAGCGCACGCGGGGGATGGGGGAGCGGGCGACGTGTGTGTCGTTCTTCTCGCTTTCGCATGGCCCACGGCCACGTCCCGGGTGGAGAACCTGCCCGGGGCGGTAGTCGGTTCGCAGGAGCAGGTCGATGCTGTTACCCAGAAGATGCCCGAGCACCTGCTCGAGCTGCACCCGATGGCCAACAGTGAGGACGCGGTCAACGGGATCACGTCGCGGGAGGTGTGCGGCGGGATCGTGCTGGGGGAGCAGCCCGAGATCCTCACGGCGAGTGCGGCCAGCCCGGTGGCGTCCCAGATGCTCACGGGCGTGGAGACGAACATGCAGCGCTGGATCGACCAGCAAGTGATCGCGGGGATGCAACAGGCGCCGCAGAAGATGGCGTCGGGCGGCGGCGCGGCCCCGGTGGCCCTGGGGCTGCGGGACAAAGTGGGGGCGCTGCCTCCGGGGGTTTCGTGCAGGCCCAGCGTGGCTCGGGTGCGGGGCAGACGCCGGGAGCCACGGGGGCGACTCCGCCCACCGTGAGGGTCACGGACGTGGTGCCCCTGTCCGACGACGACCCGCGGGGGAGATCTGGGCACCGATCGGATGGCCGGCGCTGGGAATCATCCTGACGGTGCTGGGGCACCACAAGAAGGAGTGGGCGCTGCGGTCGGCCGAGGGCTGAGGGTGCCGGCGGGAGAGGCCCAGGGACCGTTCCGGCCACTCCACTTTCGGACTACTTTACATAATGTACATTATCGGTCATAGGGGTACGTTAGTAACGACGCGATATGGGGCGAACCCGATTCAGCCTATGGGAGGCCTCAGATGGCCGTGAGCTCAGGCGGCGACTCGGCCCCTCGTCCCATGGGTCACCGCCTGAACGACGCCATGCATAGTTACGGGACGGCGCGTTGCGTGACGCTTTTGTTCAACGGGTCCGGATACACATCTCGGGTTTCTGCTCGTGTATGTACTCAGTCCGGCGAAGTACGCCATGATGAGGGCACGCGACCCATACCGTCGATGCCACGGGTGCAGCCGGCGATTCCCCCGCGGTGTTCTCCGGCCCGCGGGTGAGCCCGGGGCCCGCTCTGGGTGGCTGCCGGATCGTGGAGGTCGCCAGTAAGGCCGGCGCTCTGAAACGTGCAGCCTAAGCATCCGCGGCATGTGGGCAGCCCCTGGAGGTTCGTGCGCTCGCGGGGTGAAGACCCCCCGCTGCGGCGACCTCAGCTGGCCCAGTCCATGAGAGCGTCATAGCGCCTTGGGCCGGTTCTTAAAGTTATAGGTGGAACTCGAACTAAATCCTGCGATTCTCACTGTGAAATTCATCCGTTCGGAAGCTTCCAGAACCCGCCATAAACTGGAGACATGAGCTCGCAACCCCGTCCCGGATCGGACTCCCGCACGTCAGTGGCCTCTCCCCCGCAATCGCCTGGATCAGCTCCTTCCGCCGAGCGAACCACGAGAGCCTGGCCCGTTTTCCTGGCCGTGGACCTGGGTCTGGTGATCGTCTTCGCCGCCATCGGGCGCTCGGCCCACGGTGAGGACGTCCTGGGCATGCTCACCACCGCGTGGCCCTTCCTAGCGGGGACGCTCATCGGGTGGCTCATGGTCCGGGGAGCGCGTCGTCCGGCGGCCGTGGTGCCCACTGGCGTGGTCGTATGGCTGAGCGCCGAACTCGTCGGGATGCTCCTCCGTGTTCTCACAGGCGATGGCACGGCGTGGTCGTTCGTTCTGGTCAGCCTGGCGGTGCTGGGAGTCTTCCTGGTGGGCTACCGCCTCGTCCTGGCGGGCGTGGCCCGAGTTCGTCGTCGCTGATACGGCCAGGACTCCCCTGCCACCGGCCGCTCCGAGACGCCCGCCGCGCCATCGACCCACCGATACAGTGGAGTGACACCGTGGAAAGGAACCCCATGTTCACCGCCATCGTTTTGATCAAGACCTCGTCGGACAGGATTCCCGAGGTCGCCCTGGAGGTCTCGGACATCCGCGGCGTGACCGAGGTCTATTCGGTGACCGGTGAGTGGGACCTGATCGCCGTGGTTCGGGTGCACCAGCACGAACGGCTCGCGGACGTGATCGCCGATCAGCTGTCCAAGGTTGAGGGCGTGGAGTCCACGAACACCAACATCGCCTTCCGCACGTACAGCACGCACGATCTGGATGCGGCCTTCTCCCTGGGGATCGACGACTAACTCCCCCGGCCGTAGCACGAACGACGCCGCTCCTCCGGAAACCGGGCGAGCGGCGTCGTCGTCAGATTGTGCGGTACCGCACGGACGGGCCGGGCGGGAGCGACGACCGGGTGGTCACCGCGCGGCGAACTCGACCCACCGGGTGAGGACGTCTCGCGCCGCACCCGAGTCGATGGACTCGGCCGCACGCCCAATGGCGGCCTCGAAACGCTCGGCGAAGGGAGCATCGGCGCTCTCGTCGATGGCGACGAGCCCGGCGGCGGCATTGAGCAGCACCGCGTTACGCACGTGCCCCTGCAATCCGTCGAGGACGTCGCGCACCACGCCGGCGTTGTAGGCAGCGTCCTGGCCGCGCAGATCCTCGATCGTGGCGCGCGGCATGTCCAGGTCCAGGGGCTCGAGCGTGTGCTCGGTGGTCCGGCCATCCCGCACCTCCCAGATCCGGGACGGCGCCGTGACGGTCAACTCGTCGAGCCCGTCACCGCCGCGGAAGACGAGCGCGCGGTCGCCACGGTTCTGGAACACGCCGGCCATCAGCGGCGCCAGGGCCTCGTCCGCGACGCCGATCGCCGATGCCTTGACCTTGGCCGGATTGGTGATCGGGCCCAGGAAGTTGAATGCAGTGGCGACCCCGAGGGCCTTGCGTGCGGCGGCCGCGAAGCGCATGGACGGGTGGAAGGTCTGCGCGAACAGGAAGGTGATCCCCACCTCGCGTGCGGCGCGCTGGACGCGCTCGACGGGCATGTCCAGCTGTACGCCCAGGGCCTCCAGGACGTCCGCCGATCCCGATTTGGACGACGACGCCCGGTTGCCGTGCTTCACGACCCGCACCCCCGCGCCCGCGCACACCAGGGCGGACATCGTGGAGATGTTGACGCTCGAGAGGCGGTCCCCGCCGGTGCCCACGATGTCCAGCGCCGGGCCGGGAACGGAGATGGGGCGGGCGTGAGCGACCATGGCGTCCGCGAGACCGTTGAGCTCGGCCACGCTCTCCCCCTTGGTGCGCAGCGCCATGAGGAAGCCCGCGACCACGGTGTCGGGGACCTCGCCCGCCATGATGTTGTCCATGGCCCAGTAGGACTGCTCCCATGACAGGTCCTCGCCGCGGGACAAGCTCGTCAACACGTCTGGCCAGTGGTTGTTCGTGCGGGAGGCGTTCGAGGTAGTCACGGCTTCGACTCTATCGCGCCGTCACTCCGCGTGACGCAGTACGGCGGCAGGCCGCGGCCCACCGCGGCCCGGCGGACGGGAGGGTCGTCCAGATCACACCTTGGGGACGCGACACGATGCGCTGCGGAGGCCGTGGTGGTTGGTTCGCCACGAGTTTTGGCGACATAATGTCTCTGTGACAACTGCGACTCATACCCCAGCCAAACCGGTGGGCGCGACCATCACTCGCCCCAACCTCACATCCGTGGGCACCATCGTGTGGTTGTCCTCCGAAGTGATGTTCTTCGCCGGACTCTTCGCCATGTACTTCACTCTGCGCGCCACCTCCCCGGAGGTCTGGCACGAGAACACACAGCTGCTCAACGTGCCCATGGCGTTGGCCAACACCATCGTCCTGGTACTGAGCTCCGTCACGTGCCAGTTCGGTGTCTTCGCCGCCGAGCGGCTCCAGCCCCGGCGCACCGGCGGCATCCTCCAATTCACCAAGTGGGGCATGACCGAGTGGTTCGCCCTGACCTTCCTCATGGGCGCCGTGTTCGTGTCCGTGCAGGTTTACGAGTACGTCGCTCTCGTTTCCGAAGGCGTCACGATCGCCGCGAACGCCTACGGCTCCGCCTTCTACATCACCACCGGTTTCCACGCCCTGCACGTGACCGGTGGCCTGATCGCATTCCTCTTCATCATGGGCCGCGCCTTCGTTGCCAAGCGCTTCGGTCACTACGAGGCCACCTCGGCCATCGTGGTGTCCTACTACTGGCACTTCGTCGACGTGGTCTGGATCGTCCTGTTCGTGCTGGTCTACTTCATCAAGTAGGCCCCCAGGACCGTTCGCCCATTCAAGTTCTAGAACCGAGTAAAAGGAACGTTTGACGTGAAGGCACTCTCACAAAAGCGCCGCCATCCCATGGCAGCCCTCGCGCTGTTGGTCATGGCTTTGCTTCTGACCGGTGGACTCTACGCAGTTGCCACAACCACCAATGAAGCCAAGGCCGACACCACCACGTACTCGGCTCAGGACGTCGAGGAGGGGCAGAAGCTCTTCCTGTCCAACTGCTCCACATGCCACGGCATGCAGGCCCAGGGCACCAACACCGGTCCCTCCCTGATCGGCGTGGGCGCTTCCTCCGTCGACTTCCAGGTGGGGACCGGCCGTATGCCCATGCAGATGCAGGGCCCCCAGGCGCAGGTCAAGCCGCAGCAGTTCAACGACGAACAGACCAAGCAGCTCTCCGCGTACGTGGCTTCCCTGGGCGCCGGCCCCGCCGTCCCAGAGGAGGAGTACCTCGACATCAGCGAGGGCAACTCCGCCAACGGCGCCAAGGTGTTCCTGGCCAACTGCGCCATGTGCCACAACGCCGCTGGCCAGGGCGGTGCCCTGACCCGCGGCAAGTTCGCCCCCTCCCTCATGGGCGTGAGCGAAAAGCACATCTACGAGGCCATGCAGACCGGCCCGCAGAACATGCCGGTGTTCAACGACGCCAACATCACCCCCGAGGAGAAGCGGGACGTCATCACGTACCTGAAGACCCTCGACAACAACACCAACGTGGGTGGCTTCAGCCTCGGCTCCCTGGGCCCCGTGTCCGAGGGGCTGTTCATCTGGACCATCGGCCTGGTGATCGTCATCGGCTTCACCGTGTGGCTGACCTCGCGCTCCGCCTGAGAGCGCCCCGCCGGTACCCACCGGCACCCGAAACAGTATTCACAGCACCAAGAGAAGAATGAGGGACCACATGGGCGACCATCGTGACGGCACTCCCCACAAGAGCGGGGCGGTTGTCACCTCGGACGGAACGGGCACGGAAAACTTCCCCAACCCGGGGCTTCCACCGCACCGCCCCCGCGTGACGGACGTAGATCCCAAGGCCGCGAAGCGAGCTGAACACCAGGTGGTCCTGCTGTTCCTGCTCTCCATCATTGGATCCATCCTGTTCTTCGTGGCGTACTTCGGTATCCGCGTGGACGGTCCTCTGTACGACGCCGTCAACACCGAGCCCACCGCGCAGCTGCGGTTGCAGAACCTGCTGCTGGGCCTCGGCATCGCCCTCGGCATGTTCGGCATCGGTATCGGGGTGGTCCACTGGGCCCGTACCCTCATGCCGGACCACGAGATCGTGGAGATGCGCCACGACCTGCGCCCGGAAGAGGACCGCGCCGAGGCGCAGGGCATCCTGAACACCATCTACGACGAGTCCGGTGTGCGGCGCCGCCCGCTGCTGCGCAACACGCTGATCGGCGCCGCAGTGCTCATGCCCCTCCCCTTCGTGGGTCTGCTCAAGGACCTCGGTCCCACCGACCTCAAGGTCCTGCGCCACACCATGTGGGACGAGGGCGTGCGTCTGGTACGCGACCCCTCCGGTACCCCCATCAAGGCGTCCGACGTGACTCTCGGTTCCGCGTTCCACGTGGTCCCGGAGAACCTCAGCAGCCTGAGCCACGAAGAGGGCTACCTGGACGAGAAGGCCAAGGCCGTGGTCCTGCTCATGCGACTGGCCCCGGAGGACGTCAACGTCTCCCCCGAGCGCAGTGACTGGAACGTGGACGGCATCTTCGCCTACTCCAAGGTCTGCACGCACGTGGGTTGCCCGATCGCCCTGTACGAGCAGCACACGCACCACTTGCTGTGCCCGTGCCACCAGTCCACGTTCGACCTCACGAAAGAGTGCGAGGTCATCTTCGGCCCGGCATCCCGCCCCCTGCCGCAGCTGCCCATTACCGTTGATTCCGACGGCTACCTCGTTGCCCGTAGCGACTTCCACGAGCCCGTGGGACCGACCTACTCGCAGCGCGATCTCGCCGTCCAAGACATGCAGGATGAGGCGAACTAATGTCCACATCAACAGACTTCGAATACCGCCCCACGACCACCACGGGCCGGATCGCCAACTTTGTGGACACGCGCGTGGGCGCCTCCGCGATGGTCAAGGAGTTCGGCCGTAAGGTCTTCCCCGACCACTGGTCCTTCATGTTCGGTGAGGTCGCCCTCTACAGCTTCATCATCCTGTTGCTGTCCGGCACCTTCCTGGCGTTCTGGTTCGACCCCACCATGACGTCCCTGCCCTACACCGGCAGCTACGTCCCCATGCAGGGTGTCGAGATGTCCGGGGCGTACGCCTCCACCCTGCACATCTCGTTCGACATCCGCGGCGGCCTCTTCCTGCGTCAGCTGCACCACTGGTCCGCGCTGCTGTTCGTCATGGCGCTGTCCGTGCACATGCTGCGCGTGTTCTTCACCGGCGCGTTCCGCCGCCCGCGTGAGCTGAACTGGGTCGTGGGTTGCGTGCTCTTCATCTTGGCGATCGTGGCCGGCTTCTCCGGCTACTCGCTCCCCGACGACGTGCTCTCCGGTAACGGTCTGCGCATCGCGGATGCGATCGCCAAGGCCGTCCCGATCGTGGGTACCTACATCTCCATGTTCATGTTCGGTGGCGAGTTCCCAGGCCACGCGATCATCGGTCGCCTCTACATCGTGCACGTGCTGATCATCCCCGCGTTGATCCTCATGATGATCGTGATCCACCTGTTCATGGTCGTGGTCCACAAGCACACCCAGTTCCCCGGTCCGGGTCGCACCGAGGACAACGTGGTGGGCTTCCCCGTGGGTCCCATTTACGCCGCGAAAGCGGGTGGATTCTTCTTCATCGTGTTCGGCATCCTGGCCGCCATCGCCGCGACCACCACGATCAACGCGATCTGGAACTACGGTCCCTACGATCCCTCCCCCGTGCAGGCTGGCTCCCAGCCCGACTGGTACATGGGCTTCTCCGACGGCGGTCTGCGCCTGATGCCCGGTCACTGGCCATTCTCGTGGGAGGTCAACATCTTCGGTCTGGCGGTTCCGCTGGCCATTCTGTTGCCGCTGATCCCCATGGCCCTGATGTTCGGTGTCATGTTCGCGTGGCCGTGGATCGAGCGTTGGGTGACCCGCGACAACCGCGTGCACAACATCCTGGACCGTCCGCGTAACGCGCCGTTCCGCACCGCCGTGGGAGCCGCCGGCGTCACCTTCTACGCCATCCAGATGATCGCGGCCAGCGGTGACCTTATCGCCACCCACTTCCATGTGGCCGTGAACGACGTCATCTACTGGCTGCGAGCCCTGTACTTCCTGGGCCCCATCCTGGCGTTCATCATCACCCGCCGCTTCTGCCTGTCCCTGCAGCGCAAGGACCGGGAGATCGTGCTCCACGGCCGTGAGTCGGGCCGCATCCAGGCCCTGCCCCACGGTGAGTTCGTGGAGGTCCACGAGCCCCTGGATGAATACCGTCGCTACAAGCTCGTGAACTTCGAGGACCGCGAGGTCCAACCCGCTCGTGCCAATGCCAAGGGCAAGGTCACGGCGAGTGAGAAGATGCGCGGCGGTCTGAGCCGGATCTTCTTCGAGGACCGTGTGGCCCCTGTGACGCCCGCCGAGCTGGAAGCGGCTCACGGTCATCACCACGCCGAGCCCGCCAGCGTCGGCGCCGGCTCGCACAGCGCACAGCGCACAGATCGAGAAGTAGGCCCCGGGCCCAGCTGACTCGATCGCTGATCGGGAGGGCCCGTTCGGATCACATAATCCGAACGGGCCCTTTCCTATGCCTCCAGCCCGGAGCCAGCTGGTCACTGTTCTATGCGCTGGCCTCGGCCTCCGTACGCGGCGTCCCGGAGCTGACGGGCACGGCAAGGGTGACGCTCCCATCCCCATGGATGGTCTGACGATACGGTCCCACGGCGGTGAGCCCCTTGCCTCGAAGTGCCGTGTCCAGCATGAGCCATGCGTCCCCGGTATTGACCGGCCGCTCCCCGAACCGAATGACAGCTGCCGTTCCGGCCCCCGGTAAGGTCACGGGGCGAGTACCCGTCATCGGCTCTCCGACGGCCACTGTGACCCGAATTAGCGTCCTGTCGCTCGTTCCGTCACAGCAGAGATGCACCTCCCGCGATTCGATGGCGCCCTGGCCGTTCAACCGCTCGAGAAGGCGAGCCACGGCCCTCGGGATCTCGGTTTCGTCCCGTACCGCTTCCGACATGCCGTGCAACTCGAGCTCCGGCAGGCCTACCAACGCGAGCCCGTGGGCCATCGCTCCCCCTTGCCCTGCAATTTTCCCCATGGGCTCCATGGAACCATTTAACCCATGACACGGTGTCAGCCAAAGCGTCAGCCTCATCCCCGCTCGATGGTGGCCGCCGCCACTGTGGACAAGAGAGCCCCCGTGACCTTCTTCGTGGCCCTTTCGTCCAGCAGGATGGAGGGGTGCTGACCGGTCGGTGCTCGGCATGATCGTTTGCCCCAGTCGTCGATGATCTGGGGGGGTGTTGTCACCGAGGGCCGGTCCGGTGGTCGTGGATCGCTGATAGGGGCGGGATCGCCCCTGGAGGGCCTTCGTAACGTGGATGCTGAGCGTGACCATCCCCCGGTCGGCCAGCATGCTCGTGCAGCAGGGGAGGACAAGGGACTCGGCCCTGTCAGAGCAACCACAACCACCGGTGTTCCTCGGCCTCAACGTCGGCGAGTCCGACCACCACGCCGTGACCGCGGCCGGGAAGACGGTCTACGACAAGGCACCGCCCAACGACGAAGCCCGGCTGCGCGCGATCCTGGATGACCTGGCCGCCCAGATTACCACCACCTCCAACCGGCTGCGCGGGATGCTCCCCCAGATCCACCCGGCCCTGGGACGGGTCTTGGGGCCACGGGTCGCCCACCCGGCGGTAGCCGACCTGCTCAGCCGCTACCCGACCCCGGCCACACTGGCCGCGGCCGGTGGCGGGCACGTGCGGGCCAGGCTCAAGAAGCACGCACCCAGGCTGGCCGAGCCCCTCACGAATGAGATCTTCGATGCACTGAGCCAGCAGACCGCGGTGGTGGCCGGGACCGAGGCAGCTGCCCGCTCGGCCCGGCGCATCCACCGTCACCTGCTGGATCTCGGGCACCAGATGCACCTGCGCACCGTGGGTCGGTGTCTGGCCCGCCTGGGGATTTCCCGCCTGCGCGACCTCACTCCGCACGGGGACGACCTGCGGCGGCCGCCGCGACGGATCCGTGCAGCATAGCCCGGGCACATTGTCCATCTCGATGGCGTCATGAATTCACCTCTGCTTCCGCGCGGTATCCAGCGCATCGGCGTCACCGCGCCCGATCTCGACGCCGCCACCCGGTTCATCGTCGACAGATTCGGTGCCGGGGTCGTGTACGACGGCCTGACCGCGGACGACGAACCACGCCGAGGGCAAAGGGCCGGTCCACGTCAAGACACCGTGGGGAATGCTCGTCGAGCTCCAGAGCATCCCCGCCGGCCATTACTACCTTGAGGGCTCCACGACGCGCGTATCGATGCCGGACCCCCGCCCACAAAGCTCGGGGCTGATCACGAACCTTGCCCCGGTTGGGAGATATGACGAGGCCCGCACCATCCCATGATGGTGCGGGCCTCGTCGTATGGTCAGCGGATGCGGATCAGTGAGCGTGCTCCCCGCGGGAGTGCTCGAAGACCAGGCCCAGCAGACCGAGAGCGGCCACCGGGACCGCCAGGCCGATGATCCACCAGCCGACCGCCAGCGCCGTCACGAACAGCGCCGAGCCGATGCCGAGCAGCAGGGGCCACCAGCTCCACGGGGAGAAGGCCCCGTAGTCACCGGACATCTCCACGATCTCACCGTCCTCGCGGTCCTCCGGGAGCGTGCCCCCGGTGGACCGCTGCACGAGCCAGAGGTAGACCACGAGCATGAAGCTCATCGCGGCCACGGCCAACAGTGCGGGGAACCCGGCGAGTTCCTGGAACTCGGTGACGAATCCGTAGACCAGGCCCACCACGGTGCAGAACACACCAAGCAGCAGGAACGTCTTGATAGTTGCGCTCATCGTCCGTTCCTTCCGGTGCCGCCCACCAGGGGGGTCTCGGCTTCATATTGCTGGCTGGAGAACGCCGAGAGCTCCGGGTGGTGGAGATCCAGCGCGGGGCGCTCGGAACGGATCCGAGGCAACGAGGTGAAGTTGTGACGCGGGGGCGGGCAGGAGGTGGCCCACTCGAGGGAACCACCGAAGCCCCACGGGTCGTCCACTTCCACCTTCTTGGCGTTGCGGTGGGTGGTGTACACGTTCCAGAAGAACGGGATCATGGACACGCCCAGCAGCATGGAGCCGATGGTCGAGAACTGGTTCATCCAGGTGAACCCGTCCTCGGGCAGGTAGTCGGCGTAACGACGCGGCATGCCGTCCACACCCAGCCAGTGCTGGATCAGGAACGTCATGTGGAAGCCCACGAACAGCAGCCAGAAGTGGATCTTGCCGATCCGCTCGTTGAGCATCTTGCCGGTGAACTTGGGCCACCAGAAGTAGAAGCCCGCGAACATGCCGAACACGATGGTTCCGAAGATCACGTAGTGGAAGTGCGCCACCACGAAGTAGGTGTCGGACACGTGGAAGTCGAGCGGCGGGGTCGCCAGGATAATGCCCGTGAGACCACCGAACAGGAAGGTGAAGAGGAAGCCGAGCACCCACAGGATGGGCGTCTCGAACGTCAGCGACCCCTGCCACATGGTGCCAATCCAGTTGAAGAACTTCACGCCGGTGGGCACCGCGATCATCATGGTCATGAAGGAGAAAAAGCCCAGGGCCACCGCGCCGGTCACGTACATGTGGTGCGCCCACACGGTCACGGACAGCGCCGCGATTGCGATGGTCGCGAAGACGAGACCCTTGTACCCGAAGATCGGCTTGCGGGAGAAAACCGGGATGATCTCCGAGACGATGCCGAAGAACGGCAGGGCCAACACGTAGACCTCGGGGTGACCGAAGAACCAGAACAGGTGCTGCCACAGGATGGCGCCACCGTTCTCGGCGTCAAACACGTGGCCGCCGAGTCGCCGGTCCATACCCAGCGCGAACAGGGCGGAGGCCAGCGGCGGGAAGATCATGATGATCAGCATGGAGGTGATCAGCGTGGTCCAGGTGAAGATGGACATGCGCCACATGGTCATACCCGGCGCACGCATGCACACGATGGTCGTGATGAAGTTCACGCCACCCATGATGGTGCCGAAGCCCTGCAGGCCCAGGCCGAAGACCCATAGGTCACCACCAACGCCCGGACTGAATGTCGTGCTGTTCAGTGGCGCGTAGGCGAACCATCCGAAGGAGGCCGCGCCCTGCGGGGAGATGAACCCGGATACCGCGATGAGCGAGCCGAAGAGGAAGAACCAGAACGCGAGGGCGTTCAGACGGGGGAAGGCCACGTCCGGCGCACCGAGCTGCAGGGGCACGATCACGTTGGCGAAACCGATGAACAGCGGGGTGCCGAACATCAGCAGCATGATGGTGCCGTGCATGGTGAACAGCTGGTTGTACTGTTCCTTGGTCTCGAGGATCTGCATGCCCGGCTGGAAGAGCTCGGCGCGGATCAGCAGAGCCATCACGCCACCGGCGCAGAAGAAGATGAAGGACGAGATCAGGTACATGTACCCGATGGTCTTGTGGTCGGTCGAGGTGAGCCAGTTGACGATCACCCGGCCCTTGGACCGTGGGACAACGCGGGGTGCGGTCGTGGCCGCGTCGTCCCGCGAATATTCGAGCGTAGACATTGCCTATCCCCTAGTTGTTGGACGTTTCGTTGAGGTTCGGGTTGCGGTTGTACTCGTCCCCGAGGATGCCCGTGTTGCCTTCGTCGCGCAGGCGCTGCATCTGGGCGTCGTACTCCTGCTGGCTCACGACGGCCACGTTGAAGAGCATCTCGGAGTGGTACTCACCGCACAGCTCAGCGCACTTGCCGGCGAAAGTACCCTCGCGGCCGGTGGTGAAGCTCATGTAGTTGGTGCGATCCGGGATCATGTCGATCTTCTCAAGGAAGGCGGGCACCCAGAACGAGTGGATGACGTCGCGGGACGTGATCTCCAGCTCGACCTTGCTGTCGGCCGGCAGGTACAGGGTGGGCAGGGTTTCCTCGACGCCGGGCTCGCCCGTGAGGTGGGCCTGGATGCCCTGGTAGTGGACGTTGTCGTCCAGGTAGTTGAAGTCCCACGCCCACTGCTTGCCGTACACCTGGATCTTGACGTCCGGGTTCTCGAAGCGGTCCGTGATGGCCGTTTGCGCGCGGAACGAGAAAAAGAAGAGGGTCACGATCAGGGCGATCGGGACGATCGTGTAGAAGATCTCCAGCGGGGCGTTGTACGCGAGCTGGCGGGGGTAGCCGGTCTCGTTCTTACGACGCCGGTAGGCGACCATGCACCAGAGCATCAGACCCCACACCACGAGACCCACGCCGAGCGCCGCGATCCACGATCCGATCCACAAGTCGATGACCTGATCGGCGTTGTCGGTGGTGCCCCGTTCGGTGGGCAAGAAGCCCAGCTTCGATTGCTCCGAGCAAGCGGTGAGCGAGATCGTCGCCAGGACTGCCACTGCCGAGGCCTTGAGCGCTCGGCCGCGGCGGCTGCCGGTTCGAGTTTGCGAACTCACAGACGGCCCTTCCTCTTTGTGTGTGTGGGTTCCGCATCGGTCCTGCGCGTGGGCACAATGGACGCGTTGCCCGTGGATGGTTCTCCCTAGGAAGCTTACCCCTCCGCCCCCGGATCCGCTGACACTGTGTCAGCACGCCGTGTCGCGAGCGGGGCCGTCCGCAGACCCCGCCGATCCCCTCCCCTGCGTGCACCGATGAGCCCCTCGAGCGGGCACGGAAAAGGGGTGCGCACGGACCCCCGTGAGGATCCGAACGCACCCCTGTTCGGTGCGGTCGATCAGTGGAACGAGTCACCGCACGCGCATGAGCCCTGCGCGTTGGGGTTGTCGATCGAGAAGCCCTGCTTAGAGATGGAGTCCTCGAAGTCCACGGTGGATCCGCTCAGGTACGGGACGCTCATCTTGTCCACGATGACCTCCACGCCGTCGAAGCCGCGGACGTGGTCGCCGTCGAGGACGCGCTCGTCGAAATACAGCTGGTAGATCAGACCGGAGCAGCCGCCCGGCTGCACGGCGACGCGCAGCCGCAGGTCGGTGCGCCCCTCCTGCTCGAGCAGGTCGCGGACCTTCTGGGCCGCGGTGTCCGTGAGCAGGACCTCGTGGGTGGGCATGTTCTGGGTGGTCTCGTTGTCGGTGGTGACGCTCATGGTGCTCACTTTCTGTGCGACGCGGGGCTGCGACCCCGGGTTCGGTGGATCCCTTCTGCCTGGTGGAACGCGCCGGCGCGGGGAATCATTCCGCGCTGCGCTCTCCCTGTTCGGCCAGCGCCGCGAGCACGAGGGCCTCGGCGGTGACGGCGTGCAGGAAGTCCCCGATGTGCAGGGATTCGTTGGCGCTGTGGGCCCGGGTGTCCGGGTCCTCGATACCGGTGATCAGGATCTGCGCCTCAGGGTACGCCCGGGTGAGGGTCGCGGTGAAGGGGATGGATCCGCCCATCCCCGCCGTGACGGCCGGACGTCCCCACGCCTGTTCGAAAGCCCACAGGGCGATCTGCGAGCTCACGGCGCCGGTGTCCGCACGGAAGGCGGGGCCGGTCTCCTCGAGCGCGAAGCTCACGTGCGCGCCGAACGGGGCGTTGTCCTCCACGTGCTTGCGCAGCGCCTCCCCCGCTTCCCGCTCGTCCTGGCCAGGAGCGATCCGCAGGCTCAGCTTGGCGCGCGCGGTGGCCGCGATGGTGTTGGAGGCGGTCGCGACATCGGTGACGTCGATCCCCGTAACGGACAGCGCCGGCTGGGTCCACAGCCGCGACGAGATCGAGCCGCGCCCGGCAAGTTGCACACTGTCCAACACGCCGGCGTCCTCGCGGAAGCGGTCCTCGTCGTAGTCCACGTCCGTGTCGTCCTCGCTCAGCAACCCAGCGACGGCCACGGCGCCGTCGTCGTCGTGCAGGGTCGCGATCAGTCGCGACAGCAGCGTGGGTGCGTCCAGAACGGGCCCGCCGAACATGCCGGAGTGCACCGAGTGGTCCAGCACGCTGACCTCCACGATCCCTCCGACGACGCCGCGCAGGCTCGTCGTGAGTGCCGGGACGCCCACTTCCCAGTTCGCGGAGTCCGCGATCACGATGACGTCCGCGGCGAGCTTGTCCCGGTGCGCGGCCAGGAAGTCCTCGAAGCCGGGCGAACCGGCCTCCTCCTCGCCCTCGATAAACACGGTCACACCCAGGCCCGGGTGCTCGCCGATGCGCTCGAAGAACGCGCGCAGCGCGCCCACGTGCACCATAACGCCGGCCTTGTCGTCGGCCGCGCCGCGACCCCAGAGCCGACCGTCCTTCTCCACGGCCTCGAAGGGCTCGGTGTTCCACAGTTCGCGCTTGCCCGGGGGTTGGACGTCGTGATGGGCGTACAACAGGATCGTGGGGTACCCGGGTGCCGCGGCCTTGCGAGCGACGACGGCGGGGTGCCCCGGAGCGTCCCCGCGGGGCTCGCGCAGGATCTCCACGCTGTCGAAAGGCAGGCCCCGGAGCAGACCGGCCACGGCCTCGGCACTGCGCTCGAGGTCGGCGGCGTCGAACGAGTCCCACGCGATGCCGGGGATCGCCACGAGAGAGCCGAGTTCTTCCAGCAGGATGTCCCGGGAACCGTCCACGCTCGCCCGGAGGGCGTCGACGGTGTCGGAGCTGGGACGTGTGAAGTCAGTAGCCATGGGCCCAGCCTAACGGCGGGAGCTCGGCGCGCACCGTGGCAAGCCCGTTCGGTTGTCTCCTGTCACGCGCGCGGTGACGTCGTGGCACTCCGGTAGGCTTGTCGGGTGTTTCGACGCAAGAAGTCAGCTGAATCCTCGGGATCCACCGCCGTGGGCGCGCGCGCCACGGCCGATCCCGCCGTCCCCACCGACCGCGGTGGGCAGCCCGGTGGCGGGAGGACGCCCGAGGGCAAGAAGGGCCGCCCCACCCCCACCCGCAAGGAACAGGAGGCCGCGCGTCGCCGACCCCTGATCCCGGAGGACCGCAAGGCCGCCAAAGCCGAGTCCAGGATCGCGGAACGGGAACGGCGCGCCCAGGCACAGGCCGGCATGGCCGCCGGAGACGAACGCTACCTGGGCCCGCGGGACGCCGGGCCCCAGCGCCGTTTCGCCCGGGACTGGGTGGACTCCCGGTTCAACATCGGCGAGTACGTGCTGATCTTCCTGCTGCTGATCCTGGTCCTGATGTTCCTGCCGGTGCAGTCCGTGGCCATCACACTGATCTGGATCGTGTACGGCTACATCATCCTGTGCGTGATCGACGCGATCATCATGTCCAACCGACTGCACGCGGCACTGCGCCGCACGTTCGGCACCGTCCAGCCCGGCACCCGCTGGTACGCCGCGATGCGTACCTTTACGATGCGCCGCATGCGTCTGCCCAAGCCGCAGGTGCGCCGGGGCGAGCGTCCCGAGTAACACCCGCAGAACCCGTGAGGGGTCGGCCCACCATAGTGGGCCGGCCCCTCGTTCCATCGGTTCCGTGGGTACTCAGTGCGAGGTGCGCCGTGCGGCCCGGCGCAGGCCGCGGTTGATCCGCGCCGCCCAGAACGGCCCCTCGTACAGGAACGCGGTGTAGCCCTGCACCAGGGAAGCACCGGCGTCCAGTCGCTCGATCACGTCCCGGGCACTCGTGGCCCCTCCCACGGAGATGAGCACGAGGTCCTCCCCCACGTGACCTCGCAGCAGCTTGAGCACCTCGAGGGAACGACGCCGCAGGGGCGCCCCCGAGAGTCCGCCGGCTCCACACGCGACCACGTCCTGTGCGTCGCTGCGCAGGCCGAGCCCCTCGCGGGCGATCGTGGTGTTTGTCGCGACGATGCCGTCCAGCCCCAGGTCCCGGGCCAGGTCCGCGACCGCGAGGACGTCCTGGTCCGCGAGGTCCGGGGCGATCTTGACGAGCAGCGGCACGTGCCACGACGTGACCCGGTCCGCTTCCTCCCGCACGGCTCGCAACAGCGGTCGCAGCGCGTCGAGCTCCTGGAGTTGGCGTAGTCCGGGGGTGTTCGGGGAGGAAACGTTGACCACGAGGTAGTCCGCATACGGGGCGAGCACGCGGGTGCTGCGCACGTAGTCGTCCGTGGCGTCCTCGAGACCCACGGCCTTGGTCTTGCCGATGTTGACGCCCACCACGGGGCGCGCACGATGCGTACGGGCGGCGTCCTGGGCGAGGCTCTGCAGTGCCGAGGCCACTCGCGGGGCCACGGCCTCCGCGCCGTCGTTGTTGAAGCCCATACGATTGATCACGGCGCGATCCTCGACCAGGCGGAACAGCCGCGGACGGGGATTGCCCGGCTGACCCTGGCCCGTGACCGTGCCGATCTCCACGTGGCCGAAGCCGAGGTTCGTCAACGCGTGGGTACCGGTAGCGCCCTTGTCGAAACCCGCGGCCAGACCGAATGGGGACGGGAAGGTGAGCCCCATGACATGGACCTCGTTGCCCGGATCCGGGCGGGTGAGGCGGTGCAGCACCCGCCCCAGGCCCACACGGCGGGCCAGCTTGATCCCCGCGAACCCCACGGTGTGGGCGAGTTCCGGGTCCATCCAGGAGAAAACGAGATTGAAAAAAGCGGGGTACACGCGCATGGGGCCAGTTTTTCACACGGGATGCCCGCTCCCGGACCACCTCGGGCGCATCACCGGCGGGTTCGCCAGGTGGGCGCTGATACGACGGGAAGACGAGTTCAGGTTAGATACAGTCTCAATCTAAACTCGAATTATAAGTATCAACATTCAATTGAAACTCTACATAGTGAGGACCCAATTCGGTGGTTACTCCCCCGTGGCCGGGGCCGTCTGATCCATCGCTCCCCCGTATCGTCGGTTGCGGTGAGCGTAATCCTCTACCGCACGCCACAGCACACGGCGGTCCATGTCCGGCCACAGGATATCCAGGAACATCATTTCCGCGTATGCGGACTGCCACAGCATGAAATTGGACAGCCGCTGTTCTCCCGAGGACCGCAGGAACAGGTCCACGTCCGGCAACTGGGGCTCATTCAGGTACCGCTGGACCATGTCCTCGGTAATCGACCCGGGCGTGAGCCGCCCCTCCTGGACGTCCCGAGCCATCGCGACCGCGGCGTCGGCGATCTCCGCGCGACCGCCGTAGTTCACGCACATGGTCAGCGTGATGACATCGTTGTCCTGGGTCTCGCGCTCCGCGGTCTCCAGTCGGTTGATCACGGACTTCCACAGGCGGGGGCGCCGCCCTGCCCACCGCACCTTGATCCCCCATTCCTTGAACGTGGGCAGCTGGCGGGACATCACGTCCCCCGTGAAGTTCATCAGGAACGCGACCTCGGCCGGGGACCGTTTCCAGTTCTCCGTGGAGAACGCGTACGCGGACACGTACGGGATCCCCAGGTCGATGGCTCCCGCGACGACCTCCATGAGGGCTCGCTCACCCTCCCGATGCCCCTCGGTACGCGGCAGTCCGCGGTCGTTGGCCCAGCGGCCGTTGCCGTCCATCACGAGGGCCAGATGTCGGGGAATGGCATCGCGATCCAGGGCGGGCACCGTGGCACCGCTGGGATGGGGCGGCGGCGGGGCGAAGCGGCTCATGCGGGGATCCTTTCGAGAAGCGACGGGGTGGTCCTCCCCCACCCTAGAACTTCCCGCCGAGTAGCGGGCACTGCCCGCCTCAGCCGTCCCCTCGATCCACGAGGGCCAGGGAGCGCACCGTGCGCTCCATGTGCCATTGGATGTACGCCGCCACGAACCCGGCAGCTGCGCGCGCGGTCTTGGTGTCGGCGGCGTCGATCGTGGACCAGTCCCCGCGCAGCAGCCCGTCCAGCAGCACGAACGTGGCCGCACTGGGCGCGGCGGATCCCGGCGGACGGCACTGAGGACACACCGCACCGCCGAGGGCCGCGGAGAACGAGCGATGGGGCCCGGGAGCCCCGCACCGTGCGCAGTCCACGAAACTGGGCGTCCAACCAGCCAGGGCCACGGCGCGTAGCAGATAAGAGTCCAGGATGCGCCCCGGCTCGTGCAGACCACGCGCGAGGGCGGACAGCGCTCCCACGAGCAACTGGTAGTGCTGGACTGCGGTGTCGTAGTCGTCTGCGGTGAGTTTCTCCGCGGTCTCGACCATGGCCGCCGCGGCGGTGTATTTTTCGTAGTCGGCCACAATGCTCTGCCCGTATGCCCGTTTGCCGATGGCCTGCGACACGATGTCCAGGTTCCGTCCGTGCACGAGCTGCACCTGGGCCACGTGGAAGGGTTCCAGACGCGCACCGAACCGCGACTTGGTGCGCCGCACCCCCTTGGCCACCGCCCGGACCTGGCCGTTCTCGGCCGTCAGCAGGATCACGATCCGGTCCGCTTCACCGAGGTCGTAGGTGCGCAGCACCACGGCGTCGTCCCGATAGCTGCGCGATGCGAAGGTTGAACGGGCCATCGGGTCATTGTGTCACCTACCCCGGACACGACTCCGCTGCGGCGCACCCGGGTGCCCGCAGCGGAGTCGTCGGAGAAGGGAAGGAGCGCGCTCAGTCCTGCTGGGCCAACTGCGCGTCACGCACGGCGCGGTTGACCGCGGAGATCACGGCCTTCAGGGACGCTCGCGTGGTGTTGTTGTCCATCCCCGCACCCCACAGCACGCGGTCACCCACGGCGAGCTCCACGTAGCTCGCGGCCTGCGCGTTCGCGGACGCGGACAGCGTGTGCTCGGTGTAGTCCAGGAGGCGCACGTCCACGCCCTCCGCGTTGAACAGCTGAATCAGCGCGTCGATGGGCCCGGTGCCGTGCGCGGTGCGCTCGTGGTGCTCGCCGCCCACGTCCAGGCCGATCTCCAGGACCGTGTTGCCCTCGTCCTCGGCATGGGTGGAGATGGACGTGATGCGGTAGTGACCCCACAGCTCGCCGCCGTCCTTGGCGGGCAGGTACTCGTCGGTGAAGATCTTCCACAATTGCTGCGCGGTGACCTCCGAGCCCGAGGTTTCGGTGTACTTCTGCACGACCCCGGAGAACTCGATCTGGGCCCGGCGGGGCAGGTCGATGCCGTACTCGCTCTTGAGCAGATAGGCCACGCCACCCTTGCCGGACTGGGAGTTCACGCGGATCACGGCCTCGTAGCTGCGGCCCACGTCCTTGGGGTCGACCGGCAGGTACGGGACGGCCCATTCCATGTCATCGATGTCCACGCCCCGCTCCTGCGAGTCCCGCTGCATGGCCTCGAAGCCCTTCTTGATCGCGTCCTGGTGGGAACCGGAGAACGCGGTGAAGACCAGGTCACCGCCGTAGGGGCTGCGCTCGGGCACGGGCAACTGGTTGCAGTACTCCACCGTGCGGCGGATCTCCTCGATGTCCGAGAAGTCGATCTGCGGGTCCACGCCCTGGGTCAAGAGGTTCAACCCCAGGGTCACCAGGTCCACGTTGCCGGTGCGCTCGCCATTGCCGAACAGGCACCCCTCGATCCGGTCCGCCCCGGCCAGGTAGCCCAGCTCAGCGGCGGCCACACCGGTCCCGCGGTCGTTGTGGGGGTGCAGCGACAGGATGATGTCGTCGCGGTGGTACAGGTGCCGGCCCATCCACTCGATCGAGTCGGCGTAGATGTTGGGAGTGGCCATCTCCACGGTCGCGGGCAGGTTGATGATCATCTTGCGACCGTCACCCACCTCGAAGGTCTCGGCGACCTCGTTGCAGATCCGCGCGGCAAACTCGAGCTCGGTGCCCGTGTAGGACTCCGGGGAGTACTCGTACGTGACGTCGGTGTGCTTGAGCTGTTCCTCGTACTTGCGGCACAACCTGGCACCGGTCAGGGCGATGTCCACGACGCCGTCCATGTCGCGGTCGAAGACCACGCGTCGCTGCAGGGTGGACGTGGAGTTGTACAGGTGCACGATCGCGTGCGGTGCGCCCTCGATCGCCTCGTACGTGCGCTCGATCAGGTGCTCGCGGGACTGCGTGAGCACCTGGATGGAGACGTCCTCCGGGATCAGGTCGTCCTCGACCAGGGTGCGCACGAAGTCGAAATCGGTCTGCGAGGCGGACGGGAAGCCCACCTCGATCTCTTTGTAGCCCATCTTCACCAGCAACTGGAACATCTTCAGTTTGCGCTCGGAGTCCATGGGGTCGATCAACGCCTGGTTTCCGTCCCGCAGGTCCACGGCGCACCAGCGCGGGGCCGTGGTGGCCACCTTGTCCGGCCACGTGCGGTCGGACATGTCAAACGGGAAGTTCTGGTGGTACGGGGTGTACTTGTGGACGGGCATTCCGGAGGGACGCTGCAAATTCTTCATGGGAAGGGGGCCTTTCGATCAGAAGCTTGTGGGCCGGCACCACGGAACTCCGCAGCGGGTGGTCGGCCGTGAGGATCGGTTCAGGCCCCGCTGCGGCACGTAAGCAGGAGTAGCGTCTTCCCTTGCCGCATGTGATCCAACGTACCACTAGGTCGCCGGCACACCGGATCGTTACCCCGCCGCGGTCTCCTGGCACGTGAACTGCTCCGCAGTCTGGCCCTGCAGGTCGTCCGGCAGGGCGGCGTTGCGGTCCATCGTGTCACCGCTACGGAAGTCCTGGCCCACCGCGACCTCGATCCCGGGCACATCGTAGCTCGCCACGAGTTGGCTCGGTGAGACGTTCAGGACAGCGGCGACGTCGTCCGCGGCCAGCGCCCAGTTGGGGTTGTAGAACATCTGCGTGGCCGCGAGCTGCGTGCCGGAGGACGCGGTGCGCGCCTGGTCGTAGCCGGCGCGTTCGAGCACGCTCACGAGCTGGTGGTCCCGGCCCCCGGCGTCCGTGCGGTTGCTCACCGTGATCGGCACGAGCGACGGGTCCACGGCGGGGCCGGTCGCGGTGGGCGATGCCGCCGGCTCGGTGGGGTGCGCGGCACTCGGCGCGGGGGTGGCGGTCTCCCCCATCGCGTGGGAGGGCCCGGGGGACGCCGACGGCGCGTCGCGGGCCTCCGTGACGGACACGTCCCGACGCAGGGTCTCGAAGAGCCGCTCGGCGGGCGTCTCGTCCAGTTGCAACCGGTTGGGGTCCTGCGGGTAGGGCTCGGACGGCGCGGTCACGAACGCGATCCGGCCGGGATCGATGCCGTTGAGCGCACCGGCCATGCCCACGAGGGTGGGGATGGAGGTCAACCCCTGGTCCACGTGCAGGTTTTGGGTCATCACCTCGGCGATGTGGTAGAGCTGCGGGAGGTTGGTGAGCGTCCCGTCCGCCTGGATCTTGCGCGTGAGGGACGCCAGGAACGACTGCTGCGAGCGGATGCGAGCCTCGTCCCCACCGTTGCCGAACGCCGCGCGGGAACGCAGGAACGCGAGTGCCTGTTCGCCCTCCACGGAGGAGATCCCGGCGGGCAGGCGCAGCCCGGACTTGGGGTCATCCACCGGTTCGTTGACGCACACCTGCACGCCGCCCACGGCGCTGGAGAGTTCCTTGACGGCGTTGAAGTCGGCGAGCATGAAGTGGTCGATGTTCACGCCGGTGAGTCGGTTGATCGCGGCCACGGTGCACCCAGGGCCGCCGTGTTCCACCGCACTGTTGAGCATGCCGGTCGTGGCCGGGTACACGGTGCCGCTCTTGGGGTCCGTGCACTGCGGGATCCTGACCATGAGGTCCCGGGGAAAGGAGACCACGGTGACGGCGTCGCGGTTCTCGGTCACGTGCACGAGCATCATGACGTCGGTGCGGCCCTCGGCGTCATCCTCGCTGCCGTATTCGCTGTTGCCCTGGCCGTGGCGAGTGTCCGAGCCCATGACGAGGATGTCCAGGGGGCCGTCGTCCACGTTCTCGGCACCGTCGGAGAGGTTCAGGGGGCTCGAGGTGAGGTTGCCGGTCAGGCGCAGCGCGGCGATCCCGCCGATGCCGAGTACGGCCAGCAGCCCGAACACGGCCAGGATCACGGCGATCCTGCGCACCGAGGAGCGGTGGACATGGGCGCGGTGATGACGTCCGGTCTGGCGCAGGTCATACGCCTCGCCGTCGCGATCCGTGCGGCGGGCGGGGTGCGTACTCCACGGCGCGCTCGTACGCGAACTCCGGCGGCTCCGGCGTGGTGCTGAGCTGGGATCCACCGGTGACGTCTCCTGGGGTCTCGGATCGGGGGGGCGTGCGGCCCTGACTGGTGGGTCAGGCTACGGCACCGGGCTGACGTGTGGTGTGTGTCCGGTCAGAACCCGAGCTTGGACAGCTGTCGGGGGTCCCGTTGCCATTCCTTGGCGACCTTGACGTGCAGGTCCAGGTAGATCCGGGTGCCCAGTAGAGACTCGATCTGGGCTCGCGCGCGCGTTCCGATCTCGCGCAGTCGCGCACCGCGCTTGCCGATCACGATGGCCTTCTGGGAGTCCCGTTCCACGTACAGGCTCGCGTGGACGTCCAGCATGGGGTTGTCCGGTGAGCGGCCTTCACGTTCGGAGACCTCGTCCACGACTACGGCGAGCGAGTGGGGCAGTTCGTCCCGCACGCCCTCGAGCGCAGCCTCGCGGATGAGTTCGCCCATCATGGTGACCTCCGGCTCGTCGGTGAGGTCCCCTTCCGGGTACAGGGGCGGGGAGACGGGCATCAGCGACACGAGCAGCTCGGCGACCTCGTCCATCTGGAAGCCGTCCGCCGCGCTCACGGGGATCACGTGGGCCCATCCGGCAGGCGTGTCCTCGCTGCGCTGCGCGGCCGGGCGACCGCCGGTGCCCTTGGCGGACGGCGCCGCGTCGCGACGTCGTCGTCGTGCCTCGCGCTGGGCGCGCTCCTCGGTGACGACCTCGCGCCCGAGCTCGCTCACAGCCACGAGCTGTTCGGCGAGGCGCTGCTGGGGGACGAGGTCCGCCTTGGTCACGATCGCGACCACGGGGGTGCGCCCGACGGCGGCGACGACCTGCTGGGCGATGTACCGGTCCCCCGGGCCCACCTTCTGATCCGCGGGCACGCAGAACCCGATCACGTCCACCTCACCCAGGGTCTGGGCCACGACGTCGTTGAGCCGCTGACCGAGCAGCGTGCGCGGACGGTGCAGGCCGGGGGTGTCCACGAGGATCAACTGACCGTCGGTGCGGTGCACGATCCCGCGGATGGTGTGCCGCGTGGTCTGCGGACGGTTGGACGTGATCGCGACCTTGCGCCCCACGAGCGCATTGGTCAGCGTGGACTTGCCCACGTTGGGCCGGCCCACGAACACGGCGAAACCGGCGCGGAAGTCAGCGGGCTGTTCAGTGGGCTGGGTCATCGCGGGTCCTCGGTCGTTCAGTCGGTGCGGGGGTCGGAGGCGGTGCGGCGCCTCACGTCATGGTCTCCACGGGCGCGTCCCGGCCCAGGAACTCCTCGAGCAGCGAGCGTTGGGCGGTGAACATGCGGGCGCGTTCGTCCTCGTGGGCGTGGTCGTGGCCCAGCAGGTGCAGCAGGGAGTGGGTGGTGAGCAGGCACAGTTCGTCCTGGGTGCTGTGGCCGGCGGCCGCGGCCTGGCGTTCGGCCACGGGTGGGCACAGTACGACGTCCCCGAGGACGCCCAGGCTAGGGTCGTCGGGGGTGCCCTCGCGCAGTTCGTCCATGGGGAAGGACATGACGTCGGTGGCTCCGGGCAGGTCCAGCCACTGTTCGTGCAGTTCGGCCATGCGGGTCTCGTCCACCACGGCGATGCTGACCTCGGTGTCGGGGTGCAGGTGCCAGCGGGTGAAGGCGAGGTCCACGAGGGCCTCGAGCTGGTCGGTGTCCACGGCGCGGTAGGCGGTGGGCAGCTCGGCCTGTTCGGCGGGGGTGTCCCAGGGCAGGTCGAAGGCCACGCTCACGGGGTGTCTCCCCCGGTGCGCTCGGACGACGCCGCTCGGCGTTCGTCCTTGCGGCGGGCTCGTTCCACGCGGTGGCGGTTGGTGGTGTCGAACTGGTCGTAGGCGGCCACGATCTCGCCCACGAGTTCGTGGCGCACTACGTCCGCGGAGGTCAGTTCGCAGAACGCGATGTCGTCGATCTTCCCGAGCACGTGTTGGACTTGGCGCAGGCCGGACTTGATGGTCCCGGGCAGGTCCACCTGGGTCACGTCACCGGTGACCACGATCCGTGAGCCGAAACCTAGACGGGTGAGGAACATCTTCATTTGTTCCGGGGTGGTGTTCTGGGCTTCGTCGAGGATCACGAAAGCGTCGTTGAGGGTGCGCCCGCGCATGTAGGCCAGCGGGGCGACCTCGATGGTCCCGGCCTCCATGAGCCGCGGAATGGACTCGGGGTCCATCATGTCGTGCAGGGCGTCGTAGAGGGGACGCAGGTAGGGGTCGATCTTGTCGTTGAGCGAACCCGGGAGGAAGCCCAGTCGCTCGCCGGCCTCCACCGCGGGACGCGTGAGAATGATCCGGTTGACCTCCTTGGCCTGCAGGGCGCGCACGGCCTTGGCCATGGCCAGGTACGTCTTGCCGGTACCGGCGGGCCCGATCCCGAAGACCACGGTGTGCTCGTCGATCGCGTCCACGTAGGTCTTCTGGTTCACGGTCTTGGGCCGGATGGTCTTGCCCCGGGTGGAGAGGATGCTCGTGGACAGCGCGCTCGACGGGCGCAGGTCCTGGGCGTCACGCATCATGCGGGCCACGCGCAGCACCGTGCGTTCGGTGATCTCGGCGCCGCGCAGCGCCATCGTGAGAAGTTCCTCGAGCAGGGAGGCGGCCAGGCGGGTGTCGATCACGGGCCCCTCGAGGGCCACGTCCAGGTCCCGCACGGTCATCCGCACGGCCGGGAACTGCTGCTCGAGCAGACGCAAGGTCGCGTCCCCGTGACCCAAGGTCCGGACGGCGGTCTCCCGATCCGGTACGTGCACGGTGACGCGGGTTCGTTCGGTGGGCGGAGTGCTCAGTGCCTCGGTCCCTTCGGTTGGTTCGCTCATCGGGTCCAGCCTACCGGTGCGCGCGGACCCGGACCCGCCGGGACCGACGGGCTCGCACGCCGCAGGTTGCAATCCCATAACGGTCCGCCCGGATCCACGTGCGACGTTAGCGCCCGTGGCTTCCGGTGGGTAAGTTGTGTAGCCGTGAAAAATCCCGCAGGAACGACCGAGCCGCAGCGTCGTCGCGCCACCGCGCCCGGCGGACTTCGGCGCGCCGCGACGGGGGCGCTCGCCGTGTCGCTCGCCGCGGTCGTGGCCTCGTGTGGGACCGCCGCCGACCGACCGGACCACAACTCCGAAGCCGCCCCCGGGATCGCCTCCGCGCCCATGAACACGGACACCGCGATGGAAGGCGTGGCCACCGAACAGGCCCCCGTGTACTGGGTGGGCACCGGGGACCAATCGCGCTACCTGTTCCGCGAGTTCCGCACCCCGACCTCCCAGGACACGACCGACCCCGTGGCCCAGGCGGCGCTCATGGTCACCTCGGCCACCCCCGCGGACCCGGACTACCGGTCCCTGTGGTCCGCCGTGGACACCGTGGGCACCTCCGTGTCCCCGGACGGAACCATCACCGTGGACCTGCCCGCCGCCGCGTTCGCCTCCCAACTCTCCCCGCAGGACGCGCGGGTCGCACTGCAGCAAATGGTGTACACGGTCTCCGCGGCGGCCGTGACCGCCGGGCTGTTGGACTCGTCCACGGCCAAGGAGGTGCGGGTCCTCGTGAACGGGCAGAGCGGGTACAAGGCCTTCGGAGCCGTGGAACTTAATGCCCCGCTCACGCGTGACCCCGCACTGGCCGCGCCCGTGTGGCTCGTCGACCCCCAGACCGGGGCGGAACCCAAGAGCCCCGTGACGGTCTTCGCCCGCGTGCTGCCCTCGGTGCGTGACGCCCTCTGGGAGGTGCTCGAGGACGACCGCGTCGTGCACAGTGGGAACATCGCACCCGCTTCCCCCGGCTCGGATCCGACCACGGGCACGGAACTACGCACGAGCGTCACGCTCGACCCCGGGACGTACACCGTGCGCGTGAGCGGCACGGACGATTCCGACACCACCGTGTCCGACGATCACACGATCACGGTGCGCGCCGGGGACTGAGCCCTCCCCGTTGGGTCCCGGGTCAGTCCCAGAGCCCGAGCACCGCGTGCAGCGCGGCCAGTGCCGCGGGTCCCGCGGTGGACGATCGCATGACAGCGGTCCCCAGGCGCATCGGCTGAGCACCGGCGGCGCACAACGCCTCGAGCTCCCCGTCACCGATCCCTCCCTCCGGGCCCACGATCACCGCGATCCGGGACCGATCACCCCACCGGGTCGCGTCCGGGGTGGACCAACGTGGGCTCGCCGATTCATGCAGCACGAGCCACAGCGTCTCGGGTTCTGCAGCGATCAGCCGGGCCAGACCCGCGGTGTCCACCCAGTCACCGCGTTCGGGCCAGCGGGCGCGCCGGGACTGCTTGGCCGCCGCGGCCAGGGTGGAGTCCCACTTGGCCATGAGTTTGGCCGCGCGGTCCGCGTGGACGCGCACGATGCTGCGCTCCGCCTGCCACGGGATCACCCGGGAGACCCCGAGTTCCGTGGCGGCCTCCGCGGCCTGCAGGTCCCGGTCCCCCTTGGCGAGTGCCTGCACCAGCGTGAACTCCGGCTGCTGCGCGGCGTCGTGGTGGATTTCGTGGACGGTCACGCTCATCCGGTCCTTGGCCCCGGAGTCGAACGTGCACACCGCACGGGTGCCGTGCCCGTCCACGAGGTCCAGGGCCTCCCCCGCGCGCAGGCGCCGCACGGTCACCGCGTGCTTGGCCTCGGGACCTGCGACGTCCAGGACCTCCCCCGGGTGCGCCCGGGAGAGGTCCTCGGCGGGGACGTGGAAGACGGGGTTGGTCACAGGTCGTTGAACCGGTCCCGCAACCGGGAGAAGAACCCACCGGAGTGGTTGGTGTTCACGGTCGTACCGTCCGCTGCTTCCTCACCGCGCAGCTCGGCGAGTCGCTCGAGCAGTTCGCGCTGTTCGGAGGAAAGGTCCTTGGGGGTCTCCACCTCGAAGTGCACCTTGAGGTCCCCGCGGCCCTTGCCCCGCAGGTGGGTGACACCCAGGTCGTCGAGCGTGACGGTCGCACCGGACTGGGTGCCGGGATCGACGTCCACCGTGCGAGCGCCGTCGAACGTCTCGAGGCTCACGGTGGTGCCGAGCGCGGCGGCGGTCATGGGAATACGCAGGCGGGCGTGGAGATCGTCGCCCTCGCGGAGGAAGGTGGGGTCCGGATCCACCTTGAGTTCCACGAAGAGGTCGCCGTTGGGTCCGCCGGCGGTGCCGGCCTCACCCTGGCCGCCCAGGCGGATGCGGTTGCCGGACTGGATGCCGGCGGGGATCTTCACGGTCAGGGGGCGGCGGTCGCGCACGCGGCCCTCGCCGTAGCACTCGTGGCAGGGGCTCTCGATGACGGTGCCGAAACCGTTGCACTGGGAGCACGGGGCCTGGGTGGTGACCATGCCCAGGATGGACTGGCGCTGGTACTGCATGTGGCCGGAGCCGCGGCACATGGTGCACGTCACGGGGCTCGTGCCGGGCTGGCAGCACGTGCCCTGGCACGTGGGGCACACGACGGCGGTGTCCACCGTGATGTCCTTCTCCATGCCGAACACGGCGTCCTTGAGGGAGATCCGCACGTTGATCAGGGCGTCCTGGCCCTGGCGGGTGCGGGACTGGGGGCCGCGCTGGCCACCGGCTCCCGCGCCCTGGAAGAACGTCTCGAAGATGTCGGAGAAGCCGAAGCCCGTGCCGGGGAAGCCCCCGCCGAAGCCGGTGTCCGTGCCGTTTTCGTTGCCTGTGGCGTCGTAGACACGGCGCTTGTCCGGGTCGGAGAGGACGTCATTGGCGTGGGAGACGCGCTTGAACTCCTCGGCGGCCTCGGGCGAGGGGTTCACGTCCGGGTGAAGTTTGCGGGCCTTCTTGCGGTAGGCGCGCTTGATCTCTTCGGCGCTGGCGTCCCGGCTCACGCCGAGGGTTTCGTAGTGATCGCTCACGATATCGTCGTTTCTTCTTTCGTCGGTTCTACGGTTCTACGGTCGAGCGGGGCGGGCGGCGCTCACGTGCGCTCAGCCCCCAGGTTCTTGGACAGGTAGCGGGCCACCGCGCGCACGGAGGCCATGGTCGTGGGATAGTCCATGCGTGTGGGCCCCACGACTCCCACCTTGGACGCGGCGTGCGGACCGTAACCCGTGGCCACCACGGACGCCTCCGCCAGGGGGTCGTCGCTGTGGTCGGAGCCGATGCGCACCGCGACCCCGCGTTCGTCCTGCTGCATCTCGGACAACAATCGCAGCATGGTCACTTGTTCCTCAAGCGCCTCGAGCACCGGGGAGATGCTCTGAGGGAAGTCCCCGCTGAAGCGCGCGAGGTTCGCGGTCCCGGCCATCACCAGGCGGTGTTCGTCCGACACCGCTGCGAGCACCGCGAGCGCCCCGGTCACCGCGGTCCCGGCGTCGCGCAGTTCCTCGGGCAGGGCCGGGGGCAGGGTCACGGCGGCGTCGGGGACGTCTTCCACGGGCGTGCCGAGCAGGCGTGCGAGCACGTGGGCGCGCAGCTCCAGCAGCTGGGCCTCGGTCAGGGTGACGGGCAGTTCCACGGTGCGTTGGGCCACGCGTCCGGTGGTGGGGATCAGGATCACGAGTACGCGGGCGTCCCCCACGTCCACGAGTTCCACGTGGCGCACGGTGATCCCGGTGCGCACGGGATACTGGATCACGGCCACCTGGTGGGTGAGCTGGGCGAGCAGGCGCACGGTGCGCTCCATGATGTCGTCCAGGTCCTGGGCGCCGTCCATGAACACCTGGATCGCGCGGCGCTGGGCGGAGGTGAGGGGCTCCAGGGCTGCGATCTGGTTGACGAACTCGCGGTAACCTCGGTCCGTGGGGATCCGCCCCGAGCTCGTGTGCGGGGCCACGATCAGCCCGTCCTCCTCGAGGGCGGCCATGTCGTTGCGCACCGTGGCGGAGGAGACGGGTAGGCGGTGGCGTTCCACGAGCGCCTTGGACCCCACGGGTTCACGCGAATGGACGTAGTCCTCCACGATGGCGCGCAGGATCTGCGCTCGGCGCGGATGCTCCATGTGTCTCACCTCCCGTTGCTGGCAATTCTGGCACTCAAGAGTTCACAGTGCTAATCCTGGCCGTCCGGGGCCCGTGGCTCAGGGGCCGATTTTGATACGCTCGCGGCTGATTCGCCTGCCCGGCGGCGCGCTCGCGCCGCGGCACGACGTCGAGGAGTCGCCCGTGAACGCATCCGGCTGGTCCTGGGGTCCCCAGGACCTAGGCAGTCCCGACGTCGCCCGCACCGGTGCCGTCTCCCGGGACGTCCCCGTGGCCCGGGACATGGTGCTCGAGGACGTGGAGACCGGGTGGGTGGGCGCCGTCGTGGGCGTGGAGACCATCGGCGGGATGCGCGTGGTGGGTCTGGAGGACCGGCACGGGCGCGTGAAGTCCTTCCCCCTGGGCCCGGGCTTCCTCCTGGACGGCGAACCCGTGCGGCTGGGCCCGCCCGAGACCCGCAGCGCCCCGGCCAAGCCCCGGATCACGCGTTCGGGGTCGGTCGAGGTCGAGAACCTGCGCGCGTCGGTGGCCAAGGAGTCGCGTGTGTGGGTCGAGGGGTACCACGACGCCGAGCTCGTGGCCAAGGTGTGGGGCCACGACCTCGCGGTCGAGGGCACCGTGGTGGAACCCCTGCACGGGATCGACGACCTCCCCTCAGCCATCGCCGAGTTCCACCCCGGCCCGCAGCGCCGGCTCGGGATCCTCGTGGACCACCTGGTCGCGGGCTCCAAGGAGTCCAGGATCGCCCAGGAGGCGCTCGCGGTCCCGGGTGCCCGGGACAACGTGCTCATCCTCGGACACCCCTACGTGGACATCTGGCAGGCCGTGAAGCCCAGCGCCCTGGGGATCCGGGAGTGGCCCGTGATCCCGCGCGGGGTGGATTGGAAGACCGGGATGGCACGCGCGCTGGGCCTGCCGCACCGCACACCCCAGGACGTGGGGCGGGCGTGGCAGGCGATCCTTGCACGAGTGAACACGTACGCAGACCTCGAACCGGCCCTGCTGGGCCGCGTGGAGGAGCTCATCGACTTCCTCACCGCCCCGGACGCCGCCGATTCCTGACCCGGGCTGCGCCTGACCTGCGGTGACCCACGACGTCGACGGCGCTCGCAGCCGGTGGTCTACGGCTTCGGTGACCCGCGTTAGCGGTAACCCCCAGCGTGGGTGACGCCTGGTGTCGTCGTCCGGCGCGAGCCACGCGGGAACGACCGTAGGATGGGAGCACCGGCGTCCTCCGACCCGGATGGCTACCGCCCGTGAAAGGCACACCCGCTCGTGACTGACGCTGCTCCCTCCCCCTCCACTCGCTCCGCCGAGACTCCGTTCGAGTCCGTGGCCCCCGTGGCGCAACCCCTGGACGTGTCCCAGGACCGGCAGTGGGCCACCCTCGCCCACCTGGGTGGCGTGGTGGGCGTACTGCCCAGCTACATGATCCACCGGGTGTTCAAGGACCGCGGTCCCTTCACCGCTCAGGAATCCCGGGAAGCCGCCAACTACACCATGCTGCCCACCCTGGTGATCCTCGCGGGCATCGTGCTTTCACTCATCCCGTTCATCGGATGGCTCTTCTCGGTCATCGCCGCCGTGACCTGGCTGTTCCTGGCCATCACCTCCGTGCGCGCGGGCGTGAAGGTCAACCGCGGCGAACCGCATCAGTACCGGTTCAACACCCACCTCTACGACAAGTTCGCGGCCCGCAACTCCTGACACGGTCACCAGTCGAGCAAGCGGCGCGTCACGGCGTCGGCCATCAGACGCCCCGCGTCCGTGAGGACCGCGGACCCGCGGAGGGCGGCGGTGCCGTCCAGCCAGCCGTCGGCGATCAATCCGGCCACCGCGTGCCGCCCCTCCGGGCGCAGCCCCTCGAGCGGGAGTCCCTCACGGATCCTGATCCCGAGCATCACGTGTTCCACGTACTGCGTCTCGCCATTCAAGGTCTCGCGGCCCACGGCCGGTGAGTCACCCCGGCGCACGGCGGCCGTGTAGGGCAACGGGTGCTTGAGGTTCCACCAGCGCACGCCGTCACTGTGTGAGTGCGCCCCCGGGCCGATCCCCCACCAGTCCTGATTGCGCCAGTACGCGAGGTTGTGCACGCTGCGGTTCTGCACCGCGCTGCGCCCGTGGGCCGCGCGGGACCAGTTGGACACCTCGTACCACTCGAACCCGGCCTCGCGCAGCAGCGCGTCCGCGAGCGTGTACTTCTCCGCCTGGTCGTCCGGATCCACGCCCGGCACCTCACCGCGGCGGATCTGGGCGGCCAGCTTGGTGCCGTCCTCGATGATCAGGGAGTACGCGGAGACGTGGTCGGGGTCCATGGCCAGCGCGGCCTCCAACGAGGTGCGCCAGTCGGCCACGCTCTCCCCCGGTGTACCGTAGATCAGGTCCACGCTCGCGCCCAGTCCGCGGTCCTTGGCCCAGCCGACGGCGCGCGGGACGTTCGTCGGCGTGTGCGTGCGTTCCAGCACGCGCAGCACGTGGGGCATCGCGGACTGCATCCCGAAGGACACCCGGGTAACCCCGGCTGCGGCGAGCACGTCGAACGTCTCCTCGCTCACCGAGTCGGGGTTGGCTTCCACGGTGACCTCGGCGTCCGGGGCCAGCCCGAAGCTCTCCCTGGCCTGCTCGAGCATGAGCGCGAGCTCCCAGGCGGGCAGAAGGGTGGGCGTACCCCCGCCGAAGAACACGCTGTGCAGCGCGCGCGGCGGTGCCCCGGCGGCGTCGAGCACGGACCGGGCGAAGCGGACCTCCGCGGCGGCGTCGGCGTGGTAGTCGCGCTGGGAGACGCCGTCCCCGAACTGGTCCATGGTGTAGGTGTTGAAGTCGCAGTACCCGCAGCGCACCGCGCAGAACGGGACGTGGACGTACAGGCTCAGGGTGCGATCGGTGGCGCGGGCGACCGATGCCGCGGGGAGCGCGCCGTCCCGGGGTGCGGGATCACCCTCCGGTTGGGCGGGCATTACTTCTTCTTGTCCTTCCCGGTGTCCTCGTCCGAGGACAGCGCGGCCACGAAGGCCTCCTGGGGGACCTCCACGCGGCCCACCATCTTCATGCGCTTCTTGCCCTCCTTCTGCTTCTCGAGCAGCTTGCGCTTACGGGAGATGTCACCGCCGTAGCACTTGGAGAGCACGTCCTTACGGATCGCGCGGATGTTCTCGCGCGCGATGATCCGGGAACCGATCGCGGCCTGGATGGGGACCTCGTACTGCTGGCGCGGGATGAGCTTCTGCAGCTTGCCCGTCATGAGCACGCCGTACGAGTACGCCTTGTCCTTGTGGGTGATCGCGCTGAACGCGTCCACCTGCTCGCCCTGCAGGAGGATGTCCACCTTCACGAGATCCGCGGCCTGCTCGCCGTCCGCCTTCCAGTCCAGGGACGCGTAGCCCCGGGTCTTGGACTTGAGCTGGTCGAAGAAGTCGAAGACGATCTCCGCGAGCGGCAACCGGTAGCGCAGCTCCACGCGGTCCTCGGAGAGGTAGTCCATCCCCTTCATCTCACCGCGCTTGGACTGGCACAGTTCCATGACCGCGCCGATGAACTCGGACGGCACCAGGATGGTGGCCGAGACCATGGGTTCGCGGATCTCCAGGATCCGCCCCTCCGGGAACTCGGACGGGTTAGTAACCTGCTCCTCCGAGTTGTCCTCGAGCGTCACGTTGTAGGACACGGACGGCGCGGTGGAGATCAGGTCCAGGTTGAATTCGCGTTCGAGCCGGTCGCGGGTGATCTCCAGGTGCAACAGCCCCAGGAAACCGCAACGGAAGCCGAAGCCCAACGCGGCGGAGGTCTCGGGTTCGTACACCAGGGCGGCGTCGTTGAGCTGGAGCTTCTCGAGGGCGTCCCGCAGCACGGGGTAGTCCGAACCCTCCACGGGGAACAGCCCCGAGAACACCATGGGCTTGGGGTCCTCGTACCCACCCAGGGACTGCTGCGCGGGCTTGGTCTGGCTCGTGACCGTGTCACCCACGCGGGACTGGCGGACGTCCTTCACGCCCGTGATCAGATAGCCCACCTCCCCCACACTCAGCCCCTGCGAGGGCACCGGCTCCGGGGAGATCACACCGAGTTCGAGCAGCTCGTGGGTGGCCCCGGTGGACATCATCTGGATCCGCTCTCGCGGGGACAGCGTCCCGTCCACCACGCGCACATAGGTCACCACGCCGCGGTAGGTGTCGTACACCGAGTCGAAGATCATGGCACGCGACGGCGCGTCCTTGACCCCCTGAGGCGCCGGGACCTGGCGCACGATCGTGTCCAGCAGCTCCTCGACGCCCTCACCGGTCTTGCCCGAGACCTTGAGCACGTCCTCGGGTTCCACGCCGATCAGATTGGCGAGTTCAGTAGCGTACTTCTCCGGCTGCGCGGCCGGCAGGTCGATCTTGTTGAGCACCGGGATGATCGTGAGGTCGTTCTCGATCGCGAGGTACAGGTTGGCCAGCGTCTGCGCCTCGATCCCCTGGGCGGCGTCCACGAGCAGGATCGTGGCCTCGCACGCGGCCAGGGACCGGGAGACCTCGTACGTGAAGTCCACGTGCCCGGGCGTGTCGATCATGTTCAGCGCGTAGTCCGTGCCGTCCACGTTCCACGGCATCCGCACCGCCTGGGACTTGATGGTGATCCCGCGTTCGCGTTCGATGTCCATGCGGTCCAGGTACTGGGCCTTCATCTGCCGGGGCGTCACCACGCCCGTGGCCTGCAGCATCCGGTCCGCGAGGGTGGACTTGCCGTGGTCGATGTGGGCGATGATGCAGAAGTTCCTGATCACCGAGGGGTCGGTCGAGGCGGGAGCCGGTGGATTGACGGCCAACGGTGACACGGGCGGTCCTTTCGATCGGATGACTCCCCAGTTTCCCACGTTCCGCGGCAACGGACGAACCGCTGCCCCTACGATGAGCACATGGCTGACTTCATGCGCCTCGCGCGCCAGGGCCTGCGGGCCTACCGGATGTATCAGCGGGTCTCGCGGACCCTGCGCGGGCGGCGGGACGCCGGCCGCGCGCCGTTGCCCCGGGACGCTTCCGGGCACGCGCGCCGCGATCGGGCCGCCGCGCCCACCGCTCCGGGGACGACGACGTCGCCCGCCGGCACCTCCCGGCCCTACCCCGGTGACTGGACGGGGCCGGTGACCCCGCACTACGACCCCCACCCGGATGGTCGCCCCGATCCGGGCGAGGTCGTGTGGACCTGGGTCCCCTACGAGGAGGACCCCTCACGCGGCAAGGACCGTCCCGTGCTGATCGTGGACCGCGCCGGGGAGTACGTGCTGTGCGTGATGCTCACCTCCAAGGACCACGACACCGCGGCCCACGACGATCCCGACTTCGTGGACGTGGGAACCGGAGACTGGGACCGTTCGGGCCGCCCGTCCGAGGCCCGGATCGATCGGATCATCCCCGTGCGCCCCGAGGACGTGCGCCGGGAGGGCGCGGTGCTCGCCCGCTCACGCTTCGACGGGGTGGCCGCGGAGCTCGCCGCCCGCGCCCGCCACTGACCGGCGTCACGGCCGGTGATCTGCTAAAGTGGATCGCTGTGTGTCCGCGCTGGTCGTCGGGCACAGCGGATGGTTGCCACCGAGCATCCCCACTCTCACAACTCAGTCGATGATCATCCGTGAGCCCTCACTGACCTACTTCCGCAAACGTTCTAGGAGTTTTACGTGGCCAACATCAAGTCGCAGAAGAAGCGCATCCTCACCAACGAGAAGGCTCGCCTGCGCAACAACTCTTACAAGTCCGAGCTCAAAACCCTGATCCGCAAGGTGGACACCGCGGTCGAGTCCGGCAACAAGGAAGCTGCGACCGAGACGCTGCGCAACGCGTCCCGCAAGCTCGATAAGGCTGTGTCCAAGGGTGTGCTGCACAAGAACACCGCGGCCAACAAGAAGTCCGGTCTGGCCAAGAAGGTCGCCAAGATCTGAATCGACTGACCCCGTCCGCACAGGACGCCTGCGGGCCCGGCACCGTTTCTCGGTGCCGGGCCCGCAGTCTTTCCCCGGATCTTCCGGGATCGCAATGGTGGCCCCCAGAGATGGCCCCTCAGTGGTGGCCGGACGTCGCGATCACGGTGATCGCCCGCTCCACCGCGAAGTACGGGGACCGGGACGCACCCTTGACCTGGGCGTCGGCCTCGGCCACGGCCTGCAAGGCGGCGGCCACGTCCCCGGCGGTGAACCGGCGGGCCTCGTTCTGCGCGCGCTCCACTTGCCACGGTGCCGCGCCCACGTCCCGCGCAAGTGCTCCCGCTCCCCCGCGGGATCCCGCGGTCAGCGCGATCAACCGCATCTTGGAGCCCAGCGCGGCGACCATGGGGACCGGGTCCACTCCCACGTCCACGGCTTGCCGCCACAGCTTCAGTGCCTGATCCGCGTTACCGGCCACCGCGGCGTCCGCGACGCGGAACGCGGTGACCTCCACGCGCCCGCCGTAGTACTTCTCCACGAGGTCGTGATCCACCGTGAGCGGGCCGTCCGCGATCAACTGCGCGCACGCGGCGGCGAGCTCCGCGGTGCTCGTGCCCACGGCCGCGGCAAGGGCGCGGGCGGCGTCCGGCTCGATGCGTTTGCCGTGCGCGCGGAACTCGGCCAGGACGAAGGCCGTCTTGTCGCGGTCCGATTTGGGCGGCGTGCAATCGAGGACGAGCGCCGACTCCTTGAGAGCGTCCAGTAGTTTCTTGCCGCGGTTACCCCCCGAGTGCTGCCACAGCACGGTCACGTCCGGGTCCGGATTGGCCACGTACGACAGGCCGTCCGCGAGGAGGTTCTCGTGCATGCTCGCGAGGTCGTGGACGCACACGAGTTTGGGATCGTCGAATAGGGAGGGGCTCGTGACCACGGCCAAGCTCCCGCTCTCGTAGTCGGCGGCGGAGATGTCCGTGACCTCGCACGACCCGCGTTGCTCCCGGGTCTGGTCCCGCAGGGAGTCCTTGATGCGCTGCAGGATGTACTCGTCGGAACCGGAGGCCAGCACGAGCGGCTGCGGGGTGACGTCCCGCCACGAGGTCTGCGGCGGCGCGGCGGCCTTGCGACGGGCTGGGGGCATCGGAACTCCTCAGGTGCGCGCGGCATGGGAGGGCGCCGCTGTGGTCCTCATGCTAGCGCCGGGCGGGGACATGCCGTGGCCCGGTGTGGACGGGTGAGGCATCGGAACAAGAAACGTGAGCCACACGCGACGAACCCGGTGCACCCAGTGGCTTGATGCGCGGTCACCGTGTCGAGACCACGAGCTGATTGCCTTCCTTACGGATCCACAACGAACCGCTGAGGTCCGTGCGCGCCACCGCCGCCCCAGTCTCCTGTAGGGCCGCCACTGTTGCGGGGTGGGGATGGCCGTAGCTGTTGCCCTCCCCCACCGAGATCACCGCCAGGGCGGGATCTGAGTCCCTGATGATGTCGGTCCCACCGTTGCGCGCGCCGTGGTGGGAGACCTTCAACACATCTACGTGTGGGGCGGCTGCTGTTGGCAGGAGCCTGGTGGCCGCTCGGTACCCATCGGCTTCGAGGTCCCCCGCGGTCAACCAGGTGGTGGTCCCCTGGTCAGCGGTGCGGGTGATGAGCAGGACGAGGGACGCATTGTTCTCGTCCTCCGAACTCACCCGGCTGTGCTCGGGAGCGCGCGTGGTTCCGCCCGTTGCAGTAGGCGTAACCCGCGGGGCGAGTACCTCGACCGTGAGCGGTCCGGCGGTTAGTCGTGCCCCGGGCGCAGGCTGCTCGGCCTTCTCCGCGAGCGGTGCCAGTTCGCGTGGTAGCTCCGTCCCGGCCGTGGAGTACCACACCCGCTCCACATCCACCGCATCGGAGAGCCCCTCCAGGCCGGCCACGTGGTCGTCGTGGTTGTGCGTGGCGATCACCGCGTCCAGGTGCGTGATGCCCGCCTGGTCGAGACAGCGATGCAGAGCCCTGGGGTCGGGCCCGCCATCCACGAGCACCGCGCTGTGCTCCCCGGTGCGGTGCAGCACGGCATCTCCCTGCCCGACGTCGCACACCACGGACTCCCACGCGGGCGCCGGTCGGAACCACCACACCGCACCCAGGACGACCAACACGACCACCGCGAGGGACGCGATCACCGCGAGCGCGCGACGTCGTATCCGTAGCCTGCGCGCGCGAACGCGCCATACGGCATCGGGCTCGGGCGGCGGGGCCGATGAGGCGTCGACCGTGCCCGCGATGGGTGATGCCTGACGCAGGCGGTGGTCCACCCCGTGCAGGACGCCGAGGAACAGCAGTGTGACCGCGGTGAGGATGACAATCCCCGGGACACCGCCCGGCCAGGGCAGCTGCGCGCCGGGCAGGGCGGCGAAACCGTCCGCGAGCCACGCAATGACCCGCGCGGGAACCGAGGCGGCGCCCACGGGCAGGGAGGCGGCGCGCTCCCAGCCGGCGAGCGCCGCGGCGTCGTGGGCGCCGGGGAGCAGCCAGCTCAGAGCGGGTGAGGCCAGGTGCCCCGCGAGCAGGACGCATACTGCAAGCAGACCGGCGACGGTGACCACGGGAACGAGAGGGGCGGCGGCCATGTTGGCGGGCAACGAGTACAGGGGCAGAGCGGGGTTGAGCACGAGCAGGGCGGGCCCGCACCACAGTTGGGCGACGAGGGGCACGGCTATGCACGCGGCGAGCGCTGTGGGGATCCGGGAGGCGAGGACGCGGGTCACGGGGCGGGCGCTCACGACGATGCCGGCGGTCGCGAGGACGGAGAGGATGAAGCCGAAATCGATGGCGAGGGGCGGTTGTACGAGCACCAGGCCGGTGACGGCGGCGCACAGGGCATTGAGGCTGACGCCGGCGCGGCCGCTGAGCATGGCGGCCCCGCCGAGTGCACCCATGACGCCGGCGCGCAGGACGGAGGGGTCGGGGCCCACGAGCAGCACGAACCCGGCGAGTGCGGCGAGCCCGATACCCACGCACAGTCGCCGCCCAGCGCCCAGGGTCAGGGCGGCGTACCCGGTCAGGGTCATCACCACGGTGCAATTGGAGCCGGAGACGGCCGTGAGGTGGGTCAGTCCGGTGTCCTTCATGCTCTGCGCCAGCGCCTCGGGCAGCTGGGAGGTGTCTCCCACGGTCATGCCGGGGACCAACCCGGCGCTCACTGCACCGAACCGTCCGGACACCCGGGTCAGGTTCGCGCGCACGGTGTCCAGCAGTCCGGGCCGGGCTCCCCGGCAGCCGTGATCGCATCCGGTGGGTGGGGAGGTGGCCCGGGCAGTGAGCCGCGCCGGGTTCGCGGTGCGCGTCACGTTCACCACAGCGTTGACGGTGTCCCCGTCGCGCAGGCCGTCCCACCCGGGGTGGGCGGCGAACACCGTGAGTTCGGCGGTTGCGGCCTTCCCGTCCGCGGCGTGGACGGCCAGGGGTACGACGACGCCGCGCGATGCCTCCTGCTCCCCTGGCGCCGGTGAGCCCGTGTATTCGCGGGGCATCCCGGTGACCGTGGCGTTGACGCGGACCGCGGAACCGGGAGGATGCTCGGTCAGGAAGTCGCGGGACGGTGCGGTGGCGGCGAGCGCCGTCGTGATGGCCGCGGCGGCACTCAGCGCCACGACCCCCGCCAGAACGGCCAGGCTGGGCAGGAGGAACCTCATCAGGACGCGGGGCTCGCCGGATGATGGCCGCGGGCATCCATGGGAGGAGGAACCCCCGTGCGCGTCCGACGCATGCGTCCAGGATCGCGCGCGGCTCGGCTGCCCGGCCGGCGGACAGCTGCGTTGTGCCGAGGCGGGCGCCTTCCCTCGTGGCCCGCGGTTCGCCCGCCGGATGCGAAACCGGTCGAGAAGAGCGGGTGCGCACCACGCGAGGCCGAAGACCAGGACGCAGCCGAGAGCCCCCACGGCCCCCACTGTCCACCCGGCAAGTAGTGTCAGCGATCCGCACACCCACGCGGTGATGGCGACAGGGACCAGGCGCAGGTCCCATCGCACGCTCACACCGTGACCAGTGGTAGCAGTGCCTCCAGCATGGCGGGACCCACCCCGCTGACGTCGTCGAGCTGTTCCGCGGAGGTGAACGGGCCGTGCTGGGTGCGGAACTCCACGATCCGCTGTGCGAGGACCGGTCCCACGCGAGGCAGGGTCTCGAGCTCCGCTTGCGAGGCCGTGTTGAGGTTGACCGGGGCGCCGCCGGGCAGGGCGGCCGCACCACCCGCCTTAGCCGCAGCGCCTGATCCGGACGATGAACCTCCCGTGGCCGCGCCACCCTCGGAAGCACTACCGCTCACTCCAGTCTTAATGCTGGCGCTGTTCGCTGCTCCCTCGGCCGGGACACCGGTCCCGGCGCCATTCACGGAACCGCCCTGCGCGGCAGCCTCGGCCACCCGATCGACATTCTCCGCATTGGGAATCGTGATCTGGGCGCCGTCGCTCACGGGCTGCGCCAGGTTGATCCGGTCCTTCACCGCACCCTTCGTGAATCCACCGGCTGCCGCCACCGCATCCATGACGCGCGCACCCGGGGACAGCGTCACCACGGATGGGTCCTTGACCTCCCCGATCACGTGGACCGTGAGCACCCCGGCTTCTTCAGCGGAGGCGGTACCGTCGCCCGCTGAACCGGCTCCGGCTCCCCCGACGAGCCCTGAGGACGTCGCGGATCCGGACACCCCGTGAGGTGCTGTGTCGTCCCGGCCGGTGGCTTCAGTGCCCTCACGGGCGGCGTCAGCGCGGTCGGAACCCTCATCTGCCCCCGCGTCATCCGTACCGGCGACGGCGCCCTCCGATTTCACGGAAGTGGACGTGACGACGTCGTCCCCCTGTCCATCGGGGAGCAGGTTCCAGCCCCCGATCCCGAGCGCCACCAACAGCACGGCGCACAGTGCTACCAGCGCGGGGCGAGCAATGTGCCGACGGACCACGACGTCCTCGCGATGCCGGGAGTGCTCGGACACCGGGTCTGCACTGAGCGACGGACCGGTGGCACCATCGGCGGCGTCGTCGGCCGGTTCCGCACCACCGTCCGGAGCCAGATCGGCGCCCTCTTCATTATGGCCAGCAGCACGGCGACCCGTCGCACCACGGCCGGCCACATCACCATTCCGATCGGGTCCTGGCTCCGCCCATGGCAGCCCCGCACCCGACTGCCGGTCTTCCCGCAAGAGCGCCGTCAACCGCTCCGTGGCCTCACTGTCCCGGAACCGGCGCCGTCCCCTGAAATCGATTCCGCTCATGCGCCCACCCCACCGCACTGGCGACAGGGCTCGTGGGTGCGCGACGCCACCGGTGGATCACTCGGGCGACACGCGGATCAGGGGTGCGCTTGTGCAGCCCGCCCGCCGTGCCACACGGGCCGGGACGTGGGGCCCTCGATGACCGCGGCCTTCGTCCCGAGCCCCACGTGCGCGCTGAGCACCGGGGGCAGGTCACTGATCACGAGCTCCGCGTCCGGGCGGTAGCGATCCATGAGCACCTCACCGATCTCGCGCGCCCCGTGCGGGTCCGCGACGTGGTGAATACACAACACCGGCCGGTCGGTCTCTGCGTGGGCCAGAGCCTCCCCCGCCAGCACCATGAACCGCGCCTTAGCCCGCGACAAGGACACCGGCCGTTCCACGGTCACGATCTTGCCCTCGGCCATGCTCAGCAGCGGTTTGAGCTGGAACATGGAACCGACCATCGCCGTGGTCGGATTCACCCGTCCACCCCGGCGCAGGGTTTCCAGCGAGCGCACCTGAATCAGTACCTGTGCCTGGGCGGCGGTCTCACAGGCGGCCGCAGCGACGTCGTCGATCCCCGCCCCCGACGCCACTGCCCGGAGTGCCGCGCGCACCCCCAGACCCTGCCCCAGACCGGCGCTCGCGGTGTCGACGATCCGCACGGGGATCCCGATGTCCTGGCGAGCAATCCGGGCGGCGCCCACCGTCCCGGACAGCTCCCCCGACAGGTGCACCGAGACGATGGCGTCGTACCCCTCCTCCTCGAACCGCCGGTACGCGGCACGCAGCTGCCCCGGGGCCGGCCGGGACGTGGTCACGGGTGTGCCCTCCGCGAGCGCAACGACGAGCGAGGACAGGGTGTCGGATTCACAGGCCGTGTAGAGCTGACCGGAGATCAGCACGGGCATGTCCACGAGCGCGAAGCCCGGTGCGTCCTCGAACGCGCGCAGCCAGGAGTCCGGCAGGGCGGCGGCACTGTCGGTGACGACGGCGACGCGGGGCGGCGCGGCGGCGTCGACCGAGGACGCGGAGGCGGACTCAGACGGGGACGCTGACGGCGCGCCGACAGGAATAGAGGCCGCATCTCCGAACGGGCGGAGCCCGCCCTCCCGCTCGGTGGAACGGGGGGACGGGCTCCGGGGCTCGCGGGGGAACATCAGACCACGATGTTCACGAGCTTGGGGGCGCGCACGATGACCTTGCGCACCGTGGCCTCGGACAGCAGGCGCTGGACGGCCTCCGATCCCATGGCCGCGGCCTCGAGGTCCTCGTCGGTGATGTCCGCGGGGACCTGCAACCGGTCACGGACCTTGCCCTTGATCTGCACGATCGCGGTGACGGTGTCCTCCACGAGCAGCGCGGGGTCCACGGTGGGCCACGGGGCGCGCACCACGGAGTCCTCGTGCCCGAGCAGGTGCCACATGTCCTCGGAGGTGTACGGCGCCACGAGGCTTAGCAGGATCGCCACGGCCTCGGTGGCCTCGCGCACGGCGGGATCGGCCGGACCGCAGCCCGCGTCGATGGCCTTGCGCACGGTGTTCACGAGCTCCATGGTCCGGGCGATCACCACGTTGAACTTGTGCGCGTCGAGCAGCTGTTCGGCGTCCGCGACCGTCTTGTGGGTCGCACGGCGCAGCGCCTGGTCCCCGGTGGTCACGTCCGCGTCCCGGGCGGCCGTGCAGTCCTTCGCGAGGCGCCACGCGCGGGCCAGGAACTTCTGGGCGCCCTGCGGGGACACGTCCGCCCAGTCCACGTCGTCCTCGGGCGGTGACGCGAAGACCATGGTCAGGCGCACGGCGTCCACGCCGAACTCGTTCAGCTGCTCACCCAGGTCCACGCCGTTGCCCAAGGACTTGGACATGGCCTTGCCCCCGTTGAGGACCTGACCTTGGTTCAGCAGCGCCTTGAACGGCTCCTGGAATCCGATCAACCCGAAGTCGTAGAGCGCCTTGGTGAAGAACCGCGAGTACAGCAGGTGCAGGATCGCGTGCTCCACACCGCCCACGTACTGGTCCACGGGCAGCCACCGGTCCACCTCGGCGCGGTCGAACGGCGCAGCGTCGTCGTGCGGGGACGCGTAGCGCAGGTAGTACCACGAGGAGTCCACGAACGTGTCCATGGTGTCGGTGTCGCGCGTGGCCTGCCCGCCGCACGCGGGGCACGCCACGGTGACCCAGTCCGACGCCGCTGCGAGCGGGCTCCTGCCCTTGGGCGCGAGTTGCTCACCGCGCAGGTCCTCGGGCAGCCGCACGGGCAGCTGGTCCTCGGGTACGGGCACCTCGCCGCACGAGGGGCAGTGCACGATGGGAATCGGTGCACCCCAGAACCGCTGCCGGGACAGCAACCAGTCCCGCAGTCGGAAGTTCACGTGATGCTCGCCGGTCCCGGCCTCAGTGACGATCTCGATGGCCTTGGCCACCGCCTCCGCCTTGGACAGCCCATTCAGCGGTCCGGAGTTGATCAGGGTGCCGTCACCGGTGGTGGCGACCCCCGTGCTCGCGGGGTCCTCCTCGCCGGTGTCCAGGACCGCGCGCACGGGCAGGTCGAAGGCCCGGGCGAAGTCCAGGTCCCGTTGGTCGTGGGCGGGCACCGCCATGATCACGCCGGTGCCGTAATCAGCCAGGACGTAGTCCGAGGCCCACACCGGCAGCTTCTCGCCCGTGAGGGGGTTGACCGCGTAGCGGCCCAGGAACACACCGGTCTTCTCCCGGTCGGAGGCCTGGCGTTCGATGTCCGACAGTGCCTTGACGTCCTCCCGGTACGCGGCGAGCGCGTCGGCGTGTTCGGGGGCCACGATCTCCTGGGCGATCGCGGCGTCCGCGGCGACCACGCAGAACGTGGCGCCGTGGAGGGTGTCCGGGCGGGTCGTGAACACGGTGACGGTACGCCCGGAGGTGTCCTCGGGGTCCGCGCCCTCGGCGGGGGCGCCCTCGATCACGAACTTCACGTGCGCGCCCTCGGAACGCCCGATCCAGTTGCGCTGCATGGCCAGCACACGCTCGGGCCAGTGGCCCTCCAGCTCACCCATGTCGTCCAGCAAGCGCTGGGCGTAGTCGGTGATCTTGAAATACCACTGGTTTAGGGACTTCTTGGTCACAGGGGTGTGGCAGCGCTCGCACGCACCGTTGACCACTTGCTCGTTGGCGAGCACCGTCTGGTCCTTGGGGCACCAGTTGACCGGGGAGTCCTTCCGGTACGCCAACCCGTGCTTGTAGAACTGCAGGAACAGCCACTGCGTCCAGCGGTAGTACTCGGGGTCGGACGTGTGGATCTCCCGGTCCCAGTCCACGCTGATCGCGTAGCGCTTGAACGAGGCGCGCTGGGTGTCGATGTTGCGGTAGGTCCACTCCGCGGGATGGGCGTCACGCTTGATGGCGGCGTTCTCCGCCGGCAGGCCGAAGGAGTCCCAGCCGATCGGGTGCATCACATCGTACCCGCGGTGCAGCCAGTAGCGGGAGACGACGTCCCCCATGGCGAACGCCTCCGCGTGGCCCATATGCAGGTCCCCCGAGGGGTAGGGGAACATGTCCAGGACGTAACGCCGCGGAGCGGAACCGTCGTCCCGGGGCGCGAAGACCCGGTTGTCCTCCCAGTAGCCGGACCAGGTGGCCTCGATGCGCTGGACGTCGTAGTCCGTGCCCGCATCCGGGGTGCTGTGCTCGCTCACGTGCCTCGCCTTCAAAGTTCACGGGGATGGGCCGGGGATGCTCGCTCGCCCCGGTACCGGCGCGGTGACAGCCTGGTCCCCCGTTCTGGTGTGGGGATTTCTCCCAGTTTAGACCAGCCCGCCACCGCGCCTCTCCCGGCTAGCATGGATGCGCCGACGCCGCACGACTGGAGGACCCGTGGAGAACACCTACGCCGAACGCCGCAGCGTGCAATTGGACGGGTACCGCGTGCGCTACTGGTTCTACGACGCTGACAAGAAGCACAAACCGTTGCTCGTGATGCTCCACGGGTTCCGCGGGGACCACCACGGTCTGCAGCTGATCGCGACCGCCCTACGCGAGAAATACCACGTGGTGCTACCGGACCTGCCCGGTTTCGGACGCTCGGAGCCCTTCCCTGACCGAGAACACTCGGTGCCCAGCTACGTGGAGTTCGTGCGCGAGTTCCTCGAGGCACTGACCGATAACGCCGTCCATCCGGGCTGCGAGACGGGCATCGTGCTCGCGGGGCACTCCTTCGGGTCCACCCTGGCCGCGCACTTCGCCGTGGAGTACCCCGCCATGGTGGAACGGTTGATCCTGCTCAATCCCATCTCAGAACCCGCCCTGGCCGGACAGCAGAAGCGGCTGACCAAGCTCACGGAGCTCTACTACTCCGCGGGCGCGTCCCTCCCCCGGCGGCTGGGCACCAAATTGCTGGCCTCGAACGCCGTCGTGAAACTCATGACGGACGTGATGGTCAAGTCCGAGGACCCGGGGATCCGCAACTACGCGCTGCGCCAGCACCAGGCCTACTTCAACACCTTCGCCAACCGGGACGTGCTCACCGAGGCCTATCAGGCGTCGATCTCCCACACCGTCGCGGAGGTCGCGATGAACCTGACCATGCCCACCCTGCTCATCGTGGGCGACCAGGACGAATTGGGCTCCGTGCGCTCGCAGCGCACCATGGCCTCGTGGATCCGCAGCCACAGCCTCAAGATCATCCCCGGGGTGGGTCACCTGATCCACTACGAGACCCCACAGCTCGCGGCGGATTACATCGAAGACTTCCTGGCGTCCCCCGCGCCGGAACCCCTCGATGGCTACGACCAGTTACCCCACGCGGACACGACCGCCTCCACCCCGGACCAACTCACCGGGATGATCCCCGCGGTGGACCCCGGCTCCGGTGAGCACCAGCTCACCAAAGAGGCCACCGCGCGCGGACTCTACGGGACCCACGAACGGTGAAGCTGCTCTTCGACGCCCGCTACATCCGCACCGATTACCACGATGGGATCAGCCGCTACAGCGCCGAACTGCTCGCCGCCACGGCCCGGGCAGTTGCCTCCGATCCGCGCGTCCGCCTCGCCGCACTGATCAGCGATCCCGCCCAGGCTGCCCTGATCTCCGACGGTCTGCCCACGCTGCTGGGCCCGTCCGTTACGTCCCCGGCCGAGGTGCTCACGGGCGCCCTGCTGAGCCGGTACGCACCCGACGTCGTGTTCTCCCCCATGCAGACCATGGGCTCGCTGGGGCGCCGCCACAAGCTGATCCTCACGCTGCACGACCTGATCTACTACGAGCACCCGCAGCCCCCGGGCGATCTCCCGTGGCCGGTGCAGTGGGGCTGGCGCGCGTACCACAAGGCCTGGTGGCCCCAGCGGCTCACGCTCAACCGCGCCGACGCCGTGGCCACGGTCTCCGAGACCTCCCGGCAGCAGATCCTTGCGCACCGCCTCACAAAACGGGACGTGCGCGTGATTGCCAACGCGGCGCCGTCGGCGGGGGTCCCCGAGGACGAGGCGCTCGCGCGGCTTTCACGCCGCGGCACGGACCTGGTGTACATGGGCTCGTTCCTGCCGTACAAGAACGTGGAGACCCTGCTGCGGGCGATGGCCCACCTCCCGGGGCGCACCCTGCACCTGCTCTCGCGCATCTCCCCCGCGCGCCGCGCCGAGCTTCAGGCCCAGGTGCCGGCCGGGGCCCGCGTGGTCTTCCACGGCGGAGTGGGCGAGGAGCAGTACCGCGAGCTGCTGTCCTCGTGCGCCGCGCTGATCACGGCCTCCCGCGCGGAGGGCTACGGCCTGCCGCTCGTGGAGGCCTTCGCCGAGGGTGCGCCTGTCGTCTGCTCCGACCTGCCGATCTTCCGCGAGGTCGCCGGCGATGCCGCCGGCTACGCCCCCGCGGACGACGACGCCGCGTTCGCCGCCCGGGTGCGCGAACTCACGAACCCCACCATGGCCCACGAACGCGTGCTCGCGGGGTTGGAGCGGATCTGCGAGCACACCTGGGAGGACTCCGCGCAGGACCTGCTGGACCTGGCGTGGGAGCTACACCAGCGCGGTTGAACCGCTGTGCACAGTTCCCCCGTACTCGCCCCCCCGGTTCTTGGCCCTGGGGTCTTCAGCCCGGAAGGTTTCAGCAGCCAGCGCCCCGGACGGTGACCGGGGGTGACCGGGGGCGACGTCGCCGACCCCCTCAGGTGCGCACCACCCGTTCCCGCAGCAGCCACTGGGCGAGGGCGTCCAGCGCGATGCCGAGCAGCCCGATGACGAGGATCACCACGAGCATCTCGTCGTAGGCCAGACGGTCCCGCGCGTTGAGGATCTCGTAGCCCAGCCCGGTGCTGACCCCAAGCATTTCCGCGGGCACCAGCACGACCCACGAGATGCCCAGCGCTAGGCGCACCCCGGTCATGACGTAAGGACGGATGCTCGGAAACACCACCGTGAGCAGCCGCTCGAACGGTGTTGCGCCCAGGGTACGTGCCACCCGGAGGTGGGCCGGGTCCAGCGCGGCGACCCCCGCCGCGGTGTTCAGGGTGATCGGCCACACGGCGGCGGCCGCCACGAGGAAGACCACCGGCGCACTGCCCACTCCGAACAGGGCCACGGCCACCGGTGCCCACGACAGCGGCGAGACCATCCGCAGGAACTGCACCACGGGCGCGCTCGCCCACCGCACCCGTTGCCAGGAACCGATCACCAGTCCCAGCGGCACGCCGATCGCCGTCGCCAGCAACAGACCGCCGAGCAGGCGCCACAGACTCGTGACTGCGTCCTGGACCACAACTCCCCGTTCCAGGAGCGAACCGACGGCACCTGGCAGCTGCTCGGGGCGGAAAGCCGCGATCATCGTGGACCCGCCGGCGGCCGCGTGGGTGAACGCCCACCACGCCGCCACGGTCACGAGGACGCCAAACGTGCCCCAAGCCACGGCCGCACCTCGTCCGGCGCCCCCGCCCGCCCGTCTCCGGGACGTGGACGGCGATGTCGCTCGGTCACTGTGCGCACCCGCTCTGGAGTCTCGGACAGGGGCTGGGCCGGTGCCACCCGCTGACGGTGCGGCGGCGAGATCCGTGCCCGTCTCGGGCCTGCTGCGGGATGTGGGACTCATGCCTGGATCTCCTCGGTGCGTGTGGGGCCGTGCATCCCGAACGCACCCCAGCCGCCTGCCCTTGCGATGCTCCGGGTCACCAATGCGTCGTCCACCAGCTCGCGGTGCGCGGTGGCAGGATCGAGCCCGGTGAGGAACCCGGCGGGGGCATCCACCACCGTCTCCTGCATCGCGCGCACCAGCTCCTGCGTGAAACTCGGGTACGGGTAGGGCCGGAAGTCCAGGGACTCGCCGTGCCAGTCAGGGTGGTGCAGCGCGTCGGCGTGCGCGGCCGCGGTGTAGGTCAGGGCCCGCTGGATCACGGGCTTCGGCTGCGGGAGGTAGCCGGAGGCCAGCACCGCCGCGGTCTCGGGGCGGTTTGTCCGCGCCCACGCCTGCGCGCGGACCAGCGCGTCCATGAAACCCGCTGCCTGCTCGGGACGATCCCTCAGCAGCTCCCCGCGCAGCATGGTCACGCAGCAGGCGTGGTCCCGCCACACGTCCCCCAGGAACCGGTGGATCGTGCCCACGTGCTTCGCCTCCGCGGCCGCGTTGAACGGGTCCGCGACCACGTACCCGCCGATTACCCCGTTGTTCAGTGCGGGCAGCATGTCCGAGGGGGCCATCGGGACCAGCGCCACGGTCCGGGCGCTCGTGGACGGGCTCTCACGCATCACGGGTGTCAGCCCCTCGGCGCGGAGCATCTTCTGCACCACCACGTTGTGGATGGACCACCAGGCGGGAATCGCCACGGTGCGGCCGGCAAGCCCCGCCAGGTCCGTGATCTCCGGGTGCACAGTGAGCGAAGAGCCGTTCGTGTGGTTCCACGCCGTGATCCGCACGTCCGCCTGCAGCTCGTAGCGCATGTACAGGGCCATGGGCATGAGCATGTGGATGGCCTCCACCTTGCCCGCCACGAAGGCCTCGGACAGCGAGGACCAGCTGCGGAACAGGACGGGCCGCGCGACGGCCACCCCGGCGTCGTCGTAGTAGCCGTTGGCGTGGGCCACCAGCAGGGGCGCGGCATCAGTGATCGGCAGGTACCCGATGCGCACGGGCCGTGAGCCGCCGTCACCACCGCTGCCGATGCGGGTTCCCGTGTAGAGGGAACCGGCGCCCCACGCCGCACCCGTCAGTGCCACCGCCGCGGTCCCGGCGCGCAGGACGGTCCGCCGTGTGGTGAGAGACCCGCTCATATCTCCCAGGTTCCCGCCTCGTCGTCCGTGCCGCGGTACGTCGCGAGAATCTGTCCGGCCGTGGTGCCGTCCTGGGACGGAACCCACTGCCGCCGAAAACCGCGCGGTCCGGCGAAGAATCCGATGCGGTCCCCCAGCGCCATGGCCTCGGCGACGTCGTGCGTGACCAGGAAGACCGTCAGCCCGAGGTCAGTGGTCAGCTGCCGCAGCCACTGCTGCAGGTCCTCGCGGGTGGCGGGGTCCAGCGCGCTGAAGGGTTCGTCGAGCAGCAGCACGTCCGGGCGCACGGCGAGCGCCCTGCCCACGGAGACCCGCTGGGCCTGGCCGCCGGAGAGCTCCTGCACGGGGGTGTGGGCGAGGTGGGAGAGGCCGAGGATCTCGAGCAGCTCGCCCACGTGCTCGTCGTCGAAGCGGTCGCGGTTGCGCCGGTACCTGCCGCCGAGGGCGATGTTGCGCCGCACGGACAGCCAGGGGAACAGTGCCGGGGTTTGGAAGACCACGGCAAGGCGGGCGTCAGGGTCCGAGAACTCGATGCTGCCTCCGTCGAGGGTCTCGAGCCCGGCGATGGCACGCAGCAGGGTGGACTTCCCGGAACCGCTGGGGCCCAGCACGGCGAGGGTCTCGCCCCGGTGCAGGGTGAGGTCCACGCCGTCGAGGGCGGGGTCGGAGGCCCCCGGGTAGGTTTTGCTGACACCGTGCACCCGCAGCGCGGTGCCCGGGTCCGTGGTCACCGCGGTGCCGTCGTGCCCGTGCCTCACCCGAGCCTGCGCAGTTCCCACCGCAGGTGGCCTTCCGTGGGCGACTGGACGGGCAGGAACGCTGCTTCCCGTGCGCGGCGCGCCGTGGGCGAGGACAGCGCGTAGCCACGGCCGCCCACGATCTTCGCCTCCAGGCGGGTGGCCTCGCCGGTGAGCAGGGCTGCGTCGAGGCGCAACTGCAGGAGCTCGCGGGGTGCGGCGGCACGCGGTTCCCGTGCCAGCCGCACGAGGTCCGCGCGCAGGCGCTGCTGCTCCGCCACGGCATCGTCCAGGTCCTCGCGGAACATCTCGCCGACGCCGCCCAGGTTCTCCCGCGCGCTCGTCAGCGCCGCCGCGGAGAGACCGAGGCAGAACGAGGTCTGCAGCAGCAGGAACGGTCCGCGGACCGTGGCCAGGAACCCGGGGACGTCCTCGGTGAGGACGTCCTGCTCCGCGTCGATCTCCACGCCCTCCAGGCGCAGGATGCCGGACGCCGTGGCGTTGAGCGCCATGAGGTTCTCCAGCGGCCGCACGCTGACCCCGCGGGCCGCCACGCGGGTGCGGACGATCGCGGGGCGTCCGTCCTCCCGGACGACCGGCAGGATCACGACGGCGTCCGGGTACAGGTTCGAGGCCCACGGCACGGTGCCGTCGAGCACCAGGTGGTCCCCCCGGCGGGTGAGCGTCACGGGAATCTCACCGATGCCCGCCGCGGCCTTGAACGCCGGTGCCATGGCGGAGCACAGCGGCACTTCACCGGTGCGCAGCTCAGACGCGACGGGCGCCCCCACCGCGTCGAGGTACTCGAGGCCGGAGCGGTGGCCCCACAGTGAGAACGCCGTGGCCGTGCACTCGGCCGCGAGGTCGAAGACGACGGCTGCCTGTCCACGCAGGTCCCCGCCCCCGAGACCCAGGTCCAGCAGGCCCCGCTGCCCGAGCTCACGCAGGGTCTCGAACGGGGTGGTGTCCGCCTCGTCGGTGGCCCTGGCACGCTCGGCCGCGCGTGCCCGGACCAGGCCGTGTTCCGGGTAGTCGGTCAGTGGGGCCAGGAGCTCCTGGTCGGAGGCAGTCTCGAGGGTTGCCGAAGTACTGGGCTGGGACATGGGTTCCGTTCTGACGGGGCGTGCGCCGGGTGCCGCGGCCCGTCGTGGGCTGCGGCACCCGGTGGTGGTGACGGGTGGACGCGGGACTCAGACCTCGAGCTTGAACATCCGGTCGAAGGGGGTGCTCACGGCCGCGCGGGCGCGCACCACGGCGTCCTCGTCCGGAGCGTTGTAGAAGCACAGGCACTTGGCGGTGTCCTCGCGCACGTAGGTGCGCAGGAACGACACCTCGGGAACCTCGGCGTACTTGGGCGAGTTCGCCTTCTTGCGGGCGAGGTACTGGTCCATAGTGATCTCGGCGGGGATGTCCCACTCCACGAGGTAGTCGGTCTGGCCACGGAGCTTCTTGATGTCCTCGAGCTCCGCGCCCACCAGGCGCACCTCGTCCGGGCCGGTGACCTCGGTGACGGAATCCCCCAGCGCCGTGCGCACGGTCTGCGCAAGACCCTCGGGCGTGTCCTGCTGCGTCTCCACGACGACGAACACGCGAGCGTGGTCCGCCGTCACCTGGGACTCGATGAGTTCGGCAGAGGCCTGCGTGACAGCGCTCGACGTCGCGTCGATGATCGAGCGCACGGCCTCCTTCTCGGCCACGGCGGGAACAATTTCAATGAGCTGCAGCGACATGCGGATCCTTTCGGGAACGGGTCTGCGGTGATGACTCGCGCGCACGCCGGGACTCTTTGCCCCGGTGCGCGGTGCCACCCCGCGTGAACGTGCCCTCCACCGTAGGACTGCCACGTCCACCCCGTGCAAGAGGATTAACAATTCGACACATTTGACTGAGCAGGTCAGCCAGTCCTGGTGCACGCATGCGGTCCGGGTCCCGCCTCGCGATCCGCGGCACGTCAGGGTCCGTCGACGACGGCTGTGACGCGCCCTACAGCAGGTCGGCGACGTCGCAGCGCACCGTGACCGGCGCGTGTTCGCGCAGCGCGGAGGCGCGTGCCTTCTCCGCCCGCAGGGCAGCGGTGACCCGCGGGGCGATCCCGAAGCCGAAGAACAGCAGCGCACGGTAGGGCCGGTTCCCGCCGCGCTCCGAGGAGCGGGCGGCGTCGGCGCCGTCCAGAGTGGCGGCGTCGTTGGTGACGGTCTCAGCAAGGTCGGCGCCATTGCCGGGAGTCTGCTCCACCGGTGCGGGGCCAACCACACGAACGCGCTCGGGCAGCGCGAGGTCCCGCAGGGTGGCGTCCACGGCATCCCGCGGGCCGGTCAGCGCCGCTGTCCGCACAGCCGGTGGCAGACCCAGCTCGTGGCGCTCCCGCAGCTCTCGCTCCGCGTGCCCAGCCGGGTCCCAGCGCACGAGCGCCGAGACGGCACGGTCCAGGTCCGCGGTGACCACCACGGTGCCGCCGTCGGAGGACGCCCGCACCAGGGCAGCGGCGTTAAACCACCGGCGCAGGGTCTGCTCCTCCGCACGCAGCCACGGCCGGGCAAGCATCCGGTTGCCGTCCAGCAACAGCGCGGCGGCGTAGCCGCCGTCCGCGACGGGCTCCGCTCCCGGCGTCGCCACCACGAGCGCCGGGGCGGACCCCACCCGGGGCCGCACGGTGCGGTCGCTCGACGAGATCACGGGCACCTGCGGGAACGAACGGCCCAGCTCCTCCGCGGTCCGGGACGCCCCCACGGTGCTCAATCGCACCCGGGTGAACCCACACTCCACGCACCGCCAGTCATGGGCGTGACGCCCGCACCACGTGCACACCGGCACGGCGTGGGCGGAATCCAGCGCGAGGGGCCCGTCGCATGCCTGGCAGCGCGCGGGCGTACGGCACCGCTGGCAGGCCAGCACGGGAGCATAGCCCTTGCGCGCCACCTGCACGAGCACGGGCCCGGACTTCAGGGCCTCGCGTGCCACCCGGAACGCCTCGTGCGGCAACCGGGCGCGCGCCGCGAGCGGGTCGAGGGCGGTGTTGTAGGAATCGGAGGTCGCTTCGATGCGCGGGGAGAACCGGCGCAGGTCCGCGCGATCTGGTGCCACGCGCGCCGCCCACCCTGTGGCCACGAGCCGCAGCGCCTCGGGACTCACCGCATACCCCGTGAACAGCGCGGCCAGACCCTGCTGCTGGGTGCGCAGCAACAACACGTCCCGCGTGTGCTGGTAGGGGGCGCGCTGCTCCACGAAGTTCACGTCCCCGTCGTCATGACAACACACGAGCGCGAGGTCCTGCACCGGCGCGTACGCGGCAGAGCGCGTGCCCACGGCCAGGCGCTTCTTCCCGAGCGCGAGCTCGAGGAACCCCCGGTAGCGGGGCGTGGGTCCGTCGTCGGCGTGCAGGCGGACGACGACGTCCTCCCCCACCAGCTCGCACAGCGCCCGTTCGAGCCGCTCCAGTGCCTTATGGTCCGCGACCACGCCCACAGCCCCACGACCAGCGGCGTACGCGGTGGCCATGGCGCTCGCGGTCAGCCCCGCCCAGTCATGGTCCTCGGCCGAGGGCAGTACCTCCACGACCGCGCGCGCCGGCTCACCACGCCCCACGGACGCCACGAACTCCAGGCCGCCCGTGTAGTGCTGCCAGCCGGTCGTCGCGGGCTCCACGGGAGACGAGGGCGCTCGGCCGGGCTCGGGGGCCGCGGTCGGGTCCGCATCGGCGGCGCCGTCGGAAGCGGGGCCCGCTGATAGGTCGGCCGGCACCGCGGCGTCGTCGTCCGCATTCACAACGCCCGTCTCGGAGGTCTCGGCAGCTTCGGGAGCCGCGAACTCCTTATCCACCCGCGCGACCCGCGGGGCAATCGCGACCCGCAGGACGTCCGCGACCGTGCCCGCGCAGCGTTCGGCCACGGCCTGCGCGAGCTCGACGATCTCGGGGCGGGCCACCGGCAGAGGCGTGAGCACACGGCGGATGGGCAGCAATCGGTCCTCGGGGACGTCCGTGTGGGCCACACGATCCACGACCCACCCGGACATCTTCCGGCCCGCGAAAACCACCGAGACCTTGGACCCCACGACCGCCTGGTCGTCGAGGGCAGCGGTCACGCGGTAATCGAAGACCCGGTCCAGGTGCGGAACGTAGGCCTCGAGCAGGACCTTGGCCACGGGGTCGCGCGCCGCGCGACCCTCGGAGCCCAGGGCCTTTCGGGGCAAAGTACGCGGCTGGTCCGGGGGTGCGGCCTCGGGCAGACCCGCGAGCGCGAGCTGCTCACCGGACGTGTCCCGCTCGGGGGTGTCCCGGTCCGCGGGGACGGAACCCGCAGTCGCGGAGCCCGGGCGCGCGGTGCCCGCCGACTCCAGCCTGGGAGACTCCGGCATGGCGGGCTCCGTCCCGGCGGGGCCGGGGCTCACAGCCCCGCGGCGGAACGCAACTCCTGGACCCGGTCCGTGCGCTCCCACGTGAAGTCGGGGTCATGACGGCCGAAGTGACCGTGGGCGGCGGTCTTGGCGTAGATGGGGCGCTTGAGGTCCAGGTCCTCGATGATCGCCAACGGCCGCAGGTCGAACACCTCGGAGATCGCCTTTTCGATCCGCGCGGGGTCCACGGTCTCGGTGCCGAAGGTCTCCACATACAGGCCCACGGGACGGGCCTGACCGATCGCGTAGGCCACCTGGACCTCCGCACGGCGGGCCAGTCCGGCGGCCACGACGTTCTTGGCGACCCAGCGCATCGCGTACGCGGCGGAGCGGTCCACCTTGGAGGGGTCCTTGCCGGAGAACGCGCCGCCGCCGTGGCGGGCCATACCACCGTAGGTGTCCACAATGATCTTGCGTCCGGTCAACCCGGCGTCCCCCACGGGACCGCCGCGCACGAAGTTGCCCGCGGGGTTGACGATGATCTTGGTCGCGGACAGGTCCAGCCCGGAGTCCTCCAGGACGGGGCTGATCACGCTGGTCGTGAGATCGCGGGTGAGCTGGTCCAGGTCGTAGTTCTCCGCGTGCTGGGAGGAGACGACCACCGTGTCCACGGAGACGGGGGTGTGCCCGTCGTAGCCCAGGGTCACCTGAGTCTTGCCGTCCGGGCGCAGACCGGGCAGCACCGCAGTCTTGCGCACCCGTGTGAGCTGCTCGGATAGCCGGTGCGCCAGCAGAATGGGGGCGGGCATGAGCGTGTCCGTCTCGTCCGAGGCGTACCCGAACATGATGCCCTGGTCCCCCGCGCCCTGGGCGTCCCGGGGGTCACGCGCGGCACCGGTGCGCTCCTCGAGGGACGTGAACACACCCTCGTAGATCTCGTTGGACTGCTCGCCCACGCTGATGGACACACCGCAGAACTCGCCGTCGAAACCGTGCACGGAGGAGTTGTACCCGATATCCAGCAGGGTCTTGCGCACGATGTGGGGGATCTCCACATAAGCGTCCGTCTTGACCTCGCCCGCCACGTGCACGAGGCCCGTGGTGACCATGGTCTCCACGGCCACCGAGGAATTGGGATCCTCGGTTAGCAGAGCGTCCAGGATCGCGTCGGAGATCTGGTCACAGATCTTGTCCGGGTGCCCCTCGGTCACCGACTCGGACGTGAAGATTCTCAGGTGCTTGCTCGCTTCGTTCACGGGAGACCACATTACCCGTCGGTGCGGACGTCCTCGGCGATGCGCTGCACCACGAACCGCGCGACCTCGTCCTTGGTCCCGCGCGCCCCGCGGTCCTCGCTCGAGCGGGCCGAGAGCACGGTGACCTCGGTGTCGTCGCGACCGAAGACCTTGTCCGTGCCCACCTCGTTGAGCACGAGCAGGTCGCAGCCCTTGCGTTCGAGCTTGGCGCGGGCGAAGTCGAGCACCGAGTGCTCGGCGTCCCCGGTCTCGGCGGCGAAGCCCACGATCAGCTGCTCGAGAGAGCGCTCGGCACGCTGGGCCACGACGGCGCGCAGGATGTCCGGGTTGCGCACCAGCCGGATCACGGGGTCCGCGCCGTCCTCGGACTTCTTCATCTTGTGCTCGCCCACGGTGTCCGGGCGGTAGTCCGCCACGGCGGCGGCCATGATCACGACGTCGGCCTCGCGCGCGGCAGCCAGGGTCGCGTCCTGCAGCTCACGCGCCGAGGACACGCGCGTGATGTCGACGCCGCTCGGCAGCTCGGTCTCCACGTGCGCGGCGATCAGGTGCACGTGTGCGCCCGCGTCGCGCGCGGCACGGGCCAGGGCCACGCCCTGCTTGCCCGAGGACCGGTTGCCCAGGAAGCGCACGGGATCCAGGGCTTCGCGCGTTCCGCCCGCGGTGACCAGGACGCGGCGTCCGCGCAGAGCGTCGTCGCCGTCGGACGATGAGTGGGCGGAGCTGGAGGCGGGGTCCACGAGGGCGAGCGCGGCGTCGAAGATCTCCTGCGGCTCGGGCAACCGGCCCGGGCCGCTGTCCTTGCCCGTGAGCCGACCGCTGGCCGGGTCGAGGACCGTGTGGCCGTGCCCGCGCAACAGGGCCACGTTGCGCTGCGTGGCCGGGTTCTGCCACATCTCGGTGTGCATGGCCGGGGCCAGCAGCACGGGCGCGGCGGTCGCGAGCACCGTGGTGGTCAGCAGGTCGTCCGCGTGCCCGTGGGCCACCCGGGCCATGAGGTCCGCCGTGGCCGGGGCGATCACCACCAGGTCCGCGGCCTGGCCCTGGGCCACGTGGTTGACCGTGTCGATCCGGTCGAAGACCGACCCCGAGACGTGCTCGCCCGTGAGGGCCTCCCACGTGGGCGCACCCACGAACTGCAGGGCGGCCTCGGTGGGCATGGGCACCACGTGGTGGCCGGCCTCGGAGAACAACCGGGACAGCAGGGCGGCCTTGTATGCGGCGATGCCCCCGCCCACACCCAACACCACGCGCAACGGGGCGCGGGGCGCGGAGGGGACGGGGGCGTCGCGGCTGTGCGGGTCGGTCACTGCTCGGAGGACTCTGCGGAACCCTCGGCGGGGTCCTCGGTGTCCGCGGCCGGGATCTCCTCGGAGGTCTCCCCCAGCTGGACGCCGTCGGAGAAGACCGCGGTGCCGTCCTGCTCACCCTGGGCGAAGAAGTCGCCGGTGAACATGTCCGTGGCGGTGGGCTCGTCGTTGACCATCTGGCCGTTGGGGGTGAACCCGGCGTGGTCCACGTGCACGGCCTCGATCAGGCCCTCGTCGACCTCGCGGAACGCGATGGACAAGGGCTTCTCGTTGAGCTGGGTATCCACGAGCGGACCCACGTACTCGAACAGACCCTCGTGCAACTGCGAGTAGTAGGCGTTGATCTGGCGGGCTCGGCGGGCCCCGAAGATCACGAGTCCGTACTTGGAATCCGTCTTGTCGAGCAACCGATCGACGGGCGGGTTGACGATGCCTTCGTTGTTCGTGCTCACGTGTTTCATGACTCCTGTGGTGGACGGAAAAGGTGGTGCTACTGGCCGTGGGGGCTGCGCGGATCCGGGGCGGGTGACCGCCTCAACGGTGCGATGTGCTCGGCAACCCCATGAGGGCCACGAGTTCGGCGGCGGCGCGTTCCACCGTGTCGTTGACGACGGTGTGATCAAACTCTGATTGCGCCGCGAGTTCCAGTTTAGCCGTTTCCAGCCGACGCTGCTGTTGCTCGGGGGTCTCGGTGCCCCGGCCCACGAGCCGGTGCACCATTTCCTCCCAGCTCGGCGGGGCCAGGAACACGAACTGGGCGTCCGGCATGGCCTGGCGCACGCTGCGCGCTCCCTGCAGGTCGATCTCAAGCAGGACGCTACGCCCGGCCGCGAGCGCTTCCTCCACTTTGTGGCGCGGTGTGCCGTACCGGTTGAGGTTGTGCACGACCGCCCATTCGAGCAGGTCGTGGCGATCGATCATGTCGTCGAACTCGGCGTCGCTGACGAAGAAGTAGTGCACGCCCTCCACCTCGCCGGGCCGCGGCGCACGCGTGGTGGCCGAGACGGACAACCACACCTGCGGGTAGTGGTCCCGGATATAGGTGGACACCGTTCCTTTGCCCACGGCCGTGGGGCCGGCCAGAACGGTCACGGTGGGTGTGGGACGCACGGATACCTCCGGGAGAAGACGGTGACGGGCGAGCGGTCAGCTCGCCCGTCACTGTATCAACCGCGGGTCCTAGTGGTTGCGCCCGGGATCGTGCGGATCGGGCACCAGGGTTCAGCGGTCCAGGTAGTCCACGAGCGCCTTGCGCTGGTGCTGACCCAGGCCACGCACCCGGCGGGTGGGTGCGATCCCGATCTGCTCCATGATCGCCGCCGAGCGCACCTTCCCGATCCCGGGGGTGGCCTCGAGCAGTTCGGTGACCTTGAGGCGGCTGACGGCTTCGTCCTCCTCGCCCCTGCGCAGCACTTGTGCCACGGTGATCGACCCGTCCCGCAGTCCCTTCTTAATCTCCGCCCGCGCGGTCCGCGCCGCCGTGGCTTTCTCGCGCGCGCGTGCGCGCTCTTCGTCCGTCAGTGGCCGCAATGCCATACCCAGCTCTCCTCCTCGTGTGACAGCGGCTCGGCCGAGCGCCTGATGGGGGGGACGCACGCAAGCCGCCCCCCTGAAAGTACCGGACGCGTTTGCCCCCGTAAACACGATGAACGCCCCCTGACGTGGCCTTTCGAGCCGTCGCCGGGGGCGTTCTCGGGGGTCTCAGGAGAGGTGGAGGTGCGTGCGCAGCTCCTCGGTGCTGCGGTCGATGGCGTCCCGCAGCGCGGGGACGTCGGGACCGTGACGCAGCACACCTCGCGAGGAGTTCGCGAGCACTGTGGGCCTGACGTGCTCAAAGACCGTGGCCACGGCCGCGGCGTCCGCGCCCTGGGCACCGTAACCGGGGGCCAGGATCGGCCCGTTCAGAGTGCTCAGATCGATGTCCAAGGATGCCAGGGCCTCCCCCACGGTCGCCCCGATCACCGCTCCGCACGAGCCCAGGGTGGCCTCGGACGGTGACGTCACGATTTCATCACGATTGTTCCCGGCCCCCGTATTCGCTCCGGTGACACCGCGAACGGCCGCCACGGTGGCGCCGTCCGACGGCGCCGTCGAACCTTCCGGGGACGACGACGCCGTGCCCGGCCGGGGCTGCGCCGTCGCGTTCTCCCGGGCGATCGCGGCCAGGACGGACCCGGCCACGGACCCGGTGCCGCCCACGTGCTGGACGGACGCGCCCTCCGGGTTGGAGGTCAGCGCGAGCACGAACGCCCCGCGCCCGGTCTCACGCGCGAGGTCCAGTGCCGGACGCAGGGACTCGAAGCCGAGGTAGGGACTCAGCGTCACGGCGTCGGCCGCGAGGGGCGAGTCGTCGGAGAGCCACGCGCTCGCGTAGGCCGCCATGGTGGAACCGATGTCCCCGCGCTTGGCGTCCGCGATGCTCAGCAGCCCGGCCTCGCGGGACTCCCGCAGGACGCGCTCAAGCACCGCGAAGCCCGCGGAACCGTACGCCTCGAACAGGGCAACCTGCGGTTTCACGGCCGCGCACCGCTCCGCTGCGGCTTCGAGGACGCGCAGCGCGAAGCGCTCGAGGCCCTGCGCCGTGGCGGGCAGAGCCCACGCGTCCAGCAAGGAGGGGTGGGGGTCGATCCCCACGCACAGCGGACCCGCAACGGTCATCGCCCGTTCGAGGCGGGCCCCGAAGGGAACACGCTCGGACTCAGCCACGGGTGTCCCCCGCGGCGACCTGCTCCCGCAGCTTCTGCTCGTGCTCCTGCAGGGACGTCACGGACCACGAGTACTGCCGCTGCGCGGTGATCGCCTGCAGTGCTGCACCGAGCTCCGAGACCGTGGTCATGGTGGGCACACCCACGGACGTGGCCGCCGCACGGATCTGGTACCCGTCGCCGCGGGCCTGCTGACCGCCGGAGGGCGTGTTGAAGATCAGGTCGATCTTCCCGTCCGTGATCAGGTCCGCGACCGAGGGGGACCCGTCGTCGGCGTCGGCGATCTTGGCCACGACCGTGGACTCGATGCCGTTGCGCCGCAGCACCTGGGCCGTGCCGCCCGTGGAGACGATCTCGAAGCCCAGGTCCGCGAACATCTTCACGGGGATCACCGCGGAGCGCTTGTCCTTGTTGGCGACCGAGACGAACAACCGTCCGGACGTGGGCAGCGGCCCGCCCGCGGCGGCCTGCGCCTTGGCGAACGCGGTGTCGAAGTAGCGGTCGATGCCCATGACCTCACCCGTGGAGCGCATCTCGGGGCCCAGCAGGGAGTCCACCACGGTGCCCTCCGGGGTGCGGAAGCGCGCGAACGGCAGCACGACCTCCTTGACCGCGGTGGGGGTCTGCTCGGGCAGGGTCGTGCCGTCGTAGTCCGCGGGGAGCATCCCCTGCTCGCGCAGCTCGGCCACGGTGCGCCCGGTGCCGATCAGCGCGGCGGCCTTGGCCATCTGCACGCCCGTGGCCTTGGACACGAACGGCACCGTGCGCGAGGCCCGCGGGTTGGCCTCGATCACGTAGAGCACATCCGAGGCGAGAGCGAACTGCAGGTTGATCAGACCCCTCACGCCCACGCCGCGCGCAATGGCTTCGGTGGCCTCGCGCACGCGGGAGATCACGTCCGGGCCCAGGGTGATGGGGGGCAGCACGCACGCGGAGTCACCGGAGTGGATCCCGGCCTCCTCGATGTGCTCCATGATCCCGCCCACGTAGCAGTCCTTGCCGTCGTAGAGCGCGTCCACGTCGATCTCGATCGCGTCCTCGAGGAACTTGTCGATCAGGGCCGGGCGGCTCGGGCTGACCTCGGTCGCGTTCTCGAGGTAGGACTTCAGGGACGCCTCGTCGTAGACGATCTCCATCCCGCGCCCACCGAGCACGTAGGACGGGCGCACCAGCACGGGGTAGCCGATCTCGTGGGCGATCCGGCTGGCCTGCTCGAAGGTGTGGGCCGTGCCGTTCTTGGGCTGGCGCAACCCCGCCTCAGTGAGCACGCGCGCGAACTCCCCGCGGTCCTCGGCCAGGTCGATCGCCTCGGGGGTCGTCCCGAGGATCGGCACGCCCGCGGCCTTGAGGTCAGCCGCGAGCTTGAGCGGGGTCTGCCCGCCGAGCTGCACGAAGACACCGAGCAGCCCACCCGAGCGGCGCTCGGCCTCCACGACCTCCATGACGTCCTCGAACGTGAGCGGTTCGAAGTACAGCCTCGTGGAGATGTCGTAGTCGGTCGAAACGGTCTCCGGGTTGCAGTTGAGCATCACGGTCTCGTACCCGGCCTCGCGCAACACCATGGACGCGTGCACGCACGAGTAGTCGAATTCGATCCCCTGCCCGATCCGGTTGGGCCCGGAACCCAGGATCATGACCGAAGGCTTCTCGTGCGGGGCCACCTCCGTTTCGCGGTCGTAGCTCGAGTAGTGGTACGGGGTGAACGCCTCGAACTCGGCGGCGCACGTGTCCACGGTCTTGTAGACGGGGCGGATGTCCAGCGCGTGGCGCACCCCGCGCACCACCGATTCCTCGAGGTGGACCAGCTCACCGATCTGGGCGTCGGAGAAGCCGTGACGCTTGGCCTCCCGCAGCGTGACCGGGCGCAGGTCCGGGTCCGCGCGCACCAGGTCCGCGGTCTCGTTGAGCAACTGGATCTGGTCCAGGAACCACGGGTCGATCGCCGTGGCCTCGAAGACCTGTTCCACGCTCGCACCCGCGAGAAGGGCCTGCTGCACGTTGCGCAACCGGTGGGTGGTGGTCTCGCGGCACGTCTCCACGAGCCGGGCCACCGTGTTGGGCCCGGGCTCCACGGCCGGGCGGGCGAAGCTGAAGGACGAACCCTTCTGCTCGAGCGAGCGCATGGCCTTCTGCAGCGCCTCGGTGAAGTTGCGCCCGATCGCCATGGCCTCACCCACCGACTTCATGGTCGTAGTCAGCGTGGGGTCCGCGGCCGGGAACTTCTCGAACGCGAAGCGCGGGACCTTCACGACCACGTAGTCCAGGGTGGGCTCGAAGCTCGCGGGGGTCTTCTGCGTGATGTCGTTGGGGATCTCGTCGAGCGTGTACCCCAGGGACAGCTTGGTCGCGATCTTGGCGATCGGGAAGCCCGTGGCCTTGGACGCGAGCGCCGAGGAACGGGAGACGCGCGGGTTCATCTCGATGACCACGATCCGCCCGGTCGCGGGTTCCACCGCGAACTGGATGTTGCACCCGCCTGTGTCCACGCCCACTTCACGGATCACGGCGATCGCGATGTCACGCATGCGCTGGTACTCGCGGTCGGTCAGGGTCAGGGCCGGGGCCACGGTGATCGAATCGCCCGTGTGCACGCCCACCGGGTCCACGTTCTCGATCGAGCACACGACCACCACGTTGTCGTTGGCGTCGCGCATCATCTCGAGCTCGTACTCCTTCCACCCCAAGATGGACTCCTCGAGGAGCACCTCCGAGGTGGGTGAGTACTGGATCCCGGCGCCGGCGATGCGGTGCAGATCGGTCTCGTCGTACGCGAGACCCGAGCCCAGTCCGCCCATCGTGAAGGACGGGCGCACGACCATGGGGTAACCGAGCTTCTCGGCGGCGACGAGCGCCTCGTCCATGGAATGCACGATGATCGAGCGCGCGGATTCCGCGCCGCAGCGTTCGACGACGCCCTTGAAGGCCTCGCGGTCCTCGCCCAGGTTGATCGCGTCCACGTCCGCGCCGATCAGCTCGACGTCGTACTTCTCGAGCACGCCGTTGGCGTCCAGGGCCAAGGCCGTGTTCAGCGCTGTCTGCCCGCCCAGGGTGGGCAGCACAGCGTCGGGACGTTCCTTCGCGATGATCTTCTCGACCGTCTCCGGGGTGATGGGCTCCACGTAGGTGGCGTCCGCGAACTCGGGATCGGTCATGATCGTGGCCGGGTTGGAGTTGACCAGGATCACGCGCAGCCCCTCGTCCTTCAGGACGCGCAGGGCCTGGGTCCCGGAGTAGTCGAACTCCGCGGCCTGCCCGATCACGATGGGCCCGGAGCCGATCACCAGGACGCTGTTGAGGTCTTGCCTGCGGGGCATCAGTTGTCTCCTGCTTCCGGATCGGGGCTCTGACCGGCCCGGTCCATCATGTCGATAAAGCGGTCGAAGAGATAGGCGGAGTCGTGCGGACCCGCGGCGGCCTCGGGGTGGTACTGCACCGAGAACGCGGGGATGTCCTCGCAGCGCAGTCCTTCCACGACGTCGTCGTTGAGCCCCACGTGGGACACGCTGACCCGCCCGTAGCGGGACTCGGGCGCAGTCACGGGCTCCCCCACGGGCGCGTCCACCGCGAAGCCGTGGTTCTGGGAGGTGATCTCCACCGTGCCCGTGGCGAGGTCCATGACCGGCTGGTTGATCCCGCGGTGGCCGAACGTGAGCTTGTACGTCCCGAAGCCCAGCGCGCGGCCGAGCAGCTGGTTACCGAAGCAGATCCCGAAGAACGGGATGCCCTCATCCAGCACGCGGCGCAGCAGGGCCACCTGCTCGTCCGCGGTGGCCGGGTCCCCCGGGCCGTTCGAGAAGAACACGCCGTCCGGGTGCAGCGCCTGCACCTGCTCAAAGCTCACGTCCGCGGGCACCACGTGCACACGTACCCCGCGTTCGGCCAGGCGCTGCGGGGTCATGGACTTGATCCCCAGGTCCACCGCGACCACCTCGTGGCGCACCGGGGCGTCCCAGCCGTGCTCGCGCGGCTCCACCGCGTAGGTCTCGTCCGTGCTCACGTGCTCGGCGAGCGCACGGCCCGCCATCCCCGGCTGCTCGGTGACCCGCTGCACGAGCTGGGCCACGGGCTCACCGGCCTGATCGCCGGAGAAGATCCCGGCGCGCATCGCACCCTTGTCCCGCAGGTGGCGGGTCAGCGCGCGGGTGTCCACGCCCTGGATCCCGGTGATGCCCTGCTCGGCGAGCTCTTCGTCCAGGCTGCGCTCGCTGCGCCAGTTGGAGGGCCGGCGGGCGGGGTCACGCACCACGAAGCCGTTGACCCAGATCTTGCGGGATTCCATGTCGTCCAGGTTCACGCCCGTGTTGCCGATGTGCGGGGCGGTCTGGATCACGATCTGCCCCGCGTACGAGGGGTCGGTCAGGGTCTCCTGGTAGCCGGTCATCCCGGTCGCGAAGACCGCTTCGCCGAAGGCCGTCCCGGGGGCACCCCAGGCGCGGCCCTCGAACACCGTGCCGTCCTCGAGGACCATGACGGCCGGTTCGATGCGTGGTGAGTTCATGGCGAACTCCTTTCGTTGAGCGTGCCGGGAGCGTGAGGGCTCCCGGGAATTCGGTTCTCAGGCGTCCAGCAGGGCCGACGCCGCGTCCTCCAGTTGCCGGGATCCCTCACCGGTGCGCGCGCGGAAGCCGGTGTCCACGCGGGTGTCCCCGAGGTCCCAGGTCAGCACCACGAGTCCGTCGCGTTCCACGAACTTGCCGACCATCCCGGACGCGGTGGACACTGCGCGCAGATCCGCCCGTGGAATGAACACGTCCGGGGCGCCCTGGCGGTTGAGGAACACACCGTCCGGGGCCACGATCGCCTCCGCGTTCGTGCGCACCCCCAGGTCATGCCCCGCGATACGTTCGAGCGGTTGGGCGGTGTAGGTGGTGACCACGTACATCCCGTCCACGCGCGCGGTGGCCCGCTGCAGCAGGTCCCGGGGCGCCTGGGCCGGCGCGGCCAAGCCCGCCTGGCGTCGCACCCGACCCCGCCAACCCCACCGGATCAGGGCGAAGAGCACCACGACGATCAGGATGGTCAACAGGGTGGGTACGAGCTTGTCCGACATGGGCGGCCTTTCGTGGGGGTGGTCAGCGGGTCAGCGGCGTGGCGGGTTCGCCGTCACGCGCCACGGGGTGACCGCGGTAGAACGTGGCGCGCACACCGCCGGGCAGGGTCATCCCCCGGTACGGACTATTGCGGCCCTTGGACGCGTGGATCGTGGGATCCACGGGGGTCTGCCCGCTGGGGTCCCACAGCACGATGTTCGCGGTGGCCCCGGGGGCCAGTTCCTGGCCCTGGTCGGTCAGGCCCAGGATCCGGGCGGGGGTGCGGGACATGATCTGCGCCACGCGCTCCCACCCGATCAACCCGGTGTCCACGAGGGTCGACTGGACCACCGCGAGGGCGGTCTCCAGACCCGTCATACCGTGGGCCGCGCAGCTCCACTCGCATTCCTTGTCCTCCGCGGTGTGCGGGGCGTGGTCCGTGCCGATCACGTCGATCGTGCCCTCGGCCACGGCACGGCGCAGGGCCTGGACGTCGTCGTCCGTGCGCAGCGGCGGGTTGACCTTGTAGACGGGGTCGAAGGTGCGCACGAGTTCGTCGGTGAGCAACAGGTGGTGCGGGGTGACCTCCGCGGTCACGGCCACGCCGCGCTCCTTGGCCCAGCGCACGATGTCCACGGACCCCTTGGTGGAGAGGTGGCAGATGTGCAGGCGGGAGTCCACGTGCTGGGTCAGCAGCACGTCCCGGGCGATGATCGCCTCCTCGGCCACCGCGGGCCAGCCCGTGAGACCGAGGTCAGCGGAGACCGCGCCCTCGTTCATCTGGGCGCCCTCGGTCAGGCGCGGTTCCTGGGCGTGCTGGGCGATGATCCCCCCGAAGGACTTGACGTACTCGAGGGCCCGGCGCATCAGAACGGGGTCGTGGACGCACTTGCCGTCGTCGGAGAACATCCGTACACCCGCGCGGGACTCCGCCATCGCGCGGATCTCGGACAGCTGCGTGCCCCCGAGCCCCACCGTGACCGCGCCCACGGGGTGGACGTCGCACCACCCAGCGTCGCGGCCCAGCTGCCACACCTGCTCAACCACGCCGGCGGTGTCCGCCACGGGGTGGGAGTTGGCCATCGCGAACACCGCGGTGAACCCGCCGCGGGCCGCCGCACGCGTTCCGGTCTCCACGGTCTCCGCGTCCTCGTGACCCGGTTCGCGCAGGTGGGTGTGCATGTCCACGAGACCCGGAAGGGCCACGGCGCCGGCGGCGTCGATCACGTCCGTGCCCTCGGGCACGTCCAGGGTGCCCACGGGCCCCACGGCGGCGATCACCCCGTCCGTGAGCAACAGGTCCGCGGGCTCACCGCCCTCGGGGCGGGCGTTGCTGATCAGGTAGGAGCTCATGCGGGCCACCTCAGTTCTCGCTCGGGTACGGGGAGCTCTCGTCGCCGGAGAGCAATAGGAACAACACGGCCATCCGCACGGCCACACCGTTGGCCACCTGCTCCAACACGGTGGAGCGCGGGGAGTCGGCGGCCTCTGAGGAAATTTCCAGGCCGCGGTTCATGGGCCCGGGGTGCATGAACACCGTGGGCGCACCCATGTGCTCGAGGCGCTGCACGCGCTGGGATGTGAGCCCCCAGCCTCGCGTGTACTCGGCCTCGCTCGGGAAGAACGCGGCGTTCATGCGCTCACGCTGCAACCGCAGCATCATCACGGCGTCCGGGGCCTCGGCCAGCACGGCGTCCAGGTCGTAGCCGACCTCGCACGGCCAGTCGTCCATGGCCACGGGAACCAGGGTGGGCGGGGCCACGAGCGTGACGCGTGCGCCCAGGGTCGTGAGCAACCACACGTTGGAGCGGGCCACGCGGGAGTGCAGCACGTCCCCCACGATCACCACGTGCATTCCTTCGAGGTCCATCCCGGTGCTCGCCATGCCCGTGGCCCGCGAGCGCACGCGGCGCAGGGTCATGGCGTCGAGCAGGGCCTGGGTGGGGTGCGCGTGCTTGCCGTCCCCGGCGTTGATCACCGCGGCGTCGATCCACCCGGAGTCCGCGAGCTGCTGCGGGGCGCCGGAGGACGCGTGGCGGATCACCACGGCGTCCGCGCTCATGGCCATGAGCGTCTGTGCGGTGTCCTTGAGCGACTCGCCCTTGGACACCGAGGAGCCCTTGGCGGAGAAGTTGATCACGTCCGCGCTGAGCCGTTTGGCCGCGGTCTCGAACGAGATCCGCGTGCGCGTGGAGTCCTCGAAGAACAGGTTGACCACGGTGCGCCCACGCAGGGCGGGCAGTTTCTTGACCGAGCGCGAGGACACGGCGGCCATCTGGTCCGCGGTGTCCAGGATCCGCACTGCCTCGGGGTAGCTCAGCTCGTTGGTCGTCAGCAGGTGCTTCATACGCGCGGCCCCTTCCCGGCGGTACCGGGGGCGCGGGCGACGTCATCGTCGGAGACCACCGGCGAGTCGATGATCACGCAGTCCTCGTGACCCCTCACGCGCGGCTGGGGATCGGACTCGCGCAGCAGCACGCGGACCTTCTCGTGGGAGGACGTGGGCAGGTTCTTGCCCACGTGATCCGCGCGGATGGGCAGCTCGCGGTGGCCACGGTCCACGAGCACGGCCAGGCGCACCGCGTTGGGGCGTCCCACGTCCACGAGGGCGTCCAGGGCCGCGCGGATCGTGCGCCCCGAGAACAGGACGTCGTCCACGAGCACCAGGGTGCGCCCGTCGATCCCGGAGTCCGGGATCACCGTGGGTTGCGGGGTGCGCGCGGGATGACGCCGCAGGTCGTCGCGGTACATCGTGATGTCGAGCTGACCCGTGCTCTGTTGCGCGTGGAAGTCGGGGTCGATCTGCTCGAGCTTGGCGGCCAACCGCTGGGCCAAGGGGTAGCCGCGACGGGCGATCCCCAGCAGCACGAGGCCCCGGGAGCCCTTATTGGACTCGAGGATCTCGTGGGCGATCCGGGACAGGGCCCGGTCGATGTCGGGTGTCGAGAGAATTACGCGGGACGTCATGCTCCGCGGTGACTGCTCGGCGTGTTCGGGCACGCTCACGTGCCGCCTCCTTCCCCGCCTCACCGGACGGACTTAAAGGGTGCGATCCGTAGTCGAAGCTACCACACGAAAAACCCCGGCCCGTGGCGAGCACGGACCGGGGTGGGTTCAGTCGTCGAGCAGGGAGGGCTTGACCTTCTGCAGCCGCCCCAGCAGCCCGTTGACGAAGCGAGGCGAATCGTCCGTGGACAACTGCCGGGCCACGGCCACCGCCTCCGCGACGGCCACGCCGTCCGGGATCTCCGAGTTGTACAGCAGCTCCCATGCCCCCACCCGCAGCACGTTGCGGTCCACCGCCGGCATCCGGTCCAGCTCCCAGCCCTGGGAGTAGGTCTCCAGGAACTCGTCGATGTCCTCGCGCCGGTCGTGGACGCCCTCGAGGATGTCCACCGTGTACGGGTTGATGGGCGAGGAGGAGTTCTCCCGCCGCCGCACCAAGGCGTCCCGGACGGATTCGTTACGTTGTTCGGCCTCGAACAGGATCTCGACGGCGCGGATCCGGGCCTTGCTCCGGGCGCCGCTCACTCGTTGACGCGTCCCAGGTAGTCACCGGTGCGGGTGTCGACCTTGACCTTGGTGCCCTGCTCGAGGAACAGCGGGACCTGGATCTGGTAGCCGGTCTCGACCGTGGCGGGCTTGGTGCCGCCCGTGGAGCGGTCACCCTGCAGACCCGGCTCGGTGTAGGTGATCTCGAGCACGACCGACGGCGGCATCTCGATGTACAGGGGCGCGCCCTCGTGCATGGCCACGGTCACGTTCTGGTTCTCGAGCATGAAGTTCGCGGCGTCCCCCACGACGGCGGCCGGCACCGTGATCTGGTCGTACGTGGAGTTGTCCATGAAGACGTAGTCCTCGCCGTCCTGGTACAGGTACTGGTACTCGCTGCGATCCACCGTGGCGGTCTCGATCTTGGCACCGGCATTGAACGTCTTGTCCACCACCTTGCCGCTGGTCACGTTGCGCAGCTTGGTGCGCACGAACGCGCCACCCTTCCCGGGCTTGACGTGCTGGAACTCGATGGTCTGCCAGAGGTTGCCGTCGAGCTTGAGGATGGTGCCGTTCTTGATGTCGTTGCTGGTTGCCACGGTGTCACTTTCTCGTCGGGAACGTCGCCGCACGGCGGCGGGGCGCGTGGAGCCGGACCAGTCTACCGCGTGCGCCCGCCCGCCGTGCCAGCCGAGCAGTGCTCAGGGGCGCGGACGACGGCGCTCGCCGTGCCGTCCGCGCGGGCTCACTCCGCGATCTCCTGGTAGCACGCGAAGAGGATCGCGGGGTCCGGGACCTCCATGATCCGCGGTGCGGCGATCCGGTCCAGCACCACGAAGCGCAACAGGTTGCCGCGGGTCTTCTTGTCCCGCTTCATGACCTCGAGCAACCGGGGCCACTGGTCCGCGCGATACGTCACGGGCAGCCCCAGGGACGTGAGGATCTCGCGGTGCTCGTGCACGACGTCGTCGGACAACGACCCGGCCGCGCGCCCGAGTTCCGCCGCGAAGACCATGCCCACCGACACCGCCGCGCCGTGGCGCCACTGGTAACGCTCATTGTGCTCGATCGCGTGCCCCAGTGTGTGGCCGTAGTTGAGGTATTCGCGCCGCCCGGATTCCTTCAGGTCCGAGGAGACGACCTCGGCCTTGACCCGGATCCCGCGCTCCATCAGCTCGCGCGCCACGGGCGACGCCGCGTCCCGCACCTCCTGCGGGTTCTCCCGGATCAGCTCGAGGATGCGCGGGTCCGCGATGAACCCGCACTTGACCACCTCGGCCATGCCCGTGAGCAGCTCGTTCTGCGGCAGGGTCTGCAGTGAGTCCAGATCGCACACGACCGCGGCCGGTGGGTGGAATGCTCCCACGAGGTTCTTGCCCTCCGCGGTGTTGATCCCGGTCTTCCCGCCCACGGCGGCGTCCACCATGCCCAGCAGCGTGGTGGGCAGGTGGATCACGCGCACCCCGCGCAACCACGTGGCGGCCACGAAACCGGCGAGGTCCGTCACGGCGCCGCCGCCCACGGAGACCACGGCGTCCGTGCGCGTGAAGTCCGACTGGCCCATGATCTGCCAGCAGAACGCCGCGACCTCCACGCGCTTGCCCTCCTCAGCGTCCGGGATCTCGGCCACGAAGCTCTGGATCCCGACGGCGGAGAGGTTCTGCTGCACCACGTCACCCGTGGCGCGCAGCGCGCGGGGGTGGATGATGAGCACCTTCTTGACGCGCTCGCCCAGCAGTTCGGGCACGCGGTTCAACAGGCCGTTGCCCACGAGGACGTCGTAGCGGTTGTCGGGACCGCCGTGGACGGGGATGCTGACGGGATCACTCATGCGGTGTGTTCCTTTCCGCGCGGCTGCGCGATCGGTTCGCCCAGCGCGAGGTAGAGCTCACGGGCGATCTGCGCCACGGTGCGCGGCGCGGCGCCGTCGAGCCGGATGGTCGCGAGGCGTTCGAAGGTCTCGCGGCGCTCGGCCATGATCTGGCTCCAGCGGGCCTCGGGATCCGGTTGGAGCATGGGGCGGGTCGTGTTGCCCTTGATCCGCGGACGGACGGTGTCCAGGTCCACCTCCAGGTATGCGACCGTGTGCCCGGCCAGCAGCGGCTGCACGAGCGGGGACATGGGTGCGCCCCCGCCCAGGGAGATCACGGACCCGGCAGTGTCGGGGTCGTCGAGCAACTCGGCGACGACCTGCGCCTCGATCCGGCGGAACTCGGCCTCCCCGCGGGCGCGGAACAACCGCGGGATGGGTCCGTAGCGGGACTCGATCACGCGATCGGTGTCCACGTGGGGCAACCCGTAGTGCTCCGCGAGATGCTGTGCCACGTGGGACTTGCCCGCCGCCATCGGCCCGATCAGCACCACGGGCAGGGCGGGGCGCGTCACGCCAGGTCCCCGCGCACCTCGTCCAGGGCGGCCAGCGCGGCGGGGTCCGCGAGCTCGGGGGACGTGCGCAGGTTGGCGGGGATCCCCGCGAGGTAGGCGTCCTTGTTGCGTACCGTCTCGGTGATCGAGTCGCCGCCGAACTTCTCGAGGGCGGCCTGGGCGAGCACGAGCGCGACCATGGCCTCGGCCACCACGCCGGCCGCGGGTACCGCACACACGTCCGAGCGTTGGTGGTGGGCGCGGGCGGGTTCACCCGTGGCCACGTCCACGGTGTGCAGCGAGCGCGGGACCGTGGCAATGGGCTTCATCGCGGCACGCACGCGCAACAGGTCACCGATCGACATGCCGCCCTCGATGCCGCCGGCGCGATTGGAGACCCGGTGCACGGTCCCGTCGGCAGCCAGCGTCTCGTCGTGGGCCGCGGAGCCCGGGCGCGCGGCGGTACGGAACCCGTCCCCGACCTCCACGCCCTTGATGGCCTGGATGCCCATCAGGGCCCCAGCCAGGCGCGCGTCCAGGCGTCGGTCCCAGTGCACGTACGAGCCGAGTCCCGGGGGCAGGCCCTCGGCGAGCACCTCGACGACGCCGCCCAGGGTTTCCCCCGCCTTGTGCGCCTCGTCCACCGCGGCCACCATGGCCTCGGAGGTCCCGGCGTCGAAGCAGCGCAGCGGGTCGGCATCCAGCGCGGCGACGTCGTCCGGGCCGGGCAGCGCGGCGCCCTCGGGCACCGACACTTCCGCGATCGCGGTCGTGTGGGACACGAGCCGCACCCCGAGGGCCGCGAGGACCTGGGAGGCCACGACACCGAGCGCCACGCGCGTGGCCGTCTCTCGGGCCGACGCCCGTTCGAGCACGGGGCGGGCCTCGGCGAAGTCGTACTTCTGCATGCCGGTGAGGTCCGCGTGACCGGGGCGCGGGCGGGTCAGGGGCGCGTTGCGGGCCCGGCCCTCGAGCACCGCGGGATCCACCGGGTCGGAGCTCATGACGTCCTGCCACTTGGGCCACTCCGTGTTGGCGATCTCGATCGCGACCGGCCCGCCCTGCGTGAGCCCGTGGCGGACCCCGCCCAGGATGCGCACGCGGTCCTGTTCGAATTTCATGCGGGCGCCGCGGCCGTACCCGAGCCGGCGCCGGGCCAGCGCGTCCTGGATCATCCCGGTGGTCAGTTCCACACCGGCGGGGACACCTTCGATGATCCCCACGAGCGCCTCACCGTGTGATTCCCCGGCCGTGAGCCAACGCAACATCAAAACACTCCAGTTCTCGCCCGGGGTCCACGCCCCGCGGTCAATTCGTTTCGCTCGGTCGTGCGCCCCGGCCCGGGCGGCACGCGCGCCGGGTCACGGCGCGAGTCGTGTGGCCTGCGCGATGCGCACGCGCTGCGGGATGCCACGTTCGGGCCGTCCCACCGCGCGACACATGGCCGCGGTCACCCTGTCCTCGTGCGGTATCGCCGCGAGGGGATCGCCCTGCGTGAACCAGCGGACCTGATCCACGGCCTGGAAGATCAGCATATCGACACCGGGGGCGATCGCGCCCCCCGCGTCCTGCCATGCAGACGCCAGCCGTGAGGGCCACGGGTCGTACGCGGCGTCGAGCAGCACGCCGGACACCGACGGCGCCTGGGCGCGCCACTGCAACGCGAGCTCGTCCGCACCGCGCGGGGGCAAGGTCGCCACGACCACGTCCGCGGTGTGCAGTGCCTCGGCGGCGTACTCCCACGCCACGGTGCGCACCTCGGTGCCCACCGCCCGCGCCACGGCATCGAGGGTCCGTGCGCGCGAGGGTGTCCGCACGACGACGTCCACCGTCTCGGCCCCGAGCCCGTGCAGGGCCGCGACGGCCGCGCTGGCGGTGGCCCCTCCGCCGAGCACGACGGCGCGCGGGGTCTCCGGGATCGCGCCGGCCGCGCTCACGGCGGACATGATGCCCATGACATCTGTGTTGTCCGCGACCACGCGTCCGTCGTCCTCGAACGTGAGTGTGTTGGCCACGCCGAGCGCCCGCACGAGCGGGATGACCCGGTCGGCGTCTCGGGCGGCGAGGGGTTTCAGGGGCATGGTGACCGAGAACCCGCCCCAGTCCCCCGCAGCCCGGGCGTCCGCCCAGAAGGTGTCCCATTCGCCCACGGGCACGTCCCGGCGCGTGTAGTGCGCCGTGAGCCCCAGGGCCTCGTAGGCGGCCGCGTGCAGCACCGGGGACAGAGAGTGGCCCACGGGGTGCCCCAGCACCGCGGCCCGCACAGAGGATCGCGTCATCGCGCGCCCCTCAGGAGCACTTACCGGGGTTGTCCGAGCACCACTGCTGGTACTCCTGCACGTAGCGCTGGTGCTCCTCGTACGTCTTGGAGAACTTGGTCTCACCGGTGTCGAGGTTCACCGTTACCCAGTAGTAGTAGTCGTTCTTCTCGGGGTTCGCCGCTGCGGCGATCGCGTCGTCGCTCGGGGACCCGATGGGACCCACGGGCAGGCCCGGGTTCGCGTACGTGTTGTACGGATTGGACTTGTCCCGCTTCTCCTCGTCAGTAAGGTGCACGGTGGTCTTGCCGAGCCCGTAGGTCACGGAGGCATCCGACTGGATGAAGCCGCTGGTCTCGCCGTTCGGGTTGTTGATCCGGTTCTCGATCGCCCCGGCCACGGAACGGTAGACCTGGGGCGTGCCCTCGAACTCCACGATGGAGCCGATCGTGAGCACCTCGAACCAGCGGTCCTCGGGGACGTTGTTCTTGGACAGCGTGTCCTTGGTGCGGTCCACCATTTCCTGCAGGATCTGCTCCGCGGTGGCGTCGAGCGGGAAGTGGTACTCCCCCGGGTGCAGCCAGCCCTCCAGGTCGGGGAAGCGGTCCGGGATGCCGAACTTGGCCTTGTCCGTGGCGAGCTTCTCGAACTCGGACTTGTCGATCCCGGTGGCCTGGCTCAGGGCCGCGAACGTGTCCCCCTTGCGCTGGGTCTTGGGGATGGCCGCATAGTGGGTGGCCTCCCCCCGTTCCATGAGGGCGTCGATGGCGGCGTCGGAGCTCATGCGGGTCTTGAGCTGGTACTCCCCGGGCTGGATGAACTGCTCTGGGTAGCGCTGCTGGAACGTGGAGACGAAGTGGGAGGCGTTGGCCACGATGTCCTGCGCCTGCAGGTCCTGGGCGATCTGTCCCGTGGAACTGCCGTCCGCCACGGAGAACGTGACGTCCTGGTCCCCGGAACCGCGGTAGTCCTTGCGTTCGAACAGACCGAACGCGGACCCCAGGACGGCCACAACCACGACCAGAGCCGCGATGAACAGCGCGATCGCCGTGGCCAGGGACGCGCGCGAACGGACCTTGCGGCGCTGCCGCTGTTCCGGGGTCACGTCGTGGTGTTCGAAGGCCCCCGCCAGGCGGGATTCCCCCGCGTCGTTCGAAGAGGTCAGCACGTCACCGTCGGACCGGTGGCCCTGTCCGTCACCGGTGCCGGTCTCCCGCGGCTCTCTGCTCACGAATTCTCTCCGCTCACGAATTCTCTCCGTCCGCCGTTCATGGTGCACATGTGGGGTGCTGCGGGCCAGGATCACCGCCCGCACGGTCAACTCTAATCAGCAGCCCGGTCGGGGACGGGTTCGCCCGGTTCCGTACCGGTCCGCCGCCCCTCGTCCACCGCCGTCTGCAGGAACGTCACCGCGGCGGCCTGATCGACCCTGTCCATGTGATGACGTCGTGACACACCCGAGTCCGACAGCGACCGGTGCGCGCTCACCGTGGACAACCGCTCGTCCACCAGGCGCACCGCTGTAGTGCACCCCCGTGAGCCTAACCGACGAACCAGTGAGGCCGCGTAATCACGAGCCATCCGCGTCGAGGCATTCTCACCGCCGTCGAGGCTGCGCGGCAGCCCCACGTAGACGGTCACCACGTCCCGTTCCTCGCACAACCGGGTGATGATCTTCACATCGAAGGCCTTACGGGGGTTGCTGTCCCGCCCGAGGGTGTCGTGCGGGGTCGCGAGCACGGCGTCGGGGTCGGTCAGGGCGATACCGACCCTGACCGTCCCCACGTCCACGCCCATGCGCACACCGCGTGCGAAGGGTTGCGGCATCAGCCCGCCGTGGCCAGGATCTGCTGGCGGATCCCGGCCAGCGCGTCGGGGATGCGGGCCGGGTCGGAACCGCCGCCCTGGGCCACGTCCGGCTTTCCGCCTCCGCCACCACCGAGCGCGGTCGCTGCGGTGCGCACGAGCTGGCCCGCGGCCAGGCCGGCGTCGCGAGCGGCGTCGTTGACGGCGACGACGACGAGCGGGCGCCCGTTCGCGACACCGGTCACCGCGGCCACGGCGGCGTCGGATCCCAGACGGGCGCGCAGGTCGAGAGCGAGGGTGCGCAGAGCGTCCGCCGAGGCGATCTCACCGGCGTCGTGCAGGACGGCGCGCACGGAGCCCACGGTCTGCGCGTCCTGCGCGAGCTGGCCGGCCTGCGCCTGCAGCTGCTGCTGGCGCAGCCCCGCGAGCTGTCGCTCGGTCTCCTTGAGCTTCTCGAGCGTCGCCGCGAGGCGCTCGGGCAGTTCGGCGCTGGACTGGACCTTGAGCATGCCCGTGAGCTGGTTGACCAGGGTGCGCTCGGCGGCCAGGTGGTTGAACGAATTCAACCCCACGAGCGCCTCCACACGGCGGTTGCCCGAGCCCACGGACTGCTCCGAGACCAGGGACAGCGAGCCGAGCTGGGACGTGGAGCCCACGTGCGTGCCACCGCACAGTTCACGTGACCACGGGCCGTTCATCTCGACCACGCGCACCTCGTCCCCGTACTTCTCACCGAACAGGGACATCGCCCCGAGCTTTTTGGCCTCGGCGAGCGGCATCTCGCGGGTCACGACCTCGAAGTCGTCCCGGATCGCGGTGTTGGCGATCTGTTCGATCTCCTGCACCTGGGACGGCGTGAGGGCCTCCCCGTGGGAGAAGTCGAAGCGCAGGTAACCCTCCTTGTTGAACGACCCGCGCTGGACGGCGTCGGGACCCAACACGTCGTGCAGCGCCGCGTGGATCACGTGCGTGCCCGAGTGGGCGGCCTCGCCGTCGTGACGGCGCCGCGAGTCCACGCGCGCGGTGACCTCGTCACCCGTGACGACCTGGCCCGCGGCCACGGTGACCCGGTGCACGGACAGTCCCTTGACGGGTTGCTGGACGTCCTCCACGGTCAGGCGCAGCCCGTCCGCGGAGTCGATCACGCCGGTGTCGGCGGCCTGGCCACCGGACTCGGCGTAGAACGGCGTGGCCTCGAGTACGACCTCCACGCGCGCGCCCTCGCTCGCCGCGGGCACCGGGACGCCGTCGGCGAGGATCGCGCGCACGGTCGTGGGGGTCACGAGCTCGGTGTAGCCCGTGAACCGGCTGCCGTGGTCGTTCAACAGGCGGCGCAGTTCGGACAGGTCCGCCATGGCGCCCTTCTTGGCGCGCGCGTCCTGCTGGGCCCGCTCACGCTGCTCGGCCATGAGCTCACGGAAGGCCCGCTCGTCCACGGCCACGCCCGCCTCGCCGGCCATCTCCAGGGTCAGGTCGATGGGGAAACCGAACGTGTCGTGCAGCGCGAACGCGTCCGCGCCGCTCAGGGCGCGCTTCTCGCCCTTGGCGAGCTCCACGGCGTGCTCGAGGCGGGTGGTGCCCGACTCGATGGTCTTGAGGAACGCGCGTTCCTCGGCGTACGCGATCTTGGAGATCCGTTCGAAGTCATCCTCGACCACGGGGTAGACGCCCTTCATCGCGTCGCGAGAGCGTGGCAGCAGCACGGGCAGGCAAGGGTCCGTCACCCCGAGCAGGCGCATCGCGCGCACCGCGCGGCGCAACAAGCGGCGCAGGATGTACCCGCGGGCCTCGTTGCCCGGCGTGACACCGTCCGCGATCAGCATGAGCGAGGAGCGCACGTGGTCGGCGACGACGCGCATGCGGACGTCGTCCTCGTAGCCCTGCTCCCCCGGCTTCTCCGCGCCGCGATAGGCGCGACCGGACAGTTCGGCGGCGGCGTCGAGCACGGGGCGGACCTGGTCCGTCTCGTAGAAGTTCTCCACGCCCTGCAGCAGCATGGCCAGGCGCTCCACGCCGAGACCGGTATCGATGTTCTTCTGGGGCAGGTCCCCCAGGATCTCGTAGTCCTTGCCGTTGCCCTCGCCACGCTGGTACTGCATGAACACGAGGTTCCAGATCTCGATGAACCGCTCGTCGTCCACGGCCGGACCGCCGTCCTGGCCGTAGCGCGGGCCGCGGTCGTAGAAGATCTCGGAGTCGGGACCCGCGGGGCCCGGCTGGCCGGTGTCCCAGTAGTTCTCGTCCCGGCCCATGCGCTGGATCCGCTCGGCGGGCAACCCCACGGTGTCGTGCCACAGGTCGTAAGACTCCTGGTCCCCCTCGTACACGGTGACCCACAACCGCTCCGGGTCCAGCCCGAAGCCGCCGTCCTCGAGCGAGGAGGTCAGCAGCTCCCACGCCATGGGGATCGCGCCGGACTTGAAGTAGTCACCGAAGGAGAAGTTCCCGGCCATCTGGAAGAACGTGCCGTGCCGGGCGGTCTTGCCGACCTCGTCGATGTCGAGGGTGCGGATACACTTCTGCACCGAGGTGGCCCGCGAGTACGGGGGCGTCTCTTGGCCCAGGAAGTACGGGATGAACGGGACCATACCGGCAATGGTGAACATGGCTCCGGGCTGCTGCGACACCAGCGAGGCCGAGGGCACCACCTGGTGGCCCTTGCCCTCGAAGTAGCTTAGCCAGCGCTGTGTGATCTCATGGGAGAGCATTACCGGTCATTCCCTTCCGATGGGACGTGTGTGATGATCCGACCCCGGGGGTCGCCCGGTGCGGGGCCCGGTTCGTGGGCGGTGTCCGCCCGCCACGGGGCATCCGGCGGTGGTGCGGCGTGGTGCGGGGCGTCCGGGTGGTTCGCGGTGTGGTCCACGGGCGTGCGCACGCCGAACTTCTCGTGCAGCTCGGCCTCGCGTTCGTTCATCCCCGCGCGCACCCGGGCGGCGAAGTCCTGGAACCGCCGCGCGGCGGTGCGGAAGAGCTCCACGGCGCTCCCGCTCGCGCGGCGTTCGACGGCGCCCTCGGAGCCGTGGCGGGCCACCGCACCCTGGGTGCCGCTCTGCACCTGCCGCCCGATCGCCTCGCGTGCGGCGGGGTCGGAGGCCACGCGCGTGGCCGCTCCGCCCACCACGGCGCCCGCGGCGAGCAGTGCGAGTTTGGACCACAAACCCATGCTCAGCTCCTGGTGTCCGTGGGCCCGGTCGCACGGCCTGCGGCGTGCGCGTCCGTGGACCCGGTGGTCGTGCCGGTCGCCGCGCCACCGGGCGCGGCACCGGGCTCGGTATGGGGGCCGGGCCGGGTCTGGGCACCGGCCTGGGGGCTGAACGCGCGGCGCAGCCCGTGGGAGAAGGACGCGACCTTGATCAGCGGCTGCCCCACCGTGGAGGCCACGAGGGAGGACAGTGCGGAGACATTGGCGGAGGCGTCCGAGACGTTGGACGTGATCCCGTCCACCTTCTCGAGCTGGGTGTTGGTGGTGGCCACGGTACGCGTGACCTCGTCGATCAGCGGGGCGGTGCCGTCGTTGATGGAGCGGATGCTCAGGCGCAACTCATCGAAGACACGACCTAGCTTGATGATGGGCACCGCGAGCAACCCCACGAGCACCGCGAAGACCAATGCCGCGAGCAATCCGGCGATATCCCCACCGTCCATGGGCGACCACAACTCCGTTCCTACTTCGAGATCAGGGTCGGACCCGCGCGCAAGACCGACCGAAGCGCAACTCTACCCAAGAACCCGGGTGCAACGGGGAATCCGGCGCCACCGGGCCCGGTGTGCCCGTGCGCCGTCGTCCCCGGGACGCGAACAGCCCGCAGCCGAGGGCCGCGGGCTGTTCGCCCGTCACCCGTGACACGGGCGACGGAGGGCACGGAGGATCAGACCATCCGTGCGTAGTACTCCACCACGAGCTGTTCCTCGCAGGTCACGGGGACCTCGGAACGCTGCGGCTTGCGCGTGAGCTTGGCCTGCAGACGGTCGATCGTGACGTCCAGGTAGGCCGGGGTGTCCGGGAGGACATCCTGGTTGGCGCCGGTCGCGGCGATCTGGAACGGGACCATCTTCTCGGAGCGCGGGTGCACGTGGACCGTCTGGCCCGGGCGCACGCGGTACGAGGGGCGGTCCACGCGCTGACCGTCCACCATGATGTGGCGGTGCACCACGGCCTGGCGGGCAGCGGCCATCGTGCGGACGAAGCCGGCACGCAGGACAAGGGCGTCGAGACGGGTCTCGAGCAGGGCGATGAGGTTCTCACCGGTCTGGCCCTCGACACGCTTGGCCTCGACGTACGCGCGGTGCATCTGCTTCTCGCGGATGTTGTACTGCGCGCGCAGCCGCTGCTTCTCCATCAGCCGGACCTTGTAGTCGGAGTCCTGCTTGCGGCGGGCACGGCCGTGCTCACCGGGAGCGTACGGGCGGCGCTCGAAGTACTTCTCGGCCTTCGGCGTCAGCGGGATGCCGAGGGCACGGGACTTGCGCACCTGACGGCGCACACGAACACTGTTGGAGCTGTTGGACACAACTTGCCTTTCATGCGGTTCGACGGCGTACGGGATGGACCCGCGTTCCGTTCTGGGTGGTACTGGCCTCCGGCGCGGGAATCGGTTCCCACGGGAGAGGTGCGGATCAGCCGCAATCCGACGGACCTAGCGTCCGCCGGGCACGCGCGGGATCGTGAGGGTGCCACGGGTCCCGGGAATGCGCCGGCGCGACGTGCCAGCCAACCGTCCACTATAGCCGATTCAGTCCACGTCCTCGTTCACCCAGTCGAGCGACTTGGTCACGGCCTTGCCCCAGTTGCGGAACAGCTTGTCCTGCTGCTCACGGTCCCCCTGGGGGTCCCAGCGCTTGTCCTCGGCCCAGTTGCGGGAGATCTCCTCGAGGTCCGCCCAGAAGCCCACGGCGAGACCGGCCGCGTACGCGGCGCCCAGGGCCGTGGTCTCGGTGATCTTCGGCCGGATCACGGGCACACCCAGCTGATCCGCCTGGAACTGCATGAGCAGCTCATTGGCCGTCATGCCGCCGTCCACGCGCAACTCGGTGAGGTCCTGCTTGGAGTCCTTGTTCATGGCCTCGGCCACCTCACGGGACTGGTACGCGGTGGCCTCGAGCACGGCACGGGCGATGTGCTCCTTGCGCACGTACCGCGTGAGCCCCACCAGGGCGCCGCGGGCGTCCGGACGCCAGTGCGGTGCGAACAGGCCCGAGAACGCGGGGACGAAGTACGCCCCACCGTTGTCCTCGACCGCGCGCGCGAGCGGCTCGATCTCCTTGGCGTCCTGGATCAATCCCAGATTGTCCCGCACCCACTGCACGAGCGAACCCGTGACCGCGATGGAACCCTCCAGCGCGTAGACCGGCTTCTCGCCCTCGATCTGGTAGCACACCGTGGTGATCAGTCCGTGCTCGGAACGCACCGGGGTCTCCCCCACGTTCATGAGCAGGAAGCTGCCGGTGCCGTAGGTGTTCTTGCCCATGCCGGGTTCGAAACACGTCTGGCCGAACATGGCCGCCTGCTGGTCACCCAGGATGCCGGCGATCGGGACCTGCTTGAGGAACCCGCGGGCGCGGCCCTTGCCGTAGACCTCGCTGCTGCAGCGGATCTCCGGGAGCATGGACATGGGCACGCCCACGGTCTCGCACAGCTCCTCGTTCCAGTCGAGGGTGTCGATGTTCATGAGCAGGGTCCGGGACGCGTTCGTCACGTCCGTGACGTGCACCCCGTCCTTGGAGCCGCCGGTCATGTTCCACACGAGCCAGCTGTCGGTGGTACCGAAGAGCAGGTCCCCGGCCTCGGCGCGGTCACGGGCGCCCTCCACGTTGTCCAGGATCCACTTGACCTTGGGGCCGGCGAAGTAGCTGGCCAGGGGCAGACCCGTGAGCTCGCGGAAGCGTTCCTCCCCGCCGTCCTTGGCGAGTTCGTCCACGATCTCCTGCGTGCGGGTGTCCTGCCACACGATGGCGTTGTACACGGGCTCGCCCGTGTTCTTGTCCCACACCACGGTGGTCTCGCGCTGGTTGGTGATGCCCACCGCGGCGAGATCGTCCTTGGTCAGCTCCGTCTCCGCGAGGGCGTCCGCGACACATCGGCGGGTGTTGCGCCAGATCTCCTGCGCATCGTGTTCGACCCACCCGGCGCGCGGGAAGATCTGCTCGTGCTCGTACTGGCCCACACCCACGATGGTGCCGGAGTGGTCGAAGATGATGGCGCGGGTACTCGTGGTGCCCTGATCGATGGCCATCACGTACTGGGGATCACCGGAACCCGTGGTCTTGGTGCCTTCGGCGGTCTTGGTGGTGTTTCGCTTGCTCATGGTGCTCACTCCTTGGGTCGAGGGGCAGGAATCGATGGTGGTGCGTTCAGGGGATCAGAAAGCCGCACCCGGGAACAACTGGAAGACACCGCCGGCGAGCAGCGCGCCCAGGATGGGACCCACGATCGGGACCCAGGCGTAGCCCCAGTCGCTGCCACCCTTGCCCCGGATCGGGAGGACGGCGTGGGCCACGCGGGGGCCCAGGTCACGCGCGGGGTTGATCGCGTAGCCGGTGGGGCCGCCGAGGCTCGCACCGATCCCGACCACGAGCAGCGCCACGGCCAGGGGGCCCAGGCCGGAGGGGGTCCCGCCGAACATGAGGATGACGAACACCAGGACGAACGTGGCGATCACCTCGGTCAGCACGTTCCACCCCGCGGAGCGGATCTCCGGTCCGGTGGAGAACGTGCCCAGCTTGGCGGCCGGGTCCAGCGGCTCGTCGTAGTGCTGCTTGTACGCGATCCAGCAGACCACGGCACCCAGGAAGGCGCCCAGGAACTCGGCGGCCAGGTAGACCAAGGTCGACGCGGCGGTGATGGCCACCCCCGGCGCGTAGACATCGGCACCGGAGGCCCAGATGCCGACCGTCACGGCGGGGTTCAGGTGGGCGCCCGATTGCCAGGCGACGTACACGCCGGCGAACACGGCGATACCCCACCCGAAGTTGATGAGCAACCAGCCGCCGGCATTGCCCTTCGTCTTGCCCAGCAGGTGGTTGGCCACGACACCGACACCCAGAAGGGTCAGCAGTGCGGTGCCCAGGACTTCGGACCAGAACACCGTGCCCAGGGGCACCACTTCCGCCGCCTCCATGGGCAGCATCGCGCTCAAAGTGGTCATGGATTGACTCCTTGCAGTTCGTGTCGTTGTTGGGTGATTCGGACACACCGCCTCCCGATGGCGTGAGCCACCGGGAAGCGGTGTCGGCGGGAACGGGACGCCCGCCTACGTCACAGGGTGTTGAGCGAGGGGGCTGCGCTGCGCGCGGCCGCCGCGGAGGCGTCGTCCGTGGTCTGCGCGGCGGCGTCCTCGGCGGCGCACACGGCGCGGTAGGCCTCGATCTCCTGCTCCTTGCGGGCGTCGTCCCAGCCCAGTTCGGCGGCGAGCAGATCGGCGACCTCCTCGACCGCGGCCAGACCGTGATCGGGCTGGTCGTAGGACATCCGGGTCCGGGTCTCGAAGACGTCCGCGACGTGCAGGACACCCTCGTGCCGCGCCGCCTGGACCACCTCGGCCCGCAGGTAGGCGGGCGCCGCCGCGAGCGGCCGGGCCAGATCCTCCTGCTCCGCCACGAGGTCCTCGATCTCCGTGATGGCCGATCCGTAGCGGTTCAACAGGTGCTCGACCATGTCGTCGCTCCAGCCGTGGCGTGCGCCGATCCGGTCCGCCTGGCGGGTCATGGGAACGTACCCGTTGGCACCGTGGAGCAGCGTCCGGTCGGTGACCGAGGGCAGGCTCTTGGCGCGCTCCTTGCCGAGGGCGAAGTCCACGGCGTCCTGGGCCATGATCCGGTAGGTGGTCAACTTGCCGCCGGCGATCGAGATCAGACCCGGGGTCGCCTCCGCGACCGTGTGCTCGCGGGAGATCTTGGTGGACGCGGTTTCCGTGCCCTCCTTGACGCCCGGCTGCAGCAACGGCCGCAGACCCGCGTAGGTGCCCATGACGTCGTCCCGGGTCAGGGGCTCGTCCAGGACCACGTTCGCGTGTTCGAGTACGTAGTCGATGTCCGCGGCCGTGGCCACGGGGGCCGAGATGTCCTGCTCGTAGGGGGTGTCGGTGGTGCCGATGATCCAGTAGTGCTCCCACGGGATCACGAACAGTACCGACTTCTCGGTCTGCAGGATCAGACCCACCTCGCCGCGGATCCTGTCCCGGGGCACCACGATGTGGATGCCCTTGGACGCGAGGACCTTGAGGCCCCCGTCCGTGTGGGCCATGTCCTGGGTCTCCTCGGTCCACACGCCGGTGGCCGCGATGACCTTGCGGGCGCGGATCTCGTGCTGCGTACCGGTCTCCAGGTCCGTGACGCGCGCGCCCACGACGGCGCCGTCGTCGTTCTTGAGGAGCTCCGTGACTCGCGTGCGGGTCGCGGCCAGGGCGCCGTAGCCCACGGCCGTGCGGATGAGCGTCAGCACCAGACGGGCATCGTCCACGCGACCGTCCCAGTACTTGACGGCGCCCACCATGACGCCCGGCTTGATGCTGGGGAACGCCTCCTTCACGCCGCGCTGCGAGAGCTGACGGTGGAAGGGCATGGACGCGACCTTGGAACCCACGTGGGCCAGGGTGTCGTAGAGACCGACGCCCGCCGTCACGTAGGGGCGCTCCCAGAACCGGTGCAGGATCGGGTAGAGGAAGGGGACGGGCTTCACCAGGTGGGGAGCCAGCGTGTACAGCAGGCGCTCCCGTTCGTGCAGCGCCTCCGTGACGAGCTTGAAGTCGAACTGTTGCAGGTAGCGCAGGCCACCGTGGACCAGCTTGGACGACCAGCGGGACGTCCCTCCCGCCCAGTCCTGGGCCTCCACGATGCCGGTGCGCAGCCCTCGCGTGGCCGCGTCCAGCGCGATGCCGGCCCCCGTGATGCCACCGCCGATCACCAGGACGTCCAACTCGGCCCCTTCGCTCATTTCACGGAGCGCGGCCTGACGGGTCTCGGAATTCAATTGGGTGGCAGTCACAGTATCTTCCTCACTCAATGTCGGTGTGGATGCGGTGTGGCCCGCAGTTCTTGCGGACCACGCTACGCACCGGGATGTGACGTACATCCCATTTCGTAGCCGTGCGCACTACCATGTCGCGCCGATGCACGTATGCTCAACCTATTTGCACAAGTGTGCACGGGAGGTGAGGGGCGATGCACGACGATTCACTGCTCTACCAAGCCGCGGAACTGTACTTCGTGCAGGACATGACCATGGGTGCCGTGGCCGAGCGGCTGGGGGTCTCACGGTCCACGGTCTCGCGCATGCTGGCGGATGCGAAAGCCAGGGGCATCGTGACGATCACCCTGCGCCCACCCGACACACCCACGGACCGGCTGTCCCGTCGCATCCACGACACGTTCCGGGTCACGGCGCACATCGCGGGGACCCAGCGGGCGTCGCATAGCGGCCAACGACTCGACGCGGTCTCGCGCTACACCGCACAACTACTCGCGTTGTGGGTCCAGGACGGGACGTCCCTGGGGGTCGCGTGGGGCACCACGACCTCCGCGATCGCCTCTCACGTGCGCCACACCAACACCCAGGACGTCTCGGTGGTGCAGCTCAACGGGGCCGCCGGGCCGCGGACGGCCGGCACGGATGCGTCCGCCCCACTGCTCTCGACGTTGGCGCAGGCCTTCAACGCCGAGCTGTACCCGTTCCCGACCCCCGCTTTCTTCGACTGGGAACAGACCCGGACGCTGCTCTGGCAGGAATCCTCGGTCCGCCGCATCCTCGCGGCCCGGGCGAGTGTTGACCTGGCGGTGTTCAGCGTGGGGGCCTTCCACGGCCCGGTGCTGTCCCAGGTCTACACGGAGGGCCACCTCAGCTCGTCCGAGCTGCGCAGTCTGAGCGGGCACCGCGTCGTCGGGGATATCTGCACCGTCTTCATCCGCGAGGACGGCAGTTACTCGGACATCGAGCTGAACCGGCGGGCCTCCGGACCCACCCCCGCCGATCTCTCCAGGATCCCCCGCCGTGTGTGCGTGGTGTCCGGGCGGCACAAGGTGCGCGGCATCGTGGGTGCGCTGCGGTCGGGCGCGGTGACGGACCTGGTGATCGACGACCTGACCGCCAAGGATGTGCTGGACCACGTGGACGGCGCGGGAGCACGGCCCTGACCACGCACCGTCGTAGCCGCGCCCTACGGCCGGGTGTCGCCGCGCACGATGTCGCGCAACCGGATCACGCGCTGCGCCAGGTCTCGTTCGTGGCCGTACCCCGTGGGCCGGTAGTAGTCCTTCCCCACGAGCTCGTCCGGCGGGTACTGCTGGGTGGCCACCGCGTTGGGCGTGTCGTGGGCGTAGACATAGCCCGCGCCGTGGCCGAGCTCGTTCGCGCCCGGGTAGTGCGAGTCCCGCAGGTGCGGGGGCACGGGCCCCGCACGTCCGGCGCGGACGTCCGCGATGGCCTCGTCGATGGCCAGGTACGCGGCGTTCGACTTGGGCGCGGTGGCCAGATGTGCGACGGCCTCGGCGAGCGGGATCCGCCCCTCGGGCATCCCGATCAACTGCACTGCCTGGGCGGCCGCGACCGCCGTCTGCAGCGCCGTGGGGTCCGCGAGACCGATGTCCTCCGACGCGCTGATGATCAGCCGGCGCGCGATGAACCGGGGGTCCTCCCCGGCCTCGATCATCCGGGCCAGGTAATGCATCGCGGCGTCCACGTCCGAGCCGCGGATCGACTTGATGAACGCGCTCACGACGTCGTAGTGCTGGTCCCCCTGCTTGTCGTAGCGCACCGCCGCGCGGTTGACGGCTTCCTGCGCGTGCTCCAGCGTCACGGTCACGACCGATGCGTCGGGGGTTTCGCCCGCTGCCCCGGGCTCGGCCGCGCCGTCGTCCGACGCGTCGGCTCCCGACCCCTCCGTACCCGAGCCCTCGGCCCCGGAACGCGCGGCGCCATGGGCGTCGTCGTCCGACGCCGCCGCGTGGGAGAGCGCGACCGCCGCCGCCGCCTCGAGGGACGTGAGCGCCTTGCGCGCGTCTCCCCCGGAGACGTCCAGCAGGTGCTCGCGCGCCTCGGGACTCAGGACGACGGCGCCGTCCAGCCCACGCGGGTCGGTCACCGCGCGGTCGAGCAACTCCCCGATGTCCGCGCGCTCGAGCGGTTGCAGGGTCAGCAGCAGCGAGCGAGAGAGCAGCGGCGCGATCACGGAGAACGAGGGGTTCTCGGTTGTAGCGGCCACGAGGACCACCCACCCGTTCTCGACCCCGGGCAACAATGCGTCCTGCTGTGCCTTGGTGAACCGGTGGATCTCGTCGAGGAACAGCACCGTGGTGCGCCCGTGCAGGTCGCGCGCGGTCAGTGCCTCGTCCATGACGCGCCGCACGTCCTTGACGCCGGCCGTGACGGCGGACAGCTCCACGAAGGTGGTGTCGTGGCCGCGCGCGATCACGTGCGCGATCGTCGTCTTGCCCGTGCCCGGCGGGCCCCACAGGATGACCGACGACGCCGCTGTGAGCCCCGAGCGCCCCGCGGCCAGTCCGCGCAGGGGCGAGCCGGTGCGCAACAGGTGTTTCTGCCCCACGACCTCGTCCACGGTGCGGGGGCGCATGCGCACGGCGAGCGGTGCGCGGGAGCGCGCGCGGGACGGGGCCCGGTCCCGCGCGTGGGCGGATGGGCCGGACCCGTCCTCGCTCAGGGGATCCGGGACGTCGAACAATGCATCGCTCACGCCTCGACCCTACTGCCCGCCCCGGACACGCACGGGCCGCCGCGGGTTCAGCCGCGACGCGGGCGCTGCAGCTCGTCGCTGTCCACCACGAGGGTCACGGGCCCGTCGTTGATGAGCGAGACCTCCATGTGCGCACCGAACTCCCCGGTCTCCACCGGCAGACCGCGCTCACGCAGCGCCGCCACGAATGCCTCGAAGAGGGGTTCGCTCACGTCCCCGGGGGCGGCGCGGGACCACGACGGTCGGCGCCCCTTCCGGACGTCCCCGTACAGCGTGAACTGGCTGACCACGAGCACCGGGGCCGAGCGGTCCTCGCACGAGGTCTCCCCCGGCAGGATGCGCAGTCCCGCGATCTTGACCGCGAGCTGCGCGGCGATCTCCGGGGTGTCCGAGTGGGTGACCCCCACGAGCGCGACGAGCCCGGGGCCGGTGATCTCGCCCGTGACCCGTTCACCCACGGTGACACGGGCCCGCGACGCCACTTGCAGCACGATTCTCATGGCGTCAGTCCATCACACTCGCGCGGCGGGGCCACCGACCTCGGGGTGACATCCCGGATCGGCGGCCCCGCAGCGCGTAGCGACGGTGTCACGTGTCGATGGCGTTACTTCGCGTCGCCGCCCTTGTCGGCGGAGGCTGCCTCGCGCGGCGCCTCGGCCTTCTTGGGCTCGGGCTTGGCGTCCACGCCGGCTTCCTTGCGCTGCTGCGCCGTGATGGGCGCAGGCGCGGCGGTCAGGGGGTCGTAGCCGTTGCCGGTCTTGGGGAACGCGATGACGTCCCGGATGGACTCGGTGCCCGCGAGCAGCGCGACCACGCGGTCCCAGCCGAAGGCGATGCCGCCGTGCGGGGGCGCGCCGAACTGGAAGGCGTCCAGCAGGAAGCCGAACTTCTCCCGGGCGTCCTCCTCGCTGAGCCCCATCACGCGGAACACGCGGTCCTGCACGTCCCGGCGGTGGATGCGGATGGAACCGCCGCCGATCTCGTTGCCGTTGCACACGATGTCGTACGCGTAGGCCAGCGCGGAGCCGGGGTCCGTGTCGAAGGTGTCCATGAACTCGGGCTTGGGGGACGTGAACGCGTGGTGCACGGCCGTCCACGCACCGGAGCCCACGGCAACGTCGCCGGACTCGACCGCCTCGGACGCGGGCTCGAACAGCGGCGCGTCCACGATCCACACGAAGGCCCAGTCATTCTCGTCGATCAGGCCCACGCGATGGCCGATCTCCACGCGCGCGGCACCGAGCAGCGCGCGGGAGGTCTTGGCCCCGCCCGCGGCGAAGAACACGCAGTCGCCGGGCTTCGCGCCCACGGCCTCCGCGAGTCCGGCCTTCTCCTCCTCCGAGATGTTCTTGGCCACCGACCCGGCGATCTCGCCGTCCTCCTTGAACAGCACGTAGGCGAGGCCCTTGGCGCCGCGCTGCTTGGCCCACTCCTGCCACGCGTCGAGCTGGCGGCGGGGCTGGGATGCACCGCCTGGCATGACCACGGCACCCACGTACGGGGCCTGGAACACGCGGAACGGGGTGTCCTTGAAGTACTCGGTGAGCTCCGTGAGCTTCAGGTCGAAGCGCAGGTCCGGCTTGTCGGAGCCGTAGTCGGCCATGGCCTGGGCGTAGGTCATGCGCGGGATGGGGGTCGAGACGTCCACGCCGATCAGAGCCCACAGGGACTTCACGATCTGCTCGCCCAGGGCGATGACATCGTCCTCCTCCACGAAGGAGGCCTCAACGTCCAGCTGGGTGAACTCGGGCTGGCGGTCCGCGCGGAAGTCCTCGTCCCGGTAGCAGCGGGCGATCTGGAAGTACTTCTCGATCCCGCCCACCTGCAGCAGCTGTTTGAACAGCTGCGGGGACTGCGGCAGCGCATACCAGGAGCCCGGGGACAGCCGTGCCGGCACCACGAAGTCACGCGCGCCCTCGGGAGTGGAACGGGTGAGGGTGGGGGTCTCCACCTCGGTGAAGCCCTGCTCGTGCAGCAGGGTGCGGGCCACCCGGTTGACCTCGGAACGCAGCCGCATGATGCGGGCGGGCTGCGGGCGGCGCAGGTCCAGGTAGCGGTACTTCAGGCGGGCTTCCTCGCCCACCTCCACGTGCTCGTCGATCTGGAACGGCAGGGGGGCCGCGGTGTTGAGCACGGTGAGCTCATCCACCATGACCTCGACCTCACCGGAGGGCAGGTTGGGGTTCTCGTTGCCCTCGGGGCGGCGCTCCACGGTGCCCGTGACCTGCAGGACGTACTCGTTGCGCAGCTGGTGGAACTGCTCCTCGTCACGCACCACGACCTGCGCCACGCCGGAGGCGTCACGCAGGTCCACGAACGCCACGCCGCCGTGGTCGCGGCGCCGGCCGACCCAGCCCGCCAGAGTGACGGTCTGTCCAATGTTCTCGACGGTCAACGTGCCGAGTTCATGCGTTCGCAACAAGTGCATTCACCTTTTCAATCAATGGGATGGTCGGGATCGCGGGCCGGCGGAGCGCGTCGCACCGAGTGCCCGCGGAGCCGCACCGGATCGGGCGCCCCGGAGCAGGGCGTGCTCCCGTCCCCGCGAGTCTACAAGCCGTCGCGCGCGGGCACGGCCGTCGCGCGCGGGCACGCCTCTCGGAGGACAGAGCCGGCGTCAGTCGTTCGTGGTGGCCGCGCGCAGCACCGTGGCGTGCAGGTCCTCGGCGGGCGGCTGCCACGATGCGGGGTCCGCGGCCACCTGCTCGCCCGAGCGGATGTCCTTGACCTCGTGGGTCGGGCTCCCGTCCTCGGCCACCGAGGAGAACCACACGAACGGGATGCCGCGGCGCTCGGCGTAGCGGATCTGCTTGCCGAACTTCTGAGCCGTGGCGGCCACCTCGGTCGCGATCCCGCGAGCGCGCAACTGCCCGGCGACGTCCTGCGCGGCGGACCACGATGCGTCGTCGTTCAGGGCCACGAGGACCGCGGAGGGCACCGAACGGGAGGCCTGGGCCATGGAGCGGGACAGGATCCGGGTGACCAACCGGGTCACACCGATTGACAGGCCCACACCGGGGTAAGTCTTCTTCCCGGAGGACGCGAGGGACTCGTAGCGACCACCCGAGCACACGGAACCGAGCTGTTCGTGACCCACGAGGACCGTTTCGTACACGGTGCCTGTGTAGTAGTCCAGACCGCGGGCGATGGACAGGTCCGCCACGACCTTGCCGGGGGCGCGGCGGGAGGCCTCCCCCACGACCTCGGCGAGTTCGTTCAGGCCTTCGTCCAGCAGGTTGTTGCTCACACCGAGTTCCCGCACGCGCTCCACGAAGGACGTGTCCTCGGTGCGGATCGCCGCGAGGGACAGCGCGGCCTCCGCCTGCTCGGGCGTGGCACCCACCGTGTCCTGGAGATTCCGGGAGACCTGCTCGGCGCCGATCTTTTCGAGTTTGTCGATCTCACGCAGCACCGCGGGGGCGTCAGTGAGACCCACACCGCGGTAGAAACCCTCGGCGAGCTTGCGGTTGTTGACCCGCAGTACGAACGGCGGGATGGGCAGCTCGGACAGCGCCTCGATCATCACGAGCGCGAGCTCCACGTCGTAGCGGAACGCGAGCGTGCCGTCCCCCACCACGTCGATGTCCGCCTGGGTGAACTCGCGCGCCCGGCCCTCCTGGGGGCGCTCGCCGCGCCACACCTTCTGGATCTGGTAGCGGCGGAATGGGAACGTGAGGTAGCCACTGTTCTCCACGACGTAGCGGGCGAACGGCACGGTCAGGTCGAAGTGCAGCGCCAGCGCGTCCTCGCGGGAGGAGTCCTCGTCCTGTTGCAGCCGGGAGACCCCGTAGACCTCCTTGTCGATCTCACCCTTGCGCAGCAACTGCTCCACGGTCTCCACCGCGCGCGTCTCGATCGAGGAGAAGCCGTGGAGTTCGAAGGTCCTGCGCAGGGAGTCCAGCACGTGTTGCTCCACGATCCGTTCCTCCGGGAGCCATTCGGGGAAACCGGACAGAGACGTGGTGCGGGCCATGGGTGGGAACTCCTCGGTAGTGGGTCTCGGGCGGTCCGGGGCTCGGCCTGTGCGCCGTGGAAGCCCCGGGCGGCGAGGCGTCGTCGTACGAGCAACCCCCGGAACCGGGGCATGCGCGAGCGCGGACGGTGTCAGCTGCCAGTCTAAGCCGCGCGGCTCGATAGGATGGCCGGTGTCCACCATGGGAAACCCCACCGCGACGCCCGCAGCTGCGGGCAGCGCCGGCGGGGTCGTGCAGAAAGAGTTGTAGCGGTGACAGAACGTCCTGAATCCGACGACCGCCGTCCCGTCCCGGGACCGGCCACCCCCGCGGCGTCCGCGCCCAGGCCCGCGGCGCCGTCGACCCCCAAACCCACCCCGAACGCGGCACCCGCGCCCGCACCGGCGGCGGCTCAGCCACGTCCCGCGGAGGGCACCCACGCCGCGCTCGCCCCGGCCGATTCCGTGGAACGCGCTCGGGCCTTCGGCCGCGCGGACGAGAACGGCACCGTGTACGTGAGCGTGCAGGGCACCGAGTACGCGTGCGGGCAGTTCCCGGACGCCACACCGGACGAGGCGCTCGCGTACTTCGCGCGCAAGTTCGACGACGCCGAGGCGCAGGTCGCACTGCTTGAACAGCGCATCGCCGCCAAGGTACCCGCCGGTGACATGCGCAAGACCGTGGACCACGTGCGCGAGCAGGTGGACGCGCACACCATGGTGGGCGATCTCACGGATCTCTCCACGCGCCTGGATACCCTCGAGGACGCGATCAAGGTGGCTCTGAACCGCGAACGCGAGGAGACCAAGGCCGCCAAGGCGCAGCAGCTCGCGCACCGCACCGCGATCGTGGAGGCCGCCGAGGAGGTCGCCGCGCAGGATCCCGCCAAGACGCAGTGGAAGCACTCGTCCGCGCGCATGGCGGAGCTGTTCTCGCAGTGGCAGGACCACCAGCGCTCTGGCGGACGCCTGTCCAAATCGGACGAGGACGCCCTGTGGAAGCGCTTCCGCAAGGCCCGCACCACGTTCGACCGGCACCGCAAGGCCTTCTTCTCGTCCCTGGACGAGACCAACGCCAAGGCCAAGCGCGTCAAGGAGGGCCTGATCAAGGAGGCCGAGGCGTTGTCCTCGTCCACCGAGTGGGGTGAGACCGCCGGGAAGTACCGAGAGCTCATGGACCGGTGGAAGGAGGCCCCGCGCGCGTCCCGCAAGGAGGACGACGCCTTGTGGGCTCGGTTCCGCGCCGCCCAGGACGCGTTCTTCTCCGCGCGCACCGCCGCGAACGAGCGGATCGATCAGGAGTACGCGGGCAACCTCACGGTCAAGGAGCAGCTGCTCGCCGAGGCCAAGCAGATCCTGCCCGTCAAGGACCTCGACGCCGCCAAGAAGCAGCTCGCGTCCGTCCAGCAGCGCTGGGAGGAGGCCGGTAAGGTCCCGCGCGCCCACATGCGCCGCGTGGAGAACGAACTGCGCGCCGTGGAGGACGCCGTGAAGAAGGCCGAGGACGACCGCTGGCGGCGCACCGACCCCGAGACCAAGGCGCGCTCCAACTCCATGCTGTCCCAGCTGGAGAACAAGATCGCCGATCAGCGCGCTGCCCTCGAGGCCGCCCGTGCGGGTGGCAACACCAAGAAGGCCGCGTCACTCGAGAAGGACCTGGCCACGAGCGAGCAGTGGCTCGCCACGCTGCAGGCCACGGCGTCCGAACTGCGCTGATTTTCTGCCGCTGACTGCAGGAACGCCCCCGTCCCCGGTGTGCCGGGACGGGGGCGTTCCACTGGTTCCTAAGGGTGGGGGCGTTCCTCGCCTCGGCGCGCGATGCGTACGGCACCGGCCCGCGCACCGTGGCGTGGGAGCGCGCCGCAGGTCTCGGTCCACGGGCGTTCTCCACAATCGGTGCGCTGCCCTGCCCTTCCGGTTCGCCGTGGGGTGGGATGGGTCCATGACGTCCGTGCTCACCGCTCGCGGCACCACCGCGCCCCTCGTCCTGCTCCCGGGCCACCAATTCAGCCGCGCCGAACTGAGCGCGATGACCGAGGACGGTTTGTTGCGCCGCGAACTGCTCGACGCCTACGTACCTGCGACCACCGCCCCCACGCTCCAGTTGAGAGCCACGGTGGTGAGCAGGGTCGTGCCCGGGCACCTGCAACGGCGGGGTGTGCTGGGGCGGCTCGGAGCCGCGTGGTTCTACCGCTGCGCACCCGAGCCCTCGCCCGTGACGATCCTCGTGGACAAGTCCGCGCGCACAACCACAACGGTGCCGCCGGGCCTCGTGATCCACCAGACGGGGTTCGCGCCGCGGGACCTCGTGGTCCACCACGGCATCACACTGACCACTCCCCTGCGCACCGCCGTGGACCTCGCGATACACGTCACCGGCCCGGCCGGCGACGCCGCTCTGCTCGCCCTACTGAGCGCACCGCGCCTGCACTGCTCACCGCAGCATCTGCTCGCCGAACTCGAGGCCCTGGCAAAGCTGCCGGGGCGCCGGGTCGCGATCGCCCGCGTCCGCAAGCTCGCACGGGCGCTCGAGGCCGGACGCGCGGGCGGACCCGTCAAGAGTTGACCGGGCGGTGTCCCGAGGTGCGGTAGACGTCGTAGACGCCGTCGATCCGGCGCACCTGGTTGAGCACGTGGTCCAGGTAGCGGGTGTCCCCCATCTCGAACGAGAACCGGGAGATCGCCAACCGGGACCGCGAGGTGTGCACCTGGGCCGAGAGGATGTTCACGTGGTTCTCCGACAGCGCCTTGGTCACGTCGTAGAGCAGGGACTTGCGGTCGAGGGCCTCCACCTGGATCTCCACGAGGAACAGGGAGGACTGGGTGGGCGCCCACGAGACGTCCTTGATCCGGTCGTCGTCCTCCGGGATGACACGCATGTTAGCGCAGTCCTTGCGGTGCACTGAGATCCCGGACCCGCGCGTGACGAAACCCACGATCTCGTCCGGGGGCACCGGGGTGCAGCACCGGGCGATCTTGACGTAGACGTCCGAGGCCCCCTGCACGAGCACACCCGCGTCCAAGACGCCGGGGCGCACGGGGTGGGTCACCCGCGTGGTCTCGGCGAGGTCCTCCTCGGTGCCCTCGGCCCCGCCCAGGTGTTGCAACAACTTGTCGACGACCTGGTGGGCGCCCACGGCGTCCGAACCGATGGCTTCGTAGAGCGCCGCCACGTCGCCGCGGTTGAAGTCCTGGGCCACCGCGAGCAGCGCTTCGCTCGTGACCGTGCGCTGCAGCGGGAGGTGGTGTTTGCGCAGCGCCCGGGTGAGCTGGTCCTTGCCCCGCTCGATCGCTTCCTCGCGGCGTTCCTTGGAGAACCACTGCCGGATCTTGGTGCGCGCCCGCGGGGAGCCCACGAACTTGAGCCAGTCCTGGGACGGAGCGGCCTGTTCCGACTTGGACGTGAGGATCTCCACGCGGTCCCCGTGTTGCAGCCGGGAGGACAGCGGGGCGAGCTTGCCGTTGACGCGCGCGCCGATCGTGCGGTTGCCCACCTCGGTGTGCACCGCGTACGCGAAGTCCACCGGCGTGGACCCCGTGGGCAGGGCCATGACCTCGCCCTTGGGCGTGAACACGTACACCTCGGCGGTGTTGATCTGATAGCGCAGCGAGTCCAGGAAGTCCGAGGAGTCCTTGGCCTCCTCCTGCCACGACACCAGGGAGCTGAGCCAGTTCAGCTCACCCTCCTTGGCCTTGGGGGTCGCGGAATTCGCCTGGTTGACCTTGTCCTTGTACTTCCAGTGCGCGGCCACGCCGTACTCGGCGCGGCGGTGCATCTCGTGGGTGCGGATCTGGATCTCCACGGGACGCCCCGCGGGCCCGATCACCGTGGTGTGCAAGGACTGGTACATATTGAACTTCGGCATGGCGATGTAGTCCTTGAACCGCCCGGGCAGCGGCCGCCACTTGGCATGCAGCACGCCCAACGCCGCGTAGCATTCGCGCACGGAGTTCACGAGCACGCGCGCGGCCTGCAGATCGTGGATCTCGTCGAAGTCCTTACCCCGCACGATCATCTTCTGGTAGATCGAGTAGTAGTGCTTCGGCCGGCCCGTGATGGTGGCCTCGATGCCGGAGGCGTCCAGCGCCTCGGCGATCTGACCGCGGATCTCCGCGAGGTGACGCTCGCGCTCGGGGGTGCGTTCCCCCACCATGCGCACGATCTCCTCGTAGACCTTGGGGTGCAGGGCCGCGAAGGACAGGTCCTCGAGCTCCCACTTGATCGTGTTCATGCCCAGTCGGTGGGCCAGCGGCGCGAAGATCTCAAGGGTCTCGCGCGCCTTGCGCCCGGAGGACTCGGAGGACACGAAGCGCCACGTCCGGGCGTTGTGCAAACGGTCCGCGAGTTTGATGACCAACACGCGGATGTCCTTGGCCATGGCCACGATCATCTTGCGCACGGTCTCCGCCTGCGCGTTCTCCCCGTACTGGATCTTGTCCAGCTTGGTCACGCCGTCCACGAGCGCGGCGACCTCCTCGCCGAACTCCTCGCGCACCTGCTGGAGAGTGTAGGACGTGTCCTCCACGGTGTCGTGCAGTAGACCGGCCACGAGCGTGGCACCGGTCATCCCGAGTTCCGCGAGGATCGTGGTCACGGCCACCGGGTGGGTGATGTACGGGTCCCCGGACTTGCGCTTTTGTCCCTCGTGGTGGGTGTCCGCGACCGTGAAGGCCCGCTCCAGGACCGAGAGGTCCTCCTCGGGATGCGTGTTCTGCACCGTGCGCAGCAGGGGCACCAGGATGGGCGAGCTCGGGACCGATTCACCGCTGAGCACCGAGAGGGTCGAGCGGGTGCGTTCACTGCGCCCCGGGAAGACCGCCCGCCCGAACACGGGCCGAGAGGCGGGTAGGACGAAATGGGTGCCCCCGAAGTCACCGCGCGCGACACTCGGGCGAGCGGGCGGGGCGGCATTGGGACGGGACGCCTCTTGAGCGGAGGGCGCGTCGGAGGACGTGACCGCGGAGCCCACGGGTGCCTGGGCACCACCGTTCTCGGACTGGCTGGACATCATCCGGGGCCTCCTCATCGTCGCCGCGACCGCGGGAGGCCGGACATGAGCCCCCGCGGGCTGATGTCCCAGTCTAAGCCCGCGCCGACACGCCGCGGACAACGGTGCGGATGTGCCGCGGACGCAGTAAGGACGTGCCGCGGACGCATTGCTCACCTGCCGCGGACGCGGTACCGAGCGACGTCGCCGCCCGCACCGTTCGGTCACGGCGCACGTGGCCGGTCACGCCATGCGCGACCGGCCACGAGTGCGAGGTGTCGCGTCAGACCGCGACGGGATCCGCGCTCACCGGAGGGGCCTCGCCCGTGCGGTGTTCGAGCACCCGGCGGGTCTGCTCCCGCACGCCGGGTTCGCGGTCGCGCAACCACGAGTACAGGGGCGCGGCGACGAACAGCGTGGCGAGCGTGCCCACGATGATGCCCACGAACAGGGACAGCGAGAGGTCCTTCAACGTTCCGGCCCCGAGCAGGTAAGCACCGATGAACAGGATGGACCCCACGGGGAGGATGCCCACCACGGACGTGTTGATCGAGCGCACGAGGGTCTGGTTCACGGCCAGGTTGACCTGTTCCCCGAACGTGCGTTTCCTGCGTTCCTCGGGCGCGCTGCCGTCCACGAGCCCCGCGGTGTTCTCACGCACCTTGTCGAAGACCACCACGGAGTCGTAGAGCGAGTAGGACAGCACCGTGAGGAAGCCGATCACCGCGGAGGGGGTGATCTCGAAGCCCACCAGGGAGTAGACACCCGCGGTGATGACGATCGTGAAGAGCATGGCGGCGATCGCGGACACGGACATCTTCCACGTGCGGAAGTACAGCGCCATGAGTGCGAGCGCGAGCACCACGAAGATCACGAGCCCCCACAGGGCCTGCCGGGTCACGCCCTGGCCCCACGTGGGTCCCACGAAGTTGGAGGTCACCTGGTCCTCGCCCACGCCGTAGGCGTCCTGCAGCTTGTTCTTCAGGGTCAGGGTCTGGTCGTCGTCGAGTTGCTGGGTCTGCACCCGCACGGTGCCCGGGGCGATGTTCGTCACGGTGGCTTCGTGGGCACCGGGGGTCTCGGCGACCGCCCGCTCGCCCAGGGAGACGTCCGTGGTGGACACGTCCGAGACCGTGAACTCGGAGCCGCCCGTGAAGTCGATCCCCAGGTTGAACCCGCCCTTGATCACGGGGATCAGCACGGAGATCACCACGAGGGCCAGGCTCACGGCGAGCCACGGTCCCCGCTTCTGGACGAAGGGGTAGGACGTGCGCCCGCTGTGCAGGTCGTTGCCGAAACGCGCGAGTCGGTTGCTCATCGCTGGGTCTCCTCGGAATCGGGACGGGCGGTGGCCGCGGTCGCGCCGGCGGACGCGTTCCCGTCGGGTTCGGCGGCGGACGGCGGCGCTGCGGACGACGGCGCTGGGCTCGCTTGCTGTGCCGCGCGGCGTCGTCGTTCGGCGATCGTGAGACCGTCACCGTCCTCGGGGCTGCGCAGCCGGCCGGCGCCGCGGTAGAGCGGGACGGCGTCGAGCGCTTCGGGGTCCAGACCGGAGTGCCGCGCGCCGTTGCCGAAGTAGCGGGTGCGCGCGAGCAACACCATGACCGGGTGGGTGAACAGGAACACGACCAGCAGGTCTGCGATCGCGGTGAGACCGAGCGTGAACGCGAAGCCGCGCACGTTGCCCACGGCCACGAAGTAGAGCACCACGGCGGCCAACAGGTTCACGGCCTTGGACGCGAGCACCGTCTGGCGGGCACGTTGCCAGCCGTGGTCCACGGCGGCCGGGATCGTGCGCCCGGCGCGGATCTCGTCACGGATGCGTTCGAAGTAGACGATGAACGAGTCCGCGGTCTGACCGATCGCCACCACGAGACCCGCGACGCCGGCCAGGGACAGCCGGTAGTTCGCGCCCCACCCCAGCAGGGTGATGGCCAGGTAGGTCACGACACCGGCCACGACGAGCGAGGCGATGGTCACGAGACCCAGCCAGCGGTACTGGAACAGCGAGTAGATGCACACGAGCGCCAGACCGATCAGCCCCGCGATGATGCCCATCCGCAACTGGTTGCTGCCCAGGGTCGCGGAGATCTGCTGCTCGGAGTCGATCGAGAAGGACACCGGCAGCGCACCGTACTTCAACTGCTCGGACAGGAACTTGGCCTCGTCCTCGGTGAAGTTGCCGGTGATCTGCGCGCGACCGTCCGTGATCACGGCGTTCATGGTCGGGGCGGAGACCACGGAACCGTCCAGCACGATCGCGAACCGGTTGCGTGCACCGTTCTGCCCGCCCTGGCCGAGCCCGTAGAGCCGCTCGGAGAGTTCCTTGAAGGTCTGCGTGCCCTCGTCGTTGAATTGCAGGTTCACGGCGAACCCGCCCGTCGCGTGGCCCTGGGAGTTGGTCGCCTGGGCGTAGGACGCCGTGGCGATGTCCGTGCCGGGGATCTCGACCGGGCCCAGGATGAACTTGGAGTTGCTCTGCGGATCACACGCCACGATCGCCTTGTCCTGCGGCTGGGAGGCCCGCTCCTCCTGGGGCCGCGGCGCGCTGCAGTCGAGCGCCTCGTACCTGGCGAAGAGATCCCGCGTGACCCACTTGGGGTCGGAGGAGTTCTCGGGCTCACCCTCCGGTTGGGGGATCGACTTGGGGTCGGTGCGCTGGTTCTCCGGGGTGGCCGCGCCGGGACCCGAGACGATCACGGGACGGAACGCCATCTGCGCGGAGGTCTGGATCAGCTCACGTGTCTCGGACGAGGGCACACCGGGCATCGACACCACGATGTTGCGCCCGGACTGCGTGGTGATCTCCGCCTCGGAGACACCTGCACCGTCCACGCGTTGGCGGATGATCTCGACCGCCTGGTCGAGCTGCTCCTGGGAGATGTCCTGACCGGAGTTCTCCCCCTGCAGCGTGGGCGAGAGCACCATCTGTGTACCGCCCTCGAGATCCAGCGCCAGCTTGGGCGCCCACCCGGTGCGGTCGGTGGTCACACCGTAGACGAGCAACCCGGCGAGGATCGCGATCACCGCCGCGAGGGCCACCAGGGCCTTGCGCGCCGACGACGCCGCTGCGGCCGCTCCGGAGCGGGGTCGCCGCTTCGCGGTGCCCGTCCCGTTCCGACCGGACGTACCGTTCGTCGCTGCGGTCCCGTTCCCGGGAGTCCCCTCCGACGTGCCGGAGGCCTTGGTGCGCCGCCAACGGGACCCGCCACGCGATCCCGGGGTCTGCGCCTTCTTCTGTGCTGCCATTGCTGTCCTTCAACGAGCCCTCGACCGGGGCCGCGGCCCGGTCGACACATGAGAAACGGGCCGAGGTCCTCGGCCCGTGTCCCGGTGGGGGGAAATCAGGTGGTGGGGTTACCGCGGTCGTCGCGGTCGCGGGCGTCGCGCCAGGTCTGGTGCGAGGCGTCCGGGGCCGCCGCACCCGGTGTGGTGCCGGACTGGGCGGTACCGGGCTGGGTGGTGCCGCGATGGGTGGTGCCCTGCTCGCCGGCGGCCGTGGAACCGTCCACGGGGTCGATCGGGTCCACGCGGTGCGCCGCACCGGCCGCCTCGGGGGTACCGGCCTGCACGGAGTCCGCCTCGACCACGCCGGGGGCGGCGGTGGTCGCGGACTCGGCGGGCAGCTCGTCCACCACGGTGGTCACGGTCTGGGAGTGCACCGTGACGAGCTGGCCCGGGGAGATCTCGAGGACGGCCTTGTTGTTCTCCCGGTCCATGTCCCGCAGGGTGCCGTAGAGACCGAAGCTCGTCATCACACGCGTGCCCGGTTCCATGGTGGCCTGCTTGGCCTTCATCTGGGCCTGGGCCTTCTTCTGTCGGCGCATGGGCAGCCACAGCAGCAGGACCATGACCACGAGCATCACGGGCAGGAACCATGCGGTTCCGGCGCCGCCACCGGCAGCGTCCTGGGTCTGAGCGAGGATGGTCACGAAGGATCCGTTCTGTCGAGGTGCACGTACAGCGCGACCGGGCACGACTGCGCAGGGTGCGAAGGTCCCGGCCGATCCTCCCCAGCTTAGGGGATGGATCTGGTCACGTGCTGGACGGATCCTCCGAGTCCGGTTCGGTGGCGAGCGCGGTTCTCAGCGCCGGGTCCTTGAACGCAGCGTGCTCGGGGACGTCGAGTCCCAGGTGCTCCCACGCCGCGGCCATGGCGATCCGCCCGCGCGGGGTGCGACCGAGCAGGCCCTCGCGGACCAGGAATGGTTCCGCGACGGTCTCGACCGTCTCGGTCTCCTCCCCCACGGCGATCGCCAGGGTGGACAGCCCCACGGGGCCGCCGTTGAACTTGTTCACCAGGGCCGAGAGCACGTTGCGGTCCAGGCGGTCCAGACCCCGGGCGTCCACCTCGTACATGTCGAGTGCGGATCCGGCGGCCCGCGCGTCGATGCGCACCACGCCGTGCACGAGCGCCCAGTCCCGCACGCGCCGCAGCAGTCGGTTGGCGATACGAGGGGTGCCGCGTGAGCGCGACGCGACCTCCGTGAACGCCTCGCTCGTCATGGTGAGGTCGAGCAGCCCGGCCGAACGGCGCAGCACGAGCTCGAGTTCCTCGACGGAGTAGAACTCCAGGTGACCCGTGAAGCCGAACCGGTCGCGCAGTGGCCCGGGCAGCAGCCCCGCGCGGGTGGTGGCACCCACGAGCGTGAACGGGGGCAGGTCCAGCGGGATGGACGTGGCACCGGCGCCCTTGCCCACCACGATGTCCACGCGGAAGTCCTCCATGGCCATGTACAGCATTTCCTCCGCGGGCCGGGACATCCGGTGGATCTCGTCCAGGAACAGCACCTCCCCGTGGGTCAGGGAGGACAGGATGGCCGCGAGGTCACCGGCGTGCTGGATCGCGGGACCGGACGAGATCCGCAGGGGGACATCCAGCTCCTGCGCGATGATCATGGCCAGGGTCGTCTTGCCGAGGCCTGGAGGCCCGGACAGCAGCACGTGGTCCGCGGTGCGCCCGCGCAGCTTGGAGGCCTCGAGCACGAGGGACAGCTGTGCCCGTACCCGCTTCTGCCCCACGAAGTCGTGCAGGGTCCCCGGGCGCAGGGACGCCTCGAGCTGCTGGTCGTCGTAGTCGCCCTCGGCGCCCACGAGACGTTGTTGGCCCACCGATCCACGTTCCTCCACGGCCATGCTCACCGCCCCCTGGTCCGCGTGTGGGACGTGGCCTTGGCGGTGCCGAGCCAGGACAGCACGGCGCGCAGGATCTCGGCCACGTTGGCGGACTCCGCCAGTTCCGGCTGGGTCTCGAGGGCGTCGTCGATCCCGCGGGCCGCGTCCTTCTCGCTCCAGCCCAGACCCGTGAGAGCGTCCACGACCTGCTCACGCCACACCTGCATGCCGGGCTGTGCGCTCTGCTGCGGCGCGGGGTCCGGCAGGACGAGCTTGTCCGCAAGTTCCAGGACGATGCGCCGCGCGGACTTCGGTCCGATCCCGGGGACGGCCGTGAAGGCCTTGTCGTCGCCGGCGGCGATCGCGCGCCGGGCGTCGTCGGGCCCGAGGACAGAGACCGCGGCGAGCGCGGTGCGCGGGCCCACCCCGGAGACCCCGAGCATGACGGAGAAGATCTCCTTCTCGTCCGCCTGGGCGAAACCGAACAGCACCGGCGCCTCGTCCTTGCGGGCGATGTACGCGGTGTGCAGGTGCGCGGTGGCACCGACCCGCAGCCCGGCGAGCGTGCGGGGGCTCGCGTTGACCTCGATGCCGAAGCCCGAGACCTCCACCACGGCGAGCGTGGCCCCCACGAAGCGCACCTCACCGGTTATCGAGGCGATCACGGTGCCCCTCCCCTCCCACGGCCGCCGGCCGAGAACATCGGTGTGTCCGAACGCGCCGCGACCTAGGGGCAGGACGTGGTGCGCCGTTCGAACACGTGTACGACTTCCTGCTCGTCACTGTACCAAGCGCCGGGGACACCCAGAACGTGTGCTCCCGCTCGTGAGGCGGGCCCGCAGCGGGAGGCTCAGGACACCCGGCCGCGCCGCCCGCGGGTACCGGTCGCTGCGCCCGGCGCGCGGGACGCGGCCGTACCGGATGCGCGGGGCGCAGTGGCACCGGGGGCTCGCGACGCGGTCTCGGCGCGTCGCCACGCCTGCTGCGCCGGAGTCAGTGCGGCACCCCGGCGGGTCTGCATCGGGCGCGAACCCGAGTGGGTGGACGTGCGCTCGGCCGCGTTGACACCGGCCATCCCACCGCGCCACCCGTGGCACACGGCCAGGGCCAGGGCGTCGGCGGCGTCCGCGGGCCGCGGCGGGGCGTCCAGGCGCAGGATGCGCACGACCATGCGGTTCACCGATTCCTTGTCCGCGGAGCCGTCCCCGGTGACCGCGGCCTTGACCTCGGACGGGGTGTGCCACGCGACCGGGATGCCCCGCGCCGCGGCCGCGGCGATCACGACGCCCGTGGCCTGGGCCGTGCCCACGACCGTGGGAGCGTTGTTCTGCGCGAACACGCGTTCCACGGCCACGACGTCCGGGCGAAAGCGGTCCATGAGTTCCTCGGCGGCCCGCATGATCGACAGCACGCGGTGTTCGAGGGCCTCGTGCGCGCGCGTCCCGCTCACCTGGACGTGCACGAACGTCCCGGTGCGCTGCGCGGACATGTCCACCACGGCGAAACCGCACCTGGTGAGACCGGGGTCCACCGCGAGCACGCGCTGTTGGGACTGCCGGGCCACCACGGGACTCACGGAATTACTCGTCGTCCTCGAGCACGGCCATGACCTCGGCCGGGATGTTGGCGTTCGAGTAGACGTTCTGCACGTCGTCGAGCTCCTCGACCGCGTCCGCGAGCTTGAGGAACTTGCGGGCGCCCTCGGCGTCCAGGTCCACCTTCATGGTGGGACGGAACTGGGGGTCGTCGTTGTTGTACTCGAGACCGGCCTCGTCCAGGGCGGTGCGGATCGCGGGCAGGTCGGTCGCCTCGCTGACCACCTCGAAGTCATCGGACTCGTCGAGCACTTCCTCGGCGCCGGCGTCGAGCACGGCCATCAGGACGTCGTCCTCGGTGAGACCGTCCGTCTTGGCGACCTCCACCACGCCCTTGCGCTCGAACAGGTACGCCACGGAACCGGAGTCCGCCATGGTGCCGCCGTGGCGGGTCACGGCCACGCGCACCTCGGAGGCCGCGCGGTTCTTGTTGTCCGTGAGGCACTCGATGTACAGCGCGGTGCCTTGCGGGCCGCGGGCCTCATAGAGGATCTCGGTGTAGTCGATCGTCTCGCCCGTGAGCCCGGCGCCGCGCTTGATCGCGCGGTCGATGTTGTCGTTGGGCACCGAGTTCTTCTTGGCCTTGGAGACCGCGAGTTCGAGCGCGGGGTTACCCGAGGTGTCCGCGCCGCCCATGCGGGCCGCGACCTCGATCCCCTTGATGTACTTGGCGAACGCCTTGGCGCGCTTGGCGTCAATCGCCGCCTTCTTGTGCTTGGTCGTGGCCCACTTGGAGTGACCTGACATGAATGACCTCCTCGAAAGAATGCGTCCGGCCCCTGCGGACCGGACACGGATCGACCTCCATGATAACGAGCGCGGGGCGGGGCCCGTCAGCGCGGGCGCGACGCTGCGACGTCGCGGGCGCGCTGGGCGAGCGTGTCGTCGAGTTCCCCCTCCGGCAGGGTCTCGCCGCGCAGCTCGAGTGCCGCCGCGAGCAGGAAGTCCGCGACACGCGGGTTCTTGGGCAGCAGCGACCCATGCAGGTAGCTGCCCAGCACGTTCGCGGTGCGCGCACCCTCCGTGGCGTCCTGCCCGTTGTTGCCGGCCCCCGAGACGACACTCGCGAGAGGTTGTTGCCCGGCGCCCAGGTGGGTGAGCCCCGAGTGGTTCTCGTAGCCGACGATCGTGCCCAGGTCCGCGGACTCGGTCACGATGTTGCCGATCAGCCGTTCCGGACCGGCCACCGTCTCGAGGTCGAAGATCCCGATCCCGGACAGTGTCTCCCCGGCCCCCGTGCGGAAACTGTGCCCGAAGAGCTGGTAGAGCCCGCAGATCGCGAGCATGGGCACGCCTCGGGCCACGGCCTCGTGCAGTCGCGGTGCCACCACGGCGAGGTCGTCGGCCACGCGGAACTGTCCCGAGTCCTGTCCTCCGCCGCCCACGAAGAGGTCGGCGTTCTCGGGCCACGGGTCGCCGGGGTTGTAGTCCACGATCTCGGTCTCGAGGCCGTGGCGTTCGGCGCGGCGCTTGAGCGTGAGTGTGTTGCCCCAGTCGCCGTAGATGTTCATGTCCCGGGGGTAGAGCTGCACGATGCGCAGCGCCCCGGCGGTGTCGTGTGCCACGGTGTCCTCCTAGATGGCCGCCACGTGCGTCATGTCGCCCAGGATCCTGCGCAGGGAGAGCATGGCCGTGTACGTGCAGAAGATTCTCATGGGGCGCTCCCCCGAGTCCGCGATGAACCGGCATAACGCGTCCTCGAGGTCCGGTTCCACCGCGGCCACGCGCACGAGGTCGTAGTCCAGGCGCAGCGCCATGTCCCATGCGCGCACGCCCGAGACCATGTCCACGCCGCCGTCGCGCAGCGCGTCGAAGTCCACGTCCCACAGCCACGAGACGTCCCGGCCGTCCGCGTACTGGTCGTTGATCGCGATCATCGTGGCGTAGTCCTGCGCGGAGGCCGAGGCCAGGGAGAGCCGGAAGCCCGCGGGGTTCTTCACGAGCAGCAACTGCAGGGGCTTGTCCTGGACCGTGATGGTCTCCCCGCGACCGAACGCCGGGGTGACCTTCCCCAGTTCGGCCACGAGGGAGGGGACGTCCGCGGCGTCGCCGAGCACCTGCAGGCTCGTGGCGAGGGCGGCCGCGGCGTTGTACTGGTTGTAGACGCCGTACAGGTCCACCGTGGCGTCGTGCTTGCGCCCGCGCACGTCGAGTTCCACGCTGCGCGCGTTCACGGCCTCGAGCACGACGTCGGCGTCGGGCCGACGCGCGGACGGCACGTCCGAGTCCTGGGCGCCGGGGTCCACCTGTCGTAGCCCGTCACGCATGTCGTCGTCGGACGGGAACATGGGGCGCAGTGCGTCCGAGAGCCCGAACCAGCTCACGGCGGTGCCCTCGGTCACGTCCTGGGCGAGGCTCGCGATCCGAGGGTCCTCGCGGTTGAGCACGACCGTGCCCGTGGTGGCGCGCGCGACCTGGCTCAGCATCCGGCGCGTGGTGTCGATCTCCCCGAACCGGTCGAGCTGGTCCCGCATCACATTGAGCAACAGCGAGATCCGGGGCCGGACCTGCTTCACGAAGTGCACCGCGTGGGCCTCGTCCAGCTCGAGCACCGCGACGTCCGCCACGAGCCGACCGAACGCGTCCATCTCCGCGAGCAGGGACGCCGCGACACCGCGCACGAAGTTGGAGCCCGTGCGATTGGTGAACACGCGCAGTCCTTGTGAACGCAACAACTGGACGGTCATCTTGGTCGTGGTGGTCTTGCCGTTGGTGCCGCTGATCACCACCACGCCGAGTGGCAGCTTGGCGAGCTCCTCCGCGACGAACCCGGGGTGCAGTTTCTCCATGACCAGGCCGGGGAAGGCGGAGCCACCGCCGCGCAGGCTCGAGGCCCAGCGCACCCCCTGGCCGAGGACACGTACGAGTGGTCGGGACATGGTCTCCATCCTAGTGAGCGGGCGGATTCGCCCGGGGGGGCGGTCCGGGGCCCGCGGGGGGTCAGTCCCGGGGCCACGCGCGGGCGATGTCCTCGCGCGTGGCCGCCAGGGTCTGGATGAGGGGTTTGGTGTGGGCGACGACGGGCATGAAGTTCGCGTCCCCCGTCCAGCGCGGGACCACGTGTTGGTGCAGGTGCTCGGAGAGCGAACCGCCGGCGGCCTGGCCCAGGTTGAGTCCCACATTGAACGCCGCGGGGCTGGCGACGTCCCGGATCACGAGGACCACGGTGCGGGTCAGCGTGTTGAGCTCCCACAGTTCGTCGTCCGTGAGCTCCGTGAGCTCCGCCACGTGGCGGTACGGGCACACGAGCACGTGGCCCGGGTTGTACGGGAACAGGTTGAGCACCGCGAAGCAGTGCTCCCCGCGGTGGACGATCAGCGCGTCCTCGTCCGAGCGGCCCGGCGCGGTGCAGAACGGGCAGCCCGGAGGCTGCTCCACGGACGTCTCCTCCCCGCGCACGTACGCCAACCGGTGCGGGGTCCACAGCCGTTGGAAACCGTCCGGGTCGCCGGGCAGTTCGAACTCGTCCCGGCTCACGCCCTCCCCGTCCGACGCCGCGGCGTCCGGGGCGCTCACGACTGTCCCGACGCCGCGTCACCCGCCGCGGCGTCGGCCGCGACGGCGCCGTTCCCGGCCTCCGGGGCCTTCGGGGTGTCCTGCGCGGGCGCCGTGGGGTCCGCGTTCTGACGCCGATCGATGTGGCCCGTGATCAGTTCCACCGCGTCCTGCTGGGACACTCCGTTGTACTGCGAGCCATCGCGGAAGCGGAACGAGACGGTACCGGCCTCGGCGTCGTCGCCCCCGGCGATCACGACGAACGGGATCTTGTCCTTGGAGGCCGTGCGGATCTTCTTGGGGAACCGGTCCGAGGACGTGTCCACCTCCACACGTACGCCGCGTTCGCGCAAGGCCTGAGCGAACTCATCGAGGTAGTCGTCGAAGGCGTCCGCCACGGGGATCGCCCGGACCTGGGTGGGCGACAGCCACACCGGGAACGCCCCCGCGTAGTGCTCGGTGAGCACGCCCATGAACCGCTCCACGGACCCGAACAGGGCCCGGTGGATCATCACGGGCCGGCGCCGGGTGCCGTCCGACGCCTGGTACTCGAGGTCGAAGCGCTCGGGGAGGTTGAAGTCGAGCTGGATCGTGGACATCTGCCACGTGCGCCCGATCGCGTCCCGCGCCTGCACCGAGATCTTGGGACCGTAGAACGCCGCTCCCCCGGGATCCGGTACGAGCTGGAGCCCCGAGTCCTGGGCGACCTCCTGCAGGGTGCGAGTGGCCTCCTCCCAGATCTCGTCCGAGCCCACGAATTTCTCCGGGTCCTTGGTGGACAGTTCCAGGTAGAAGTCGTCCAGACCGTAGTCCTTGAGCAGGGACAGCACGAAGTTCAGGGTGCTCGTGAGCTCGCCCTTCATCTGCTCACGCGTGCAGTAGATGTGGGCGTCGTCCTGCGTCATCCCACGCACACGCGTCAGACCGTGGATCACACCGGACTTCTCGTAGCGGTAGACCGCACCGAACTCGAACAACCGCAGCGGCAGTTCCCGGTAGGAACGGCCCCGGGAGCGGTAGATCAGGTTGTGCATGGGGCAGTTCATGGGCTTGAGGTAGTAGTCCTGGCCCGGTTTGGTCAGCTCACCCGTGGCCGGATCGCGCTCCTCGTCCACGTGCATGGGAGGGAACATCCCGTCCCGGTACCAGTCCAGGTGACCCGAGACCTCGTAGAGATGACCCTTGGTGATGTGGGGCGTGTAGACGAACTCGTACCCGGCCTGGGCATGGCGCTCGCGGGAGTAGTCCTCCATCTCCTTGCGGATGATCCCGCCCTTGGGGTGGAACACCGGCAGCCCGGAGCCCAGTTCGTCCGGGAAGGAGAACAGGTCCAGCTCCACACCCAGCTTGCGGTGGTCGCGGCGCTCGGCCTCTGCCAATCGTTCCTTGTACTCGCGCAGTTCGTCCTTGGTGGGCCATGCCGTGCCGTAGATCCGCTGCAGCTGCTTGTTCTTCTCGCTCCCGCGCCAGTACGCGGCGGCCGAACGCATCAGCGCGTAGCCGTTGCCGATGTGCTTGGTGTCCGGCAGGTGCGGGCCGCGGCACAGGTCCCGCCACACCACGTCCCCGCTCTTACGGTCCAGGTTGTCGTAGATCGTGAGGTCACCGGCGGCCACCTCCACCGAGGCACCCTCCGCGGACTCGTCCATGGCACCGGAGCCGGGACCGCCGGCCAGGTCGATGAGTTCGAGCTTGTACGGCTCGTCCGCCATCTCCGCCCGGGCATCGTCCTCGCTCACGCTGCGCCGGCGGAAGATCTGGTTCTTGTTCACGATCTTGAGCATCGACTTCTCGAGCTTCTTCAGATCGTCCGGGGTGAACGGCTCCTCGACGTCGAAGTCGAAGTAGAACCCGTCCGTGATGTAGGGCCCGATCCCCAGTTTCGCGTCCGGGCGCAGCTCCTGCACGGCCTGGGCCATCACGTGGGCCGTGGAGTGGCGCAGCACCTCGAGGCCCTCGGGGTCACCGATCAGCACGCGCTCCACGGTGTCCCCGTCCCGCAGCTCGGTCGCGAGGTCCTTGAGCTCACCGTTGACGTGCGCCACCACGACGTCGCGCTGCTCGCTGTACAGCTCCGCGGCCGTGGTGCCCTGGTCCACGGTGCGTGACTCGCCGTCCACCGTCAACCGCAGGGAAGGGGCATCCGTCATGGTGTTTCTCCTCATCAGATCTTGTGTGCGCCCGCCCGTACCGGGGGCGGGCCGTCGTGCAGGACTCGCGCGCTGGACGCGCCGACGACCTCATCGATGCTACCGCCCCGGCCCCGCCGCCACGAAGACGGGCACGACGCCGCTGCGGGGCCGCGTCCGTGCGGACCGCGCCTCTCCGGCCGAGCCGGCCGCCTCCACGACAGCGCGGTGCGCGGACGCGGGCGTGCCCCGGCGCGGTTGTACCCGGACATGGTTGTACCCCGGGCCGGAGCCCGGGGTACAACCGTCAGTGCTCACACGGCGTCAGCCGCGCGCCGCGGATCAGCGGCGGGGAGCCTCGCCGTCACGGCCGAGGTCACCACGATCGACGTCGGTCTCGACATCGACCTGTTCCTTGCGGACGTCGGCCTCGACGCGCTGGGTCTCCTGGACGGTCTGCTTGTTCAGCCCGACCTCTTCCACGGCCACGGCTTCCTTCTGGACGACGGGACGCTCCTCGTGCAGGGTCACGTCCACCTCTTCCTCACCAATGGTGCCGTTGTCCACGCGAGCGTTCGTGTCGTTGATCGGCGTGCGCTCGACGGTGACCTCTTCGCGCTCGACGGGGACGTCCACGGTCTCGTGGTCGGTCACGACGTACTTGCGCAGGCGGGCGTGGCCGGCCTCGCGCTCCTGCGTGCCCACGTTGAGGCGCTCCTCGTGGCGGACCACGGAGGCCTCGTCACCGGCGGTCGCGGCGACGTCGCGGCGGTCCTGGTCCACGGCGTCGCGGTCACGATCGGCAACATCGCGATCGACGACATCGCGGTCGGCGGCGGCGGTGCCGGCGACACCCGCGGTACCAGCGGCAGCGGTGGTGCGATCACGATCGGTGCCCGCGGTACGGCCGTCGTCGTAGTTCAGCTCGTAGTAGCGGTACAGCTCCTCTTCCTCGGCCGGGGAGAGGTGCTGGTCGGCGTCGACCTTCGGAGCGTCCTTGATGACGTCCTTGGTGTAGGGCAGGACCACACGGTCGCCGTCCTGACGAGCGCCCTTCACAGGAACGAAGTTCTCCTTGGCGCCGAACAGACCGGTGTTGACGGTCAGGAACGTCGGCTCGCCCGAGTTGTCGTCCAGGAAAACCTGCTCGACCTTGCCGATCTTGTCACCGTCGGAACCGTAGGCCGTGCTGGACAGAATTGCATTCACGTCGAACGTGGTCATCGCATTAACTCCTCAGTAAGTCTCTGCTGCCGGCGCACGGTTTGTGCGCCGTAGGCCGCCGCACCCGCAATGGGTGTGTGGTCTGGCTTCGTGACCCATATTACGACCCACATAGTGACGCGCCACTGATTTCCCGCACGTTTCTCTCACGGGGAAACCGGCGCGCCATTGCCGCAGGAACGCCGCGGCATGTGATTACCAGCGGCACTGGCGTGGGGCCTGCGGGATCACGTCGGTGTCGTAGGGCACAATGGGCTGGACCACGTGAGATGGATCCCCGGGCTCGCACCGGGGCATCCGAGAACCGATGACACCGGACGAGGACGGAGCCGCACCGTGTGGGACGCACTGGTCAACAATCCCTGGATCCTGTGGCTGATCGTGATGCTGGTGCTCGCAGCCATCGAGATGCTCACCCTGGACTTCCTCTTTCTCATGATGTCGCTCGCCGCCCTGGTCACCGCCGGCGTGAGCCTGGTCGTGGACAGTTTCACCGCGCAGGTGGTGATGTTCGCGCTGGTGTCGGTGCTGCTGATCTTCTTGATCCGCCCGATCGCCCTGCGACGTCTCAACAGGTCCACGCCCACGACCCGCTCCAACACCGATCGCCTCATCGGGCTGCGGTGCATGGCGCTGGAGCCCGTGAGCCAGCACAGCGGCCTGGTGCGCCTGGAGGGGGACATCTGGACCGCCCGCACCGCCACGGCCGCCGCCCTGCCCGAGGGTAGCACCGCCTACGTCCACCGCATCGAGGGGGCCACCGCGGTCGTCGCGGACGTGGCCCCGGTGCCCACGCAGACCAACCCCGGGCGCGGCGTCCGACCCTGACCCCGGACGACCGCCCCGGCGCACCGCCGAACCCCCACCGAAAGGACCCCATGTCCATCGTCATCATCGTCCTGTTGGCCGTGGTGGTACTCGCCGCGGTCATCGCCCTTATCAAAGCGGTGCGGATCGTCCCGCAGTCGCGCGCGGGCATCGTGGAGCGACTGGGCAAGTACCAGTCCACCCTTAATCCCGGGCTGCACTTCCTCATCCCCTTCATCGACCGGTTGCTGCCCCTGATCGACCTGCGCGAACAGGTCGTGCCGTTCCCCGCCCAGTCCGTGATCACCGAGGACAACCTGGTCGTGGGCATCGACACCGTGGTCTACTTCCAGGTCACTGATCCCCGCGCCGCCACGTACGAGATCACCAATTACATCCAGGCCGTGGACGAGCTCACGAGCGCCACGCTGCGTAACGTGGTGGGTGGGTTGAACCTCGAGGAGACCTTGACCTCCCGCGACAAGATCAACGCGGAGCTGCGCGGCGTACTGGATTCCACGACCGGGCGCTGGGGCATCCGGATCTCCCGCGTGGACATCAAGGAGATCACTCCCCCGCCATCCATCCAGGACTCCATGGAGAAGCAGATGCGCGCCGAGCGTGACCGCCGCGCCGCGATCCTCACCGCCGAGGGCGAGAAGCAGTCCCAGATCCTCACCGCCGAGGGTGAACGTCAGGCCGCCGTGCTCTCCGCGGAGGGTGACGCGAAGGCCGCGATCCTGCGCGCGGACGGTGAAGCGCAGGCCATCGCCAAGGTATTCGACTCGATCCACCGCGCCCGCCCCACCCAGAAGCTGTTGGCGTACCAGTACATCCAGACCCTGCCCAAGGTCGCCGAGGGCACGGCCAACAAGGTGTGGATGATCCCCGCCGAGCTGAGCACCGCGCTGCGCGGTGTGGGTTCCTACCTCAACCCCGGTGCGTCGGACGGCCCCGAGGACGACGAGTACGAGGACGAGGCCCCCGTGGCACCGGACCTGCCGGAGAGCGCCCCCATCGTGGAGCACGAGACCGTCAAGGTCACCGAGAAGGACCTGGAACCGGACCTCACCTTGACGGACCCGAGCGAGTTCGAGATGCCGGATTCGCCCTACACGTCCCCGATCGCCCAGGAGGCCGCCGATCCCCACGTGGACGAGGTCAACCTGCCGGTCACGGACTCGGAACCCACGACCGCCGGCACCACCGGGACGGATGCCGAGTCCGGCTCGTTGCCCCGGCACGCCCGCCCGGAGGCCCCCGAGACCGATCCGGGGAATGAATCCCGCTGACTCCCCGTTACGCTGGGAAATGAAGGGTGGGCCCGCGAGGACGGGACGCCGGGTGTGAACGCACCGCAGCGTCGTCGTCCCGCGGCCCACGAAAAAGTACGTCGGGAAGGATCGTCGCGTGAGTGATCGCAGCCTACGAGGGATGCGCCTGGGCTCCCAGTCCATGGAAACCGAGGCCGGGGTGGAGCCCGCGCCGCGTCAGCGCGTGGAATACCGCACCGCGGACGGCGAGTCCGTGTCCGTGATGTTCGCGGCGGAGGCGGAGATCCCCCCGGTGTGGACCACCAAGACCGGCCAGGAAGCCATCCTGGTCAACGGTGAGAAGCCCGAGAACCCCAACGAGAAGCACCAGCGCTCCCACTGGGACATGCTCCTGGAGCGGCGCAGCATGGAAGAACTCGAGCAGACCCTCGAGCAGCGGCTGGCGTTCTACAAGGAGCAGCACGCCCTCTGATTCCCCCGGGCGGTCGGTGATCGACCGCCGACACACCGACGGAACGACCCCCGCCCGATGGGCGGGGGTCGTTCCGTTGGACGAACAGCAGGTGCGCGCGAGCCGATGCCGGTGCGGTGGCTCGAACCGACCCGGGAGCCGGCCGGGCACGGAGCAGCGGCCCGGTCAGCGGCCCAGGCCCAGCTTCCCGGCGAGCGTGCGCGCACGGGCCGTGAGGCCCCACTTGGCCACGCTCGTGGCGGCCTCCACGGTGACGTCGTTGCTCATCTTGGACGCACCCTCCTCGCGTTCGACGAACGTGATGGGCACCTCCACGATCTTCAGCCCCAGGCGCTCGGCGCGCCACGCGAGGTCGATCTGGAAGCAGTAGCCGCGCGAGCGGACCGAGTCCAGGTCCAGGGCCCGTAGCGTGGTGTCCCGGTAGGCGCGGAAGCCACCCGTGATGTCGTGGATGGACGTGCCCAGCAGGACACGCGAGTAGATGTTGCCACCGCGCGAGATCAGCTGTCGCCGCAGCGGCCAGTTCTCGGTGCGCCCACCCGGGACGTAGCGCGAACCGATGGCCATGTCCGCGCCCTGCTCCACGGCGTCGAGCAGCAACGGCAACTGCTCGGGCTGGTGGGAGCAGTCCGCGTCCATCTCCACGAGGACGTCGTAGTCGCGCTCGAGACCCCACGCGAAACCGGCCAGGTACGCGGGCCCCAGGCCCTCCTTGGCGGGTCGGTGCAGGACGTGGATGTTGCCGTCATGCTCGGCCATGGCATCAGCCATGTCACCGGTACCGTCCGGGCTGTTGTCGTCGGCGACCAGCACGTGGGCGTCCGGCACGGCGGCGCGCAGCCGCTTGATGACCGTGGGCAACGATTCACGTTCGTTGTACGTGGGGATAATGGTGAGAACTCGCACCGGGCGTCCTTTCATGCCGCTGGCAGCCGGGCACCCGAGCCCGGACAGACCACTGGGCGGGCCCATCCGCCTTCGGACCAGAGCGGCCCGGAGGACGCGCGCTGTTTTCTAAGGACGGATGAACCCACCCGGCAGTAAGAACTCAGTCTAACGTCAGGGGCGATCAGGACCAAGATGAAAACGCGACGTCATGGGCGCGGTTCCGCGCCGCTCACGAGCGTCCCGGCCACCACGGTGGCCTCGCACCGCGGCAAGCGGGAATCGTCGAGCGCGGGCAGGACAGGCGTGCGCGCCCGCGGGTCCGTGCTCCACGACGCACCCGTGCCCTGGGCCTGTTGCACCATGACGGATTCGGCGTCCCACACCGCGAGCGTGGCCTCCGCGCCCGGTGCGAGCTGCCCCGCGAGGGGTGTGCCCCCGCGGTGAGCGCGCCACACCCCGCGGGTCAGAGCCAGGAACGCAGCGCGCGCGGAGGTGCGCAGGTGCTCGTCGGGTGCCTCGAGGGCCGCCTTGACGGCGGTCCACGGATTGGGGTCGTCGGTCATGAGCGTCACGGGCACACCGGCACGGGACAGGTCCCGCAGCGGCGCCCGTCCGGGCACGCACGAGACGGTGATCGCCAGATCGGCCAGGCGTTCGCACTGGGCTTCGGACAACTGTTCGACGCCCACGATCCGGTGCCCCCGCGCATGGAACGCCCGGCCGCCGAGTTCCTCCGCGGCGGCGTCCGCGGCGTCCAGCAACGCGTCAACGCGGGGATCCCCTGACGACGACGACGCATCTTCCGTCGACGCCTCGTCCTCCCCCGCGGTCTTGTCCGGATCGTCCTCGGGGCGGTCGTTGCCGGAGGCGTCGCTCCCGGACAACTCGTTCCCGGACAGTCGGCTTCCGGACGGGTCGTCCCCGAACGAGCCACTCTTCGACGCGCCGTCCCCGGACGGGGGCAGAACGAGCACCGCTTGCAGCCCCACTCGCGTGCATACCACGAGGTGTTCCCGCGCGGCATCGGCCAGAGCAGCGGGATCACCGAACGCAGCGGCGTCGAGCCCCAGGGCGGGCGACGGCAGTGCCGAGGGGTCGAGCTCGTCGGTGTCCCGCGCGCGGCGCACCAGGATCGGCAGGGCATGCAGCCCGTCCGCGCGGACCTCCCGCGTCGCGGCGTCGAGCGCGTCGGGGTCCGAGCTCACCAGTTCCACGGCTCCGTAGCCGTGCTCGACGCGCGGAAGCTGCCCGGACCCGACCACTCGGTGGTGGGCGACGAACGCGGGGGTGACCACCGCGGCCCGCAGGTCTCCCGGGGTGACGTCCGCGCCGGCCATGGCCCGGGCGGCGTCGTCGGAACCGACCCACGCCACGGTCGCGCCGTCCAGGAGGATGGCGGTGGCGAACGGGTCAGCGGGCGAGTACACCGATCCGTTGATCCACACCCGCACGGCTTGTTGTTCTGACTTCACGTGATTCCCTCCGACCGGGCGTGCGGAACCCCCGCGCCCGGCATTGTCTTACTGGTCGAAGACGCTGTACTCGACGACGCCGCGGCGCACGGCTTCGATGGCCCGGTGCGCGGTCTCGCGCAGCTCGGGATCGAGCCCTTCCACGCCGCGCAACTGGTCCAGGACGTCCACGGTCTGTTTGGCCCAGCGCACGAAATCCCCCGCGGCCAGGTCGGTGCCGGTGAGCGTCCGGGTCAGAGTGGCGCCCCGGGCCCAGCGGTACATGGCGTCCGCGAGCCCCAGCTCGGGGGCGGCCGTGAGCGGCAATCGGTGCTCGGCCTCGCGCGCGGAGAGCACCGACCAGTTGTGGAGCAGGATCTGGACGGATTCCTCCATGTGGGCCGTGGGCATCTTGGGACGCGCGCCCTGGTCCTCGCGCCGGGGCCGGTAGACGAGTGCGGTCATGACACCGGCAAGTCCGGGGGCGTCCAGTCCGTCCAGGAAGCCGTCCCGCAAGCACAGTGCGAGGAGCAGGTCCCGCTCACCGTAGAGCCGGCGCAACTGTTCGCCCGCCGCGGTGGGCTGCAGGTGGCCGGATTCGTCCGGGCTGAGATACTCGAAGTGCGTGAGCACCGCGCACACGCGGTCGAAGGTCGCGGCGATGCTCCCGGTGCGCCCGGCGATCTGCTTACGTAGTGCCTGGGTGTCCTTCTCGAGCTTCCACGCGCGCTCCGCCCAGCGGGCGTGTTGTTCGCGGTCCGAACAACCATGACACGGGTGCGAACGCAACCGTCGGCGCAGGTCCTCGATCCGGTGATCGCGCGCGGAGGTCCCCCGGTCGAAGCGGATCGCGTGACCGCCCGAGCGGGTGCGCGCGGGACGGTGCTCGCGCAACGCGGCCCGCACGGTCGCGGCGAGGTCCTTGCGTTCCTGGGGGGACTTCCCCGAGAAGTGCTTGGGGATCCGGATCCGGGATTCGGGTTCCAGGGAACCGTCCAGGTCGTTGACACCCACCCGGCGCAGTTTGCCGTCCACCGTGAGAATGTGGGGGCGCGGGTCGAAGGGGTGCGCGTCCTCGCGCAGCACCACGGCCCACCCGGCGTTGCGGCCCTGAGGGATCTCGATCACGTCCCCGGGCAGCAGGTCCTGCAGGGCCACCGCGGCGTCGTTACGTTGACGCGCCGAGCGGGACTTGCTCGCGGACTTCTCCTCGGCCGTGAGCTCACGGCGGAGCGCAGCGTACTCGGTGAAGTCGCCCAGGTGGCACGTCATGGCGTCCCGGTAGCCCTCGAGGGTCTTCTCCTGGGAGCGCACCCGTTTGGCCAGGCCCACGACCGAGCGGTCCGCCTGGAACTGCGCGAACGAGGTCTCCAGGATGGACCGGGAGCGTTTGGCCCCGTAGCGCGCGATGAGGTTGGTGGACATGTTGTATGTGGGCCGGAAGCTCGAGTTCAGCGGGTACGTGCGCGTGGACGCGAGTCCCGCGACGGCCTGGGGGTTCATCCCGTCCCGCCACAGCACCACGGCGTGGCCCTCGACGTCGATCCCGCGCCGGCCCGCGCGCCCCGTGAGCTGGGTGTACTCCCCCGGGGTGATGTCCACGCGAGCCTCACCGTTGAACTTGTCGAGGCGTTCGAGCACCACGGAACGGGCCGGCATGTTGATCCCGAGCGCCAGGGTCTCCGTGGCGAACACGGCCTTGATGAGCCCCTCCGAGAACAGCTGCTCGACCACTTCCTTGAACACGGGCAGCATGCCCGCGTGGTGGGCGGAGATCCCCCGGATGAGGCCCTGGTACCAGTCCTCGTAGTTCAGCGCCGCGAGGTCCGCGGTGGACATGTGCGCGGTGGCCTCCGCCGCGAACGCGCGCAGGGTGCGCTGCTCCTGCGGCGTGGTGAGCCACAGGTCCGCGGCCACGCACTGTGCCACGGCGGCGTCGCACCCGGCGCGGGAGAAGATGAAGGTGATGGCGGGCAGCAGGGCCTCGGCGTCGAGCCGGCGCAACAGCTGGGGGCGGGAGATCCGCTCCTGCCGCCCGGTGCGGGGCTCCTGGTGGCGGCCGCCGTGACGACGGCGATTGCGGTGACCGGGTCCGCGCCCACCCGACCGACCCCCGCGGGGATGCTGGGCGCGGAACAACCGAAGCAGCTCGGGGTTGACCTCGGGTTCGTCCCGGTGTTTGTCCGAGTGGCGCTGCGCGGCCTCCTCGACCGTGGTGTCGTCCACGAACAGGTCCAGCAGCTGCGGCCCCACCTGGACGTGCTGCCACAGCGGGACCGGACGGTGTTCGGAGACCACCACGTCCGTGCTGCCGCGGACGTCATCGAGCCACGCACCGAATTCCTCGGCGTTGGAGACGGTCGCGGACAGGGACGCGAGCTGGACGTGCTCGGGCAGGTGGATGATGACCTCTTCCCACACCGCACCGCGGAAGCGGTCCGCGAGGTAGTGCACCTCGTCCATGATCACGAACCCCAGGTTCGCCAGGGTGGACGAGCCCGCGTAGAGCATGTTGCGCAGCACCTCGGTGGTCATCACGACCACGTCCGCTTCCGAGTTCACGGACGTATCACCCGTGAGCAGACCCACACGGTCCGAGCCCCAGCGGCGCGAGAACTCGTGGAACTTCTGATTGCTCAACGCCTTGATGGGCGTGGTGTAGAAGGCCTTCTTACCCCGGGTCAGTGCGAGGTGGATCGCGAACTCCCCCACCACGGTCTTTCCCGCGCCCGTGGGGGCGGCCACGAGCACTCCCCGGCCCTCCTCGAGAGCGCGGCACCCCTGCGTCTGGAACGGGTCCAGTTCGAAGTCCACGGTGTTCTCGAAGGCCGACAGCTCCGTGCTCACGTGGGCCGCGCGAGCCTTCGCGGCAATGTACCGTTCGGCGGGGGAAGACATGCTTCCACCCTACGCGGTGCCTCTGACACCCCGGGAATCGGGGCGGATCAGTCTTCGTGGGCGGTGCTGCCCATCGAGCGCAGCGCTTCCGCCGAGGTTCCCCGGTCCGCGTTCGCACCGGTCGCGGCGGCCTGCCGGGCCTGCTTCTTGGCACGACGCCGGTCCAGGTACAGACACAGCCCCACGGCCACGAAGAACAGCACCAGCAGCGGGATGGCCAGGTAGAGCATGGTCACGGGATCCGGACCCGGCGCGGCCATCGCGGCGATCACGAGCACGACCACCACCACAATCCGCCACGCCTTGAGCACGGTGCGCCCGGACAGCAGGCCCAGCACGTTGAGACCCACGAGCAGCACGGGGACCACGCACGAGATCCCGAAGGTCAGGATGAGCTGGAGGAAGAAGCGCAGGTAGGTCCCGGCCTCCACGAAGTTCGCCCCGCCCTCGGGTGTGAACGCGGTGAGCGCGTAGACGGCCGCGGGCAGCGCGGTCACGGCCAGGGCGCACCCACCCAGGAACAAGGGGATCGCCGCGGCGAGGAAGGCCATGGCGTAGCGGCGTTCGTTCTTGTGCAGCGCCGGCGTGATGAACGCCCACAACTGGTACAGCCACACCGGCGACGCGAAGATCAGCCCGAGCACCACGGCGACCTCCACCATGATGTTGAAGGACCCGCCCACCGAGGAGTAGTTGATGGTCGCGGTGCGCCCGGACTCGGCCAGGCGCTGCAGCGGCTCGGTGATGTACTGCATGAACGGCTCGTACGCCATGAAGCCGAGCACCGCGCCCAGCACGGTGGCCACGGCGGACTTGATGAGGCGGTTACGCAGTTCCCGCAGGTGCTCCTTGAGCGCCATCTGGGCCTGCGGGTTGTGCCGCCGCGACGTGCTCCTACGGCGTTCCCGGCGCTGTTGCCGAGTGGAACCGGGGGCCTTCCCGGAATCCGTGGTGGACATGGGTCCCTGTCCTCTCTGACGGGCCGTTCACCCGCATGCGACGGGGCCGAGCCGTGCGGCTCGGCCCCGCGCGGGTCCCGACGGACGATGCCGGGATCAGGCGGTGGGGCGCTGGTCCACGGTGGGCGCGGGCTGGCCCGGCTGCGGGGTGATCACGGTGGGCTGCTCGGCGGCCGGCTGTTGCACCGAGGGCTGCACCGTGGGCTGGGTGCTCGACTGCGCGGCGGTGGTGCCCGCGACGGGCTGGCCATCGGCGACCGGCTGGCCGTTGACGGTCACGTTCGGATCGTCGTCGCGCTTCATCTCCTTGACCTCGGACTTGAAGATGCGCAGGGACTGGCCCAGGCTACGAGCCATCCCGGGCAGCTTGGGGGCACCGAAGAGGAGCAGGATGACCACGAGGATCAAAACGAGGGTCAGGGGGCTGTCAAACAAGCGGCCCATGGCGGAGTCCTTTCTGTTCAGCCCGGCGCACGTCCGAATACCTCTGGGGCTGCCCCAGGGTGTCCCTGCGCTGCATCCTGCGGATGAGCCGAGCTGTTTGTCGTTGGTCCCGGCCGCTACGGTAGGCGGCGCGGGTCTCGTCCACCGGGGTGAACATGGCTGGCGGGGCGGGTGTGCGCAACGGCGTGGAGTGTCCCTGGGCCGCGGCGTTCCAGCGGGTGGCGAAATCGGTACCGCTTCGCTCGATCTCGTCCAGCGCGGGCAACACCTGCGTGCGCACGACCCGGTAGAGCACCCACCCGATGAACGCGGCAGCGCCCAGGACCAGAACGGTCCACAGCACGACCCACATCCACCACAGCATGGCCCCAGTATAGGCAGTCGACGGCTACGGACGCCCGGGGGTGGGTTCGGGACAGCTGCTGTTCAACCACTGTTCAACGGCGGCCACAACCTCGGGCGGTGAGACCACGCCCACGTGTCCCGCATGCCGTGTGACCAGGGACGACAGTGCATCCAGTGTGGGGAAGTCCACCTCCGCGGCCACGTACTCGGGCAGTGGACGCGGCCCCCGCGCCGCGCGTGCGCGGGACCCGGGAATCGGCTGGGAGTTCGCCTCCCGGGGCGCGGCGTCGGATTCCTCTGTCTCCCCCGGTGCCGAGGGCACGGAGACCTCCACGAAGCGCTTGGCGTGATAGTGCTCCACGATCCACCGCCCGCGCCGATCGGTGACGACCACAGCCTGGACCGGACGACGCTTGGCCGGTTGGATGCTCGAACGCACCTCCGATTCCATGCGCGGGTGCACCTCGGCCTCACCCGCGTCCTCGCAGCCCACGATCCGGTCGGTGCGGAACGTGCGCGGCGCGTTGGCCTGCAGGCACCAGCCCCGCACGTACTGCTGCCCGTCCGAGAAGATCATCCGCACGGGGTCCACATGCCGCTCCGTGACCTCGTCCCGGGAGGCCACGAGGTACTGCAACCGCACGCGCCGGCCGTTCTTGATCGCGTCCCGCAGGCGGGTGACGAGGGCGCTGTCACGGGGCTCCGCGGCGGCGTCGGCGTCCGGTGCCGCAAGCGCGTCCGCGAGCGGCAGCGCGTCCGCGGCGGTCGCGACCTTCTGCATGGCCGAGCGCACGACCCTGCTGTCACCGCCCGGAACGGCCTGCAGGGTCTGCAACCCCATGAGCAGCGCGCTGGCCTCGGGGACCGTCAACCGCACGGGTTCGGACAGTTCCTGCGCGTTGCCCAGGTAGATGTGGCCGTCGTCCCAGGACGCGTCGATGAGCTGGTCCGGCATGTGCCCCGGGCGCCCGCACACGAACAGGGTCTGCAGGTCGTTGACGAGTTCCGCGTCCGTGATCCCGAAATGCCGGGCCGTCTCCTCGAGTTCCGCGCCCTGATGGGCGTAGACGTGGCGCACGATGTGTAGCAGCCGCGCGAGGTGCTGTTCGGTGCTGGCCTTGGCCGCGCCGTGACGGCGCTGCTTGCCCCAACGCACGTCCACGCCGGGCATCCGCGCCTGGAAGGCCCGCGCGTCACGGAGTCTGCGGGCCACGGCGTCGGCGACCGCGTTCTGGGTCGCGATGTCCTCGGCGGTCGGGGCGTCGTCGCTCGTCGAATCGGGTTCGGCCGACGGCCCGCCCTCGGCCGTCGGGGTGCTCCCGCCCTGTGCGGCGTCGCCCCGAATGCCGGGCACGGGTTCGCGGGGCACCCGGGCGTCCGGGCCCGCCGCGCACACGTGTTCCGCCGCGGACTCGGTGTCGTGCACCGCGAGCTGCACGGCGTCGTAGCCCTCGGGGGCCCGCCACGCGGGCGAGTCGGACGGCGCGGCAATGCGGCGCAGCAGCTGGCCCGCGCCCTGGCGGACATGGACCACCACGCACAGCTGCGGCGGCTGGCTGACCATGCGCGCGAGCTGACCGCCCATGGAAAAGTCCCGGGGCGGCTCGAACGTCTCGCGCGTGGTCTCCACCTCGGAGATGATGCGGGAGAGCCGGAACGTGCGCTGCGCACGCCGGTCCGTGTCCCAGCCCGCGAGGTACCAGGCTCCGTAGCGGGAGCCCACACCCCACGGCTGCACCGTGCGCTGGGAGAATGCCCCGGTGCGGTCCACGTAGTCGAAGCGCACTGTGCGGTGCGCAAGCACTGCCGAGAGCAGCGGCTCGAAGGCGGGGTCCGCCACGGCCACGGTGGGCTGCAGGTCCCGGCCCGGCGCGGCCTCGCCGCTGAGCGCCGGTTCGAGCTTGTCGAGGGCGCGGCGTGCGAGCCGGTCCTGGGCAGCGTCGTTCCACGCGTCCGCCGCGACGGCGAGCACCGCGGACTCCTCTGCACTGAACCGCACCCGGGGCAGCCGGTACGAGCCCCGGGGCACGCGGTAGCGCGGGGTGAGCTGCGCGTCCGAGGCCCAGGGGTCGTCGTCCGGGATTTCCTCCACCGGGTACCCGAGTGAGCGCAGGTGCGCCTTGTCGCGCTCGAACATGCGCTCGAACGCGTCCTGGTTCCCGGCGCGGTCGTAACCGGGCACGATCCCGCGCAGCTGCTCACGGGTGTACCCGGACTCGCGGTCGAGCAGGGCGATCAGCAGGTTGAGGAGCCGCTCGGCGGACGCCGTGGTGGAACGGCGCGCCGAAGGCCCCGCGGAGGGCTCCATTCAGCGGACGTCGAGCAGGTCCACCACGAAGATCAGGGACTCGTCCGGGCCGATCACGGCGCCGGCGCCGCGCGAGCCGTACGCCAGCTCGGAGGGGATCTCCAACCGACGCCGACCACCCACCTTCATGCCCAGCAGACCCTGGTCCCAGCCCTGGATGACCTGTCCCACGCCCACCGTGAAGCCCAGCGGCTCACCGCGGTTCCAGGAGGCGTCGAACTCCTCGCCGCCCGAGTACGTGACACCCACGTAGTGGCACGAGACCGTGTCCCCGACCTTCGCCTCCCGGCCGGTGCCCTGGATCTCGTCCACGATCCGCAGCTCGGTGGGAACCGGGTCCTGGGGGAAGTCGATCTCCGGCTTGGAACGATCAAGCTTGCGCTGTCCGAATGACACGGGCTCTACCTTTCGTCGTGGGCCCCCGGGCGGGGCCGTGCCGAGCACACAGTGTAGCCGTGTCTCACTTGCCGGACGCAGAGGACTCCGGGCTCGCGCTCGGTGCCGTGGACGCACCGGGAGTGGCGCTCGCCGAGGCCTGCGGGCTCGCGGTCTCCGTCTTCGGGGTGGGTGTGGTGCCGAGGATGTCCACCACGAACACGAGCGCGCCCGCGGGGTACTGGGAGTCCTTGCCGAGATCCTTCTCCGTGCCGTAGGCCTTGTCGGTGGGGATCACCAGCTCCACGCGCGAGCCCACCTTCTGGCCCTCCAGACCCTCCTTCCAGCCGGCGATCACACCGTTGAGGGGGAAGGAGGCCGGGGTGCCCTTCTCGTAGGAGGAGTCGAAGGACTTCCCGTCCGCCCAGCGCACGCCCACATAGTTCGCGATCACGGTGTCCGACTCCTTGACGGTGTCACCGTCCCCCTCGATCAGCACGTCCGTCTTCAGCTCCTTGGGCTCGCTACCGGAGGGCTTGGCGATCGTGGGGGTGCCCTTGTCGTCCTGCGTAACGTTGGGCATGTCCTTGGAGGGGGTCTTCATCTTCTCGTTGAGCGACGGCATGATCTTCTTGGTCACCTGGTAGACCTCCACCGAGGTGGAGTCGTCCCCCTCGGAGGCCGCGCCGCTGGTCTTGGGAGAGCTGTACGCGATGATCTCCCCCTCCTTGGCTTTCGTCAGGGCGTCGTACATCTGCGGCAGGGAGTCCTTGAGCTCGTCGTTGACGGTCAGCACCTGTCCGGCACCCTGGCTGTAGGTGTCCCCCAGCGAGGAACCATCCGAGCCCTTGTACAGGGCCGCCTGCAGCATGATGCTGTCGCCGGCGTGGATCTCCTCACCGTCCCCCTCCTTCAGGACCTTGGTCTGCGCGTCGTCCACCTTCATTGGGGTCTTGAAGGACACCGACGGCGCGGTGCCCTGCGAGGGGTCTGCGGACAGTTCCACGGAGTCCCAGCCCGAGCCCCCGCTGCAGCCGGTCAGCAGCAGGGACAGGGCGAGCGCGGCGGTGCCGGCAGGGATGATCTTTCGCACGAGGGGGTGACCTTTCGTCATCGGGGTGCTGGCTCGGGGCCAATGTAGAGGACCCGCGTGGGCCGCGGCTGGGAGAGTCCCCGGAACACTGCGGGCGGGTGGGGTCAGGCGCGTCCGGAGGTGATCTCTGCGATCAGCTCCTCGACGTCCGGCTGGGTGGTGGCGAAGGGGTCCTTGCACATGACCGTGCTCTGCTGGTGCTCCCCGTTGAGCTTCAGGTGCACCCAGTCCACGGTGGTGCTGACCCCGGCGTCGTGGGCGGCGGCCACGAACCGCCCGCGCATCCGCGCCCGGGTGGGAGGGCCTTCGACGACGGCGCGCTCGACGTCCTGCGGGGCCACGAACGTCTCCACGGCACCGCGGCGCTCCAGCATATGGAAGAGTCCGTGGCGCGCGGAGGTGTCGTGGTAAGCGAGGTCCAACTGCGCCATGCGGGGGTGGGACCAGTCCATCCCGTGGGCGCTCGCGTAGGAGTCCAGCAGCTTCTTCTTGATGGCCCAGTCCAGCTCGCGGTCCACCAGCGAGCTGTCCTGCTCCTCGACGGCGCGCAGCCCACGGTCCCACAGCCCGACGACCCAGTCGAGGCGGTCGTGGTGCGCGCCGTGGCGCTGCACGAACCGGGTGACTTCCTCAAGGTACTCGCGCTGCAGTTCGACCGCCGAGCGGTAGCCCCCCGCGGCCAGCTCCAGCGGTGCCAAACCGGTGAGGTCGTGGGAGACCTGCCGCAGGGCGGCAGCCGGGTCCGCGAGCGTGCGGTCCGGCAGGATCTGGCCCGCCTCGATCATGCGCAGCACCGCGTCCGTGATGCCGATCTTCAGCGCCGTGGTGGTCTGGGACATGGACGAGTCGCCCGTGATGACGTGCAGCCGGCGGTAGCGCTCGGCGTCCGCGTGCGGTTCGTCCCGGGTGTTGATCATGGGGCGGGAGCGGGTGGTGGCCGAGGACGACCCCTCCCACACGTGGTCCGCCCGCTGGGAGAACGAGTAGCCGGGGCGCCCGTCCCCCAGGGCCAGGGAGCCGAAGGGCGGCGGCCCGTCCGGGTGCACCCGACCCGCGCCCACGAGGATCTGCCGCGTCACCAGTAGCGGCAGCAGGTGCTGGACCAGCCGGGAGAACTCCGTGCGGCGGGCAATCATGTAGTTCTCGTGCGAGCCGAACGAGTTGCCGGCGGAGTCCGCGTTGTTCTTGAAGAGGTGCACCGTGCCGCCCACGCCCTCGGCGTCCAGGCTCTCCTGCAGCTGAGCGCGCAGGTCGTCCACGATCCGTTCGCCGGCGGCGTCCTGGGCGACGACGTCGTGCAGGGTTGCGGCCTCGGCCGTCGCGTACTCGGGGTGGGAGCCCACGTCCAGGTACAGGCGCCCGCCGTTAGGCAGGAACACGTTGGAGGCCCGCCCCCACGCGAGCACCGGTGCGAACAGCCGCCGCGCCGTCTCGTCCGCACCCAGGGGACGGCCCTGCGGTGCGCTGTGGATCAGGCCGAACTCGGTCTCGACCCCGTAGATCCGCCGTTCCACGGTATTACTGGCCGCCCTTCTGCACGAAGCCCTTCACGAAGGCCTCCGCGTTGGTCTCGAGCACGCCGTCGATCTCCGCGAGCAGGTCGTCGGTGCCCTGGGTGTCCCGCTGGGCCTGTGCGGCGCCCGAGGCGGGCGGGGTCGCGGGGGCCGGGGCGTCCGGTTCCTCCTCGCGGCGGGATCCGGTGCGGAAGATGCGTTCCTGTGCCATGGTGTCCTCCTGTGGCTTCTCGAATGAGGTGTGCTGCGCCCGACCGGGCGGTTCAGCCGATGTCGCTGCCCGTGACGAGGGCGGGCCGGTTCGCGGCCACGCGCTCGATCCAGGTCTCGACGTCCGGGGCGTCGAACCAGTCCTCGCACGTGTCCCGGGTGAGGTCGTGAGGTTCGGGCATCCTGACCCGCGCTCCCCGGCGGATCCCGGGGAACGTCACGGTCAGTGTGTCCCAGCCCACCGCGGCCATGTCCCGCGGGTACCGGGACACCGCGGTGCCCCGGAAGTACGCGCGGGTGTCGGTCGGCGGATGGTCCGCGGCCGCAGTGATCCGGTCGTGGTCCACGAGGGTGCGGATCCGTCCGGCTGCGGCGAGCTTGTGGTAGAGCCCCTTGTCGGGGCGCACGTCCGCGTACTGCAGGTCGATCGCCACGAGCCGGGGATCGTCCCACGCGAGACCGTCGCGTGTGCGGTACGCGGTGAGCAGCGCGTACTTGGCCGCCCAGTCCAACCGGTCGGACAAGCGCGCGGGGTCCTCGGCGAGGTCCGTGAGCACCTCGTCCCAGGTCTGCAGAACGTGGGCGGTGTCCTCGTCCAACCCGTTCGGGGCCAGCTCGGTCTCCAGCGCCAACGCTGCGCGGTAGTACTCGCGCTGCAGCTCCACCGCGGTCAACTCCCGACCGTTCGCGAGCGCCACCGTGGTGCGCAGGGACGGGTCGTGACTGATGGCCTGCAGCGCGGCCACGGGATCCGCGAGCTCGAGGCGCGGCGCCCGGTCGTGTTCCACGAGGTTCAGCACCAGGGACGTGGTCCCGAACTTGAGCAGCGTGGCCACGTGGGAGAGGTTGGCGTCCCCGATGATCACGTGCAGGCGCCGGTAGCGGGTGTCGTCCGCGTGGGGTTCGTCCCGCGTGTTCACGATCGGGCGGTGGATCGTGGTCTCGAGCCCCACGGTGCGTTCGAAGAAGTCGGCGCGCTGACTCAGTTGGAACCCAGGACATGAACCGTCCACCCCGAGGCCCACACGGCCTGCACCGCACATGATCTGTCGGGACGCGAAGAACGGCAGCAGGGCCGCGGTGATCCGCTCGAAGGGCACGGCGCGTTCTACGGTGTAGTTCTCGTGCGCGCCGTAGGACACCGACTTGTTGTCCGTGTTGTTCTTGTAGAGGTTCACCGGCGCGGCATCCGTCCCCGTGGAAACCTCCGCTAGGTACTCCACGGCGCGGGCGGCCACCACGTCCCCCGCGGCGTCCCACGTGAGCGCGTCCAGGGGCGTGGTGACCTCCGGGGACGAGTACTCCGGGTGGGAGTGGTCCACGTAGACCCGCGCGCCGTTGGGGATCACGGTGTTCATGATCACGCGGCGCCAGTCGAGGTCCTCCGTGTACATCGCGGATTCGCTGATCGCCTCCGCGGCGATCTCCTCCGCGGTGAGCACCGGCGCCTCATCGGTGAGCTGGCTCGGGTGGGCGTCCTCGCGGGCCACGGTGAACCCCCGGGCATCCGCGAGCGGGGTCTCGGAACCGTAGTCCCACCCTGTGCCGAGCGGGGCGTCCGGGGAACCGGGCTGCGCGGCGTCGTCGTCCGATGGCGTGGGCCCGGCCGAGCCCACGGACCGTTCCCCGCGTGCCGCCTCCTGTTCCCGAAGCCGTCGGGCGACCCACGCGGCGTACCCCGTGACCACGCGGGTCGAGAGCACCGTGGGGTTCGCACCCGGCTCACCCTGGGCCAGCACACCGAACTCGGTCTCGCTGCCCATGATCCGCCGTACCGTCATGCCGCGCCCCCGTCCGGACGCTGCGTGCCGGAGACCCCGGGGCGGTCCACCGCGATCCGGACGTCCTGGATGGTGTCCGCGCGCCGACCGGTCAACCGGGCCCAGTCCTCCGGGTCCGCGGTGTTGGGCAGGTCCTGTTGTTCGTGGAACTCCTGGTTCACCGCGTCCACGAGGTGCTGCGAGGTGATCCCCCGTCGGCCCGTGGTCAGCAGCGTCTTGATGGCCTGCTTCTTGGCGCGGTCCACCACGTTGCGGATCACCGCGCCGGACGCGTAGTCCGCGAAGTACAGGGTCTCCTGGCCGCCGTCGCGGTACGTGATCGTGAGGAACTCGGTGTCCGGGGTGCGCGCGTACATGCGCCCGATCGCGGCGTCCACGAGCTCCCGGGCGGCCTGCGCGCGGGAGCCGGCGCGAGCGACATCGTCCTCACGCAGGGGCAGGTCCTCGGTGACGTACAGCGAGAAGATCTCCCGCGCGCCCTGCTCGTCCGGGCGGTCGATGCGGATCTTCACGTCCAGGCGACCGGGGCGCAGCACCGCGGGATCGATCATGTCCTCGCGGTTGGTCGCGCCCACCACGATCACGTTGTCGAGCTGTTCCACGCCGTCGATCTCCGTGAGCAACTGCGGCACGATTGTGGTCTCCACGTCCGAGGACAGCCCCGAACCGCGCACGCGGAACAGCGAGTCCATCTCGTCGAAGAACACCACAACGGGGATCCCGCGCGCCGCCTGCTCGCGCGCGTTCGCGAAGATCGAGCGGATCTGGCGCTCGGTCTCCCCCACGTACTTGTCGAGCAGCTCGGGACCCTTGATATTGAGGAAGTAGCCCTCGGGCCGCGCGCGCCCGGCCTTGGCCGCGCTGCGCTCGGCGAGCGAGCGCGCAACAGCCTTGGCGATCAGCGTCTTGCCGTTGCCCGGGGGACCGTAGAGCAGGATGCCCTTGGGCGGGCGCAGACCGTGTTCGCGGTAGATGTCCGGGTGGACGTAGGGCAGTTCCACGGCGTCGCGGATCGCCTCGATCTGAGGCCCCAGCCCGCCGATGTCTGTATAGCGGACCTCCGGGACTTCCTCGAGCACGAGCTGTTCCACGTCCGTGCGTTCCACGGGTTCCAGGGCGAAGCCCGTGCGGTGGTCCACGGTCAGCGCGTCCCCGGGCTTGGGGCGCTCACGCCGCAACCGACCCGAGAGCAACAGCACGCGTTCCTCGTCCGAGCGGCCCACGGTGAGCACGCGGTCGTGGTCGATGACCTCCTTGACGGTGGCCACCTCCCCGGTGCGCTCGTAGTCGAGCACCGCGATCACCACGTAGTGCTCGTTGAGCAGCACCCCCAGTCCGGGCTCGCACGCGCTCAGCGACACGAGAGGGCTCAGGGCCACGCGCATCTTCCGTCCCGCGGAGAGCACGTCCACCGACGGGCCCGTGACCACGGGACCGTCCCCGGTGGCCTCCCCCAAGGGCTGGCGACCGTGGTTGACCTGCAGCACCACGGCGAACGTCGCGGGCGCCTCGGCCTCCGCCGCGAGGGTCTTCTTGAGCGTCACGATCTCCTGGCGGGACGCGTTGAGCAACCGCACCAGCTTCTCGTTCTGCGATCCCACCGCCGCGAGCTGCTTGTCCAGGTTGCGCTTCTGGTCCCGCAGCATGTTGATCTGGCGCTGGGTGATGTCCGCGGCCGAACGGCCCGCGGTGCCGCCCGATTCAGTCATCGCGCACCTGACCCTCGTCCGCGCGGGCCTGCTCGTCGATCTCCCGCTGGGCGCGCGCGGCGTGCTCGGCCAACGACGCCGCATCGCGGCCCGCGCGGCGCAGCTTGCGGTCCGAGACCAGGCGCTCACCCAGGGCCACGGGAGTCCACGCCTGCAGATCCTCTTCCGTGTACTCGCTCTTGGAAGCGCGCCGCTTCGGAGCCAACCTGGGTGCGCCGTCCACGAGTCGGCGGGACTGGATCAGGAACCCGGTGTGCGCGACCATGCGGTGGTCCGGGCGCACCGCGAGCCCCTCCACATGCCACCCGCGCACCATGGTCTCCGAGGCCTCGGGCTCGGTGAAGCGGCCGTCCGCGCGCATGGCCTCCGCCACGCGGGACAACTGCGGCACGGTGGCCACATAGCAGATCACCACGCCGCCGGGCGCGAGGGTTGTGGCCACGGCGTCGAGGCACTCCCACGGGGCGAGCATGTCCAGGATCACGCGGTCCACGGACCCGGGCTCCTCCCGCGCGCCCAGTTCCTCCGCGAGGTCCCCGAGGCTCAGTTCCCACGCGGGGTGCGGGCCGCCGAACATGGTCTCGATGTTGCCCCGGGCGATCTCCGCGAACTCCTCCCGGCGCTCGAACGAGTGGACGTGGCCTTCGTCCCCCACCGCGCGCAGCAGGGAGATGGTCAGCGCGCCGGAACCGACCCCGGCCTCCACGACCCGGGCGCCCGGGAAGACGTCCGCCATGGTCACGATCTGCCCGGAGTCCTTGGGGTAGACCACCGCGGCTCCGCGGGGCATGGACAGCACGAAGTCCTTGAGCAGTGGCCGCAGCGCCTGGTACTGGATCCCCGAGGTGTTGGACACGACCGTGCCCTCGGGTTGGCCGATCAACAGCTCATGTGCCAGCACCCCGCGATGGGTGTGGTGTTCCCCCCCGTCCACCAGGGTGATGGTGGTCATCTTCCCGGTCTCGTCCATGAGTTGGACGCGCTCGCCGGAGCGGAACGGGCCACGCCGGTTGGCTGCTCCCCGCACGGTGGCGCCGGTGGGGTTCGGATGGGATTCCTGCTGCTCGCTCATCTGCTCGCTCTCACGCGTGGTCGTCGTCGGGGCCGTCCGGCTCCGTAGGTGCGCCCGCACCGCGGGCCGCCCCGAGCCATTCTCCCACCGTAGCCCCGATCGGATCACCACGCCCCGCGGCGATGGCCCCCACCGTGCTCATGGAGCGATCAGGCGCGCAGGGCCAAGCGTGCGAGGTCCTCGTGGTGCACCACGCCCGTGACGTGACCGGCACCGTCCACGACGCACACCCAGGCGCGGTGCCCGGACTCCAGCACGCGGGCCAGTTCGCCACCGGGGGTGCCCGGGTCCACGGTGGCGTCCGCGGGGTGCCATTCGGCTACGTCCCCCACGGCGACGACGCCGCGGTGCGCCGGTGCCACCCGTTCGGCGAGCTCGGGGTCCAGCAGGCCCACGGCACCGCGGTCACGGACGACGACGTCCGGGGTCCATCCCCGGTAGTCGTCCCCCGTGGCGGCCATGACGGTGGCGTCCACGAGGGCCAGGGGCGTGGTCGGGGAGAACTCCATCGCGGGACGCGCGACACCCCCAGCCCGCACGGCGTCGAGCACGCCCAGAACGCGTGCCTGGCGCAGCGCCTGCCCCGCGCCCATGAAGATGAACCCGGCCACGAGCAGCGTGATCACGAGCACCACCGGTTGGCGCCATACCTGCGCCCACAGCAACCACGCGACCGTGAGGATCGCGATCCCGCGCCCGCACCACGCGGCCACGGTCGTGCCCTTGGCCTCCGAGCGGGTCAGTGCCCACACGATCGCCTCCACCACGCGCCCGCCGTCGAGCGGCAGTCCGGGCAACAGGTTGAACAACCCCAGGATCCAATTGGCCAGGATCAGCAACTGGACGAGCGCCCACCCCGGGCCCGCGAGGCTGTCCGCGGTCACGAAGAGCACACCGGTACCCAGCGCGGCGAGCACCACGTTGCTCAGCGGTCCGGCCAGGGACACGAGCGCGGTGGGCAGCGGTGTGGTGCGCACGCTGCCGAACGCCGTGTGCCCGCCCATGAGGGTCAGCACGATCCGGGTCACTGGCCACCCGGCCGCGCGACCCGCGAGCGCGTGGGCGAGTTCGTGCACCAGCACGCTCAGGGCCAGGCCCACCGCGAAGCCCAGGGCCAGGAGCAGGTTGAGCCAGCCGAGCTCGGGGTACAGCCGCCACAGCACGGGCCCGTACATCACCAGGGTCAACCCCGCGATGAGGAACCACGAACGGTCCAGCAACAGCTCCACGCCCAGCAGCAGACCCAGCCGCACGCCGCGGGGTCGGGGGCCGGCGGGGGCCGGTGCGGCGCGGTCGTCGGAGGGCTGGCGGAACCGGGGAAGGGGCATGCTGAACATGGTAGGTGCGCCCGCCGGTACCGCGCTGGGGATCGGCTCGTGGAACACCCGCATGGGCCGTACAGTGGGACGGTGACCACGTTGGACAATAATTCGGAGCAGCCCGGTATCGGACCTTTCGGGGTCGTGCGTGACGGTGCGGACCAGGAGACCGTCACGGTGCTCATCGCCGCGTTCGAGGGCTGGAACGACGCCGGCGACGCCGCCACGGACACCCTCAAGCTCATCCGCGAGCAGCTCAACGCGAAGGACGTGTTCGAGGTCGCCTCGGACGACTACTACGACTACCAGTACTCCCGTCCCGTGATCCGCCGGCCCCTGACCGGGGAGCAGAAACTGCACTGGCCCACCACGCGGTTGTCCAAGGCGTCGGTGCCCGGGACCAACCTGGACGTCGTGCTGTTGCACGGCTGGGAACCGTCCTACCGGTGGCGCGCGTTCACCGCCGAACTGCTCGAGCAGGCCGCGGCCCTGGACGTGGACTTCGTGATCATGCTCGGCTCGCTGCTCGCGGACGTCCCCCACACCCGCCCGATCCCCGTGACCCTGACCTCGGACACCGAGGAGCTGCGCGAGGAACTGGACATCGATGCCCCCCAGTACGAGGGACCCACCGGGATCGTGGGGGTGCTCTCCCACATGGCCGCGCTCGCGGGCTTCCCCACGCTGAGCATGTGGGCCGCCGTCCCGCACTACGTGGCGCAGTCGCCCTCCCCCAAGGCGCAGCTCGCGCTCGCGCGCCGCCTGGAGGACCTGCTGGGCATGGCCCTGCCGCTCGAACCCGTGGTCGAGGACGCCGAGGCGTGGGAGCGCGGCGTGGACGAGCTCGCCTCCGAGGATCCGGAGGTCGCGGACTACGTGCGCCAGCTCGAGGAGGCCAAGGACACCGTGGACCTACCGGAGGCCACCGGGGACGCGATCGCCCGCGAGTTCGAGCGTTACCTGCGCCGCCGCGACGACCGCGGCTGACCGCGAGGGTCCGTCGGAGGCGGGGCGCTCAGAGTTCGATGCCGAGCAACGCCTCGACCGTGGCGCGCGCCAGCGCGGCGTCCTCGGCCGACGCCCCCGCACCACGCGCGGCGGCACCGCCCAGGTTGCGTGCGGCCCACGCGTCCACCGCGATCAGTGCCGCGGGAGCGTTGAGGTCCTGACCGAGGGCCGCGCGCACGGCCTCGAGCAGGGAGTCCGCCCCGGCCGTTTCGGGTTTGACGGCGGCCTCACGCCATGTGGCGAGGCGTCGCTTCGCCTGCTCGAGCAGGTCGTCCGTCCAGAACCAGTCCGTACGGTAGTGGTTGGCGAGGATCGCCAGGCGGATCGCGGCGGGATCCACTCCCTCCCGGCGCAGGGTCGAGACGAGCACTAGGTTGCCCTTGGACTTGGACATCTTCTCGCCGTCCAGCCCCACCATCGCGGTGTGGACGAAGTGCTCGGCCATGGGCTCACCGGACAGCGCGTACGAGTGGCCCGCGCCCATATCGTGGTGCGGGAATGCGAGGTCCGAGCCTCCGCCCTGCACGGTGAACGGCGCGGGCAGGTACTGCAGCGCGATGACGCTGCACTCGATGTGCCATCCGGGGCGGCCCTCACCCAGTGACGCACCGTCCCAGAACGGTTCGCCCTCGCGCTTGACGCGCCACAACAGCGGGTCCAGCGGATCACGCTTGCCCGTGCGTTCGGGGTCGCCGCCGTGATCCGCGAAGAGGGGCAGCATGCGCTCCCGGTCCAGGCGACACGTGGAGCCGATCACCCATGCGTCGGGGTCGTCGGCGCGCAACCGCCCGGCGGCGTCGACGTCGAAGTAGACGTCCCCCGCGGGCTCCGAGCGCCCGTCCTGGCCGGTGCCCTCCGGGACGCGGTACGCGAGCCCGCGTTCCACGAGGCGTTCGACGGCGGGCACGATCCACTCGACGGCCTCGGTGGCCCCCACGTAGTGATCGGGGGCCAGCACGTTCAGGGCCGCCATGTCGGTGCGGAACAACTCCGTCTGTTCCTCGGCGAGCTCGCGCCAGTCCACGCCGGTGTCGTTCGCCCGCTCGAGCAGGGGGTCGTCCACGTCGGTGACGTTCTGAACGTAGTCCACGGGGAAGCCGGCGTCCCGCCACACCCGGTTGAGCAGGTCGAAGTTCACGTACGTCGCGGCGTGGCCCATGTGCGTGGCGTCGTACGGGGTGATCCCGCACACGTACAGTCCCGCCCGGCCCTCACGCGGTTCCAGCCGTTCGAGCTCCCCCGTGCTTGTGTCGTGCACGAGGGGTGCGGGCGAGGTCCCGGGCAGTTGCGGAACCGGACGGCTGGACCAACGCTTCATGTTCACCTTCGCTTGGACGATTCTTGGACTCCCTCGAACGCAACGGGCGCACCGGGGCCGCTATTCCCTGGTGACCGCGAACGCGCACGTCACGGGTCGAGGGCGGTGCTGATCAGGCGCTGATGAGCCCCGTTCCGAGCATCACGAACAGCGCGGCACCCAGCAGGATGCGGTACCACACGAACAGGTTGTAACTGCGCTCCGAGATGTAGTGCATGAACCACCCGATGATCAGGTAACCCACGCCGAACGCGATCAAGGTTGCCACCGCGGTCTGGCCCAGGGAGTAGACCCCGCCGGGTTCGGCGCCGCTGACCGCCTTGTACAGCTGGTACAGGCCGGAGGCGAACACCGCGGGAATGGCCAGCAGGAACGCGTAGCGTGCCGCGGCCGCGCGGGTGTAGCCCATGAGCAGACCCGCGGTGATCGTGCCACCCGAGCGGGAGACACCGGGCACCAGTGCCAGCGCCTGGGCGAAACCGAAGCCAACGGCGTGCTTGACGGTCAGGTCCTCTAGGTGACGCTCCTGCTTGCCCATGTAGTCCGCGATCGCCAGGAACAGACCGAAGACGATCAGCATGGTCGCGGTGATCCACAGCGAGCGGAACTGGGTCTCGATGTAGTCCTGCAGCAACAGACCGAGTACGGCGATGGGCAGCGAACCCAGGATGATGAACCACCCCATGCGGGCGTCCGGGTCCTTGCGGTCCACGCGGCCGCTCAACGACAGCGCCCACTTCTTGATGATGCGCACGATGTCCCGCCAGAAGAAGATGATCACAGCGGTCTCGGTGCCCAGCTGGGTGATCGCGGTGAAGGTGGCCCCGGGGTCCGCCCCGTTGGGCAGGAACTCGCCCACGATCCGCAAATGGGCGGAGGAGGACACCGGCAGGAATTCGGTCAGCCCCTGTACGAGGCCCAGGATTATCGCTTCGATCCAGTTCACGCGACAACTGTACGGCACCCCCTCCGAGGTGCTTCCCGGCCCGTCCTGGGAAGCCGCTGGACACGCACGAAGGCCCCCGCCCGCGGCGGAGGCCTTCGCAGCTCACGTGATCCGACCCCCGGGTCAGCGCCCGGAACGGCGTCCGTTCGAGGAATCACGGTCCTCGTTCTCGTCGTCGTCATCGTCGTAGTCGTCCTCGTCGACGAGATCCTCGTCCATCATCTCGTTGTCCTCGAGAAGATCGTCGTCATCATCATCGTCATCCTCGTCGTCGTAGTCGAGGTCGTCGTCGGAGTCGTCCTCCTCGGCGAAGACGGTGAGCGGGGTGACCTCGTCGTAGGCGTCGTAGAGGGCTTCCTCGTAGGCTTCGAAGGTGTTGGCGATGGCCAGGTAGGCTCCGTCCACCGTGGGATCGTCGTCCGAACGGCGGTTCGCCGCGGCGGCGAGGTGTTCTTCGAGGGCGTTGACGAGCGCTTGCAGCGCGGCGCGAGGATCGGTGCTCATGGTGTAGACGTTAGCCGTTATCGGAGCAGAATGGGAGCAATGAAAGAACAACGTCTGAAGCACAGTTCGGTATCCGGTCACCCCACCATGACCGGGCGCGACGACCGGTACGAGTACCTCTCGCTCACGGTGGCACCCCGGGAGAAACCCGCCGAGGCACGCAGCCGGGTGCGGGAACACACCGAGTACGGCAAGTGGGAACTCATGCGCTCGGCGGTGCTCTACGGGGGCCAACGCCGCTATGTACTGCGCCGGCGGATCATGCGGGTGGACCGCACGTTCTGAGCCCGGGATCGCTCAGGACGAGACGGGTCCCAGCAGGGATTTCGCCGTGGCCGCGTGGACGGACTCCTCGTCCGAGGGGTGGTACATCCCCGCCAGCACGTCCCGGTAGAGCCGCTCGAGCTCGGAACCGCGCCGGTACTGCGCTCCCCCGGACGCCCGCAGCGCCAGGTCCACCACGGCGCGCGCGGCTTCCGTGGCCCGGTGCTTGACCCCGGAGAACAGGATGAACCACCGCGGCCCGTGCGCCGGCTCCCGGTCCGAGCCCAGGGCGTCCACGTCCGCGCACAACTGCCGCAGTTGCAGTTCCACCCCGTCCCGTAGCACACCGGCCCCGGCTATGTGCCGGCGGATGTCCGGGTCGTCCGAGTACGGGGCGTCCTTGGCCAGGGATCGCCTCGTGGTCGTGATCTCCACGGCCACGTCGATCGCGCGGTCGGCGATCCCCGTGTACACCGCCGCGAGCAACAGTTCGAAGCACCCGAAGATCCCCCACACCACGGGGTCCGGGTTGGGTGTGGCAGGGGTCCTGGTGAGCACGTCCTCGGTGCGCAGCAGCGCACCGTCCAGCACCGTGGTGCACGACTGCGAGGCCCGCATCCCGAGCGCGTCCCAGTCCTCGCGCACCGTGACCCCTCCCGCCGGGGACCCGTGGTCCTCCCGAGTGAGGAACCCGAAGACGAGGGGTGCGGCGTCGTCGTCCCCGGAGACCCGGGCGTGGACGAGCAGGCGCGTCCAGCGCGGGGACAGGGACGTGAAGATCTTGGTGCCGTGCAGGCGCCAGCCCTCGGCCACGGGCTCGGCGCTCGTGGTCGCGTCGAAGAGGACGGAATCGTTGCCCGCCTCGGAGATCCCGAACGCGAAGACCTCCCCGGCCACGGCGTCGAGGAAGATCCGCTGCGCGCGATCGTCCCCGCGCAGGTGGAGGGTGTGGCCGATCCCCACGATCACGTGGTGCATGTTGATCCCCAGCGCGGTGGCCGGTGCGGCCGTGGCGAGGCGGCGCTGCGCCTGCGCGGCCTGCTCGAGCGTGAAGCCCAGCCCGCCGAACTCGCGCGGGACGAGCATCCGCAGGTAGCCGATCTCGCGCAGCGCATCGAAGTCCTCGGCGAAGAACGCATTGTCGCGGTCGGTCGCGGCGGCGCGGTCCCTGATCTCGGCGAGCAGCTCGTCGGATAGCAGTTCGGTCACGGCGGTCATGGGGGCTCCTTCGGTGGTCAGGCCAGTGGAATGAGGCGGAACGCGGGGCGGGCCGGCGTCGCGCGGGTCCGGTCGCGTGGGGCGTGCACGAGGTCGCGAGGACTTGGCAGTACGACGCGGGGCCGACGTCGTTCGGGCCGGCGAGCGCGGGGGGCTCAGTACGTGCGCAGCAAGCGGTCCAGCACACGCGAACCGAACTCGAGCGAGGCCACGGGCACGCGCTCGTCCACGCCGTGGAACATGCCCGTGAAGTCCAGTTCCGGAGGCAGCTGCAGCGGGACGAATCCGTAGCCGGTGATCCCGAGCGTGGCCAGGGACTTGTTGTCGGTGCCCGCGCCGAGCATGTAGGGCAGCACCACGGCGTCGGGGTCCTCGGCCTGCAGCGCGTCCACCATGGCGTCCACCACGTTGCCCGAGAACGGGACCTCCAGCCCGATGTCCTCGAACTCGGCCTCGAAGCGCACCTTGTCACCCGCGAGCTCCTGGAGCTTCTCCATCACCAGATCACGCTGATCCGGCAGGAACCGCACGTCCACGGTGCCCTGCGCGGTCCCGGGGATCACGTTCGTCTTGTATCCGCCGTCGAGCATCGTGGGGTTCGAGGTGTTCTGCAGGGTCGCCCCCACGAACCGGGCCACATCCCCCAGTTCGCGCAACAGCCGCTGCGGGTTCTCCGGATCGAACTCCACGCCGGTCAGCTCGGTGACCTCGTCCAGGAACGCGCGGGTGGTCTTGGTCAGTTCCACGGGCCACGTGTACTGCCCGATGTTCGCCATGGCGCGGGACAGGTGCGTCACGGCGTTGTCCTCGTGCAGCCCGGAGCCGTGCCCGGCCTGGCCCTGTGCGATGAGCTTCAACCACAGCAGGCCCTTCTCCGCGGTCTGCAGCAGGTAGGCCCGCTTGCCGCCGATGTTCGCGGAGAACCCGCCCACCTCGCTCAGTGCGTCCGTGACACCGTCGAAGACCTCGGGATGTTCGCTCACCATCCACTTGGAGCCGTAGCGCATCCCGGCTTCCTCGTCCGCGAAGAACCCGAAGACGATGTCCCGCTCGGGCACGGTTCCCGTGCGGCGCATGTGGCGCAGCACCGAGAGCATCATGGCGTCCATGTCCTTCATGTCCACCGCGCCGCGGCCCCAGATCATCCCGTCCCGCACCTCCCCTGCGAACGGGTCCAAGGACCAGTCCTGCGCCGCGGCGGGGACCACGTCCAGGTGGCCGTGCACGAGCAGCGCGTCCGCGCTCGGGTCCTTGCCCTCGATACGGGTGAACACGTTCGCGCGGCCAGGGGCGGACTCGAAGTACTGCGCCTCGAGGCCCACCTCGTGGATCAGCTCGGCCACGTACTCAGCCGCCGCACGCTCGCCCTTGGCCTCACCACTCGCGTAGTTGCTCGTGTCGAAGCGGATCAACTCGCGGCAGATCCGGGCGGTCTCGCCCTCCGGTGTGGAATCGGTCTGGGGGTTCTCGGTCATGGTTCTCGCTCTCCTCACTAACGCCGGACGGTGGCCTCCGGGCTGCGGTCCCCGCGTGGGACGACGACGCCGCTCGCGCCCACCGCGGTGCCGTGGGCCGGGGCTCGGACGGGCCTGCCCCTCCACCGTAGTACGCCCGTGGAAACCGGGGTCTTCTCGGTTACCCTGAGGGGCAAGAACTACCGTGTGTACCGATGACCCATGGGAGGCCATGATGACTGGAACCATCACGCTAATCGCGCGGACCGAGCTGACCCCCCGGGAGCTCACGGCCACGAGCCGTTCCGTGACGGACGAGGACACCGCCGCGCTCGCCCGGTTGCTCCGGGAGGCCTACGGCTCCGGGACCGTGGGCACGCAGGAGGATGCGGAGACCACGGTCCGGGACGCGTTCCGGGGTGAGTTCGGCCCGTTCTTGCAGGAACAGTCGCAGGTGATCGAGGACGAGGACGGCAACCCCGTGGCCGCGGCCATCGTGCTCGAGCGCCGCGATGACCCGCACCTTCCGGACGTGCCGTACCTGTTCGAACTTTTCACGGCGTCCTCGCACCGCCGCCGCGGCTTGGCGGAGCAGCTCGTGCGCCAGGTCATGACGTCCCTGCACGAGAACGGCTACCACGAGGTGTGCGTGCGGATCCCGGAGGACAACTCCGCGGCGCTCGCGCTCTACCTCACGCTCGACTTCAACCGCTGGATCCCGGAGCAGGACGAACTCTGACGGTGCTGCGGCTGTTCGGGACGCAGCTGCCCGGAACCGAGCCGTCCAAGACCGACCCGCCTAGAACCGAACCGTTCTGAACCGGATGCAAGAGACCCGGATCGCCTGAGGCGACCCGGGTCTCTTGCTGCGGATGGATGCACTGCATGTCGTGGAACGAATCGGCGTCCGCCGAGCGCACCGGCGCCCCTCCGTGACGCGCCCGCGCCGTCGTTCGACAGCGAGGGGCGAACCCGTCAGCGTGGCAGCAACCCGTCAGCGCAGCGTGAGCTCGTCGCTGCGCGGCGGGACCTGGGATGCGTCCGTGCGCGTGGCCCAACGCACCGTGATGTCCAGGACCCGCAGGTTCTCGGGATCGTTCGTGTCGGTCGCACCCGGGTGCTGTGCCGCAAGCGTCTGACCGGCCGGAGCGGCGTCGGCCCCTTCGAGGACCCTGGCCTCTCCCTCGAGCTGCACCTCGTGCGTGCCGTCGCGCATCACGACCATGGACACGCGCGGGTCGGACGTGATGTTGGAGAACTTCCGGGACTTGGTGTTGGTCCCGAAGACGATGTGTCCGTCGTCCGTGGCAGCCACGTGGACGTACGCGGATTCGGGATATCCCGTGCCGCTGTTGCTCGCGAGCACGCCGGCTCCGGCGGAGCGGACGAAGTCGATCAGCCAGCGCGTGTCATCGGTCAGGGTGTTGCCCAGTTCAACCATGTCTACCCTCGGTTATCGTCGGTGTGGGTGCGTCGGTGCACCGTCTCCACCATAGGCAGAGGGCCGAGGTCTTGCGGTGCGGCGGGCCGCACCGAGGACATTCACCGGGGTTGTGACACGCCCCGGCCGCGGCTACAGCAAGGTCTGCAGGGGTTCCACCAGGTACTCCCCCTGGGACTTCACCGACCCCACGTCCGTGCTCACGGCATGCATGCGCCACTGCGCGGCGACCTCCAACGCGCCGGCCACCGCGCGGTGCACGAGTTCCGGGGCGTGGTCCTTGTCCGGGGTGATCCATTCGCGCGCGAACGCTTCGGTCATGCCCATGGGCAACCGGTTGTGCAGGGCTCCCAGCGCGGCGAGGTGCGAGTTCTCGTCGTGCGCGTCGGGGGCCTCGCGCGTGAGGATCGAACACGAGAGCAACCACCGGCCCGCGTCGTCCTGCGCGTTCTTGCCCGGCCGGGTCTGCTCGGCACGCGCGAGGTCCGCGGCGTCGTCGGGAACGTGCCACCACTCGTAGATCCCGGCGAACCAGATCGGGGAACCGTCCTCGGGGTGCACGAAGTACGGTTGCTTCTTCCCGCGCCCGGACTCCGGGGCCTTCCATTCGTAATAGCCGTCCGCGGGGATCGCGCAGCGCCGGGCTTTGACCGCGGCCCGGAAGGACGGTTTCTCGGTCACGGTCTCCGAGCGGGCGTTGAACATCTTGGACCCGATCGACAGCTCCTTGGCCCACGAGGGCACGAGGCCCCAGCGCGCGGCGTGGATCTCCGGGAGCAGCTGACCGTCCGGTGAGAGCCGCTCGAGCAGGATCGGGACCGTGTGCGTGGGAGCCACGTTCCAGCTGGGTTCCACGCCCCCGGCAATCGAGTCGTCGACCTGCGCGTCGAAGGGCAGTGCGAGCTGGCCCGGGGTCCGGGCGATCACATAACGACCGCACATGGTGTTCTCCTCCCGTGACGGGTTGTCGGTCCTACCGCGATCCGCTCACGGGGCCGTACCCCATGTAGGACGAGTACCGGTCGTACACGTTCATGAGCGCGGCCTCGACCTCGGCGACCGTGGTGCCCGGTCGGACGTCCGCGACGCACCCGGCGGTGGCCGGTTCCCACGACACACCCAGGCACGAATACACGTCCTCCAGGACGCTGCGCAACGGCTCGGCTACCTCGATCACGAGCACCGTGGAGAAGTACCACGCCCCGGCCACGACACGCTGCGCGGTACCGGCGAGTTTGACCGGTTGGTTCGGATCCGCCGCTGTCCCCGGTGCGTGTACGCTGTACTCCCCCGCGCAGTACTCTCCCGGGATCTCTCCCACCTGGGCCGGGATCTCGAGTTCCTCGAGCGCTGCGACCACCATGTCCCCGAACAGGCGGTACCGGTCCTGGATACCCGTCTTAGGATCCGGATCCGGTTCCACGTGATCGATGACCAAGCAACCCCCGTGGTACGCGGCCGCACGGCCACCCACGCGGCGCACGAGCGGGGTGAACGCGGCGTCGAGCGCGGCCTGACGGGCCCGGGGGAACCCGGGGTTGAGTTCGTCGCGGCGACCGAAGGCCACCGTGGGCCGCGGTTGGTACACGCGCAGCACGGGTTCGGTGGCGCCACCGCGCGCGGCGTCGAGGATGGACAGGGCGCGGCGGTAGTCCTGTTCGGCGCCCAGGGACTCGCGCTGACGTATGAGTTTCATGCTGGCGCCAACTCTAGTGCAGCGGGGCCCGCTCGGAACCCGGACGCGGCGGCACGGGCGGGTCCGTTCCCCGCAACTCCTCGCTCACCCGGCCGGACGTGGCACGCGTTAAGTCGACGACGTGTGGAGCATCACGCCGCGGAGGTGGTCAACCGCGCCGCCGGACGGGGCGGGGCCGTGAGCGCAGTGGCCATGCGGCTCTCCTCGGCCGCGGTGACCGGACCGTGAGCGGCGGCAGCTACCATCGCGGTCTTGAGCACGTGGTGGTTCGCGAGCAGATCCGTGGAGTTGCCCAAGGAACGCAGCACTCGCCACGACATGGTCACACCGCCGCGTGAGACGTAGCGATTGACGTAGCGCACGGCGGCGTTCCAACGTTTGCGCTGGTCACGGGTGAGTTCCGCGCCCTCTTCCTGTTCCTGCAGCCACGCACGAGCACCCACGAACACGCGGGACACCAGTTCACGTTCGAACGGTTCCACCGTGCCGGCACCGCGCATGAGCTGGTTGAGCGTGCCCAGCTCGGCGACCGAGAGCACTGATTTGACGGACGATTTTGCGTGCATCACGTTCAAGCCCCCTACGAAGATCTCCCGTGGCGAGTGCATGACTGTGCAGTTCTTCACGGTTGTCGATCGTGCCCCCACCAACCCGGCGTTCCCCCCGGAACGCCTGAGGGTTGGCGGGAAACCTCTCCCCTTGCGGCTCCAGCCTAGGAACAGCGGCCACGTGATGACAGCCGCACATTGGGGGACGCACCCGCGCGCCACCCGCTCTTCATTCCACGGCCCATTCCACGGCCTTGTTTGCCGCACACTCCCACCCAACACACCCCCGCCCCCCTTGCCCCGCGGCGAGCGCACTGCACAACATCTGTGCTCCGATACGCACCGAAATCGGGGGTAAAAGGGGTCGTTTCGCGGCACAGATGTTCACCCACCACACTCCACGCCAGCCCCGCCCGCGTGTCACACGCCGCCCACCACGCCCGCGGATCGCCCACCCACCACGGCATGCGACGAGGCCCGGGCCCGCATACACCGTGCGGATCCGGGCCTCGAAACGCCCTCCGGGAGGGCGGGCGCTCAGTGACTCAGAAGTCCCAGTCCTCGTCCTCCGTGTTCACGGCCTTGCCGATCACGTAGGAGGAGCCGGAACCGGAGAAGAAGTCGTGGTTCTCATCCGCGTTCGGGGACAGCGAGGAGAGGATGGCCGGGGACACGTCCGTCATTTCCCGCGGGAACAGGGCCTCGTAGCCCAGATTGTTCAGTGCCTTGTTGGCGTTGTAGTGCAGGAACTTCTTGACGTCCTCGGTCCAGCCGACCGAGTCGTAGAGCGCCTCGGCGTAGGCCACCTCGTTGTCGTAGAGCTCGTCCAGCAGCTCGTACGTGTACGCCTTGAGCTCCTCCTGACGCTCCGGGGCCTCCTGCAGCAGACCACGCTGGTACTTGTAGCCGATGTAATACCCGTGCACGGCCTCGTCGCGAATGATCAACCGGATCAGGTCCGCGGTGTTGGTCAGCTTGGCGTGCGAGGAGAAGTACATGGGCAGGTAGAACCCGGAGTAGAACAGGAAGGACTCCAGCAAGGTGGAGGCCACCTTCTTTTTCAGCGGGTCGTCACCCTTGTAGTACGTCAGCACGATGTCGGCTTTGCGCTGCAGGTGCTCGTTCTCGCGCGACCAGCGGAACGCCTCGTCGATCTGCTTCATGGACGACAGCGTGGAGAAGATGGACGAGTAGGACTTCGCATGCACGGATTCCATGAACGCGATGTTCGTGTACACGGCTTCCTCGTGCAGGGTCTTGGCGTCCGGGATCAAGGAGACCGCGCCCACGGTGCCCTGGATGGTGTCCAGCAGGGTCAGGCCCGTGAACACCTTCATGGTGAGGTCCTGCTCCTCGGCCGTGAGCGTCTTCCACGACTGGACGTCATTGGACAGCGGGACCTTCTCGGGGAGCCAGAAATTGGACGTCAGACGGTCCCAGACTTCGGTGTCCTTCTCGTCCTGGACGCGATTCCAGTTGATGGCCTCCGCCGGGTGGCGGAGCAGTTCGACCTTCTCGGTGGTCATGGCGCGCACTGGCTCCTTCGTGGATGGGGGTTCCCGCCCCGCTGGATGACGCCGACGGCGCTCGGCGGGCGAGCACTGCACACCGGTTCTCGCGGGGTCGGCTGGCGCGCGGGACGACTTCCCAGGGTACTCCACTTCAGGCGGGAACGAACGGGGCCCGATTCCTTCCACCCCGGACCCATCGCGTCATGTTCCCTCAGGGTGAACCCCGTGTCGGGGTCCTTCCGTATGTGACGGAAGCCGTGCAGGATGAACGTACCGACCCGACACCGGGCTGGTTCACCTACCGGAAGGACACAGATCATGCCGGATCTCGGAGGACTCGCGGACAAGGCCAAGGATGCCGCCGGAAACCACCAGGACAAGGTCGACCAGGGCCTCGACAAGGCGGGTGACGCCGTAGACGAGAAGACCGGTCACAAATTCGAGGGCCAGGTCGATCAAGGCCAGGACGCCGCGCGCGATCGGCTCAGCGGCAACGAATGATCTGCACCGCCGCGTGAGAACGGGGTCCCTTCCGATCGGAAGGGACCCCGTTCTCACGTCGGCTCGAGGGTGCGCCCCACGGGCTCGAGGGCTCCTCTCAAGGACCGGTCACCCGCGCGGTGGCGACGCCGCGGCGTCGCCACCGCTCTCGCGGGTCTCAGGCCTCGTCCGCCTCCCGGGCGAGTGCCGTGAGGCGGGAGACCGCCCGGTAGTACTTCTTCTGGTAGCCGCCGGCCATCATCTCCTCCGTGAAGACGCGGTCGAACGGCACGCCCGTGGAGAGGATGGGCAGGTCCCGGTCGTACAACCGGTCCGCGAGCACCACGAACCGCAGCGCCACCGCTTGCTGGTCGATCGTGCGCACCCCGCGCCACGCGATCGCGTCCAGGCCCTCGATCAGCGCACGGTAGCGCGAGGGGTGCACGCGGGAAAGGTGTTCCACGAGCGCGTCGAAGTCGTCGATCGCCACACGCCGACCCGCGAAGTGCTGTTCGACGGCGGCGTCGAGCGCGGCGTCGTCGGGCAGGGGCGACGGCGCGTTCGGCAGTCCGCGGTGACGGTAGTCCTCGCCGTCGATGCGCACGACCTCGAACTGGGAGGACAGCACCTGGATCTCACGCTGGAAGTCCTGCGCCGCGAACCGGCCTTCGCCCAGTGAACCGGGCAAGGTATTGGACGTGGCCGCGAGCTTGACGCCCGCGTCCGCGAGTTCGCGCATGAGCCGGGACATCAGCACGGTGTCCCCGGGGTCGTCGAGCTCGAACTCGTCGATGCACACGAGGGTGTATTCCTTCAGGGCGTCCACGGTGCGGCGGAACGTCAGCGCACCCACCAGGTTGGTGTACTCCACGAACGTGCCGAACGCCTTGGGCCCGGGCACGGCGTGCCACAGGGACGCGAGCAGGTGGGTCTTGCCCACGCCGAACCCGCCGTCCAGGTAGATCCCCTGCGCCGCGCCGGAACTCTTCTGCCCGCCGAAGAGTTTGGAGAAGAACCCGCCACCGGAGGCGCCGCCCCCGGACGCGCCCGCCGCGAAGGTCTTGAGCTTCTCGACCGCCTGTGCCTGCGAGGGCTGCGACGGATCAGGGCGGTACGTGTCGAACGACACCTCCCCGAAGCGTTCGGACGGGGTGAAACCGGCCAGCAGTTCATCGGCCGAGACGCGTGGATCGCGCTCCACGAGGTGTTCGATCTGAGTGCTCACGTGACAGGGCCTCCCGACCGGTTCCGGATCGCGCGCCGCGGCGGGCGCGCACCGGGACCGGTCCTGCGGTAAACGGACAGTACGTGGGACGCGCCGGGCGTCCCGTTCTCCCCCGATGCTACCGGTCAGCCCGTGGTGAACACGGCGACCGCGTATGACGGCACACGCGGGCCGGCATGCGCCGGGTGCGCGCGCACCACTACGCTGGAGAACGAGACGCGCACGGCACGTGCGTGCGCAGCGCCCACGACAGCACAAGGACAAGGAGAAGTCTCATGGCTGTAGAAGCAGAGCAGAACGACGCGTTCGCGCAGTACGCGCACCCGGAACGTCTGGTGTCCACGCAGTGGGTGGCCGATCACGTCGGCACGCCCGGCGTCGTCGTCGTCGAATCGGACGAGGACGTCCTGCTGTACGAGACCGGGCACATCCCCGGGGCCGTCAAGGTGGACTGGCACACGGACCTCAACGAACCGGACACCCGCGACTACGTGAACGGGGAGCAGTTCGCCGAGGTGATGTCCCGCAAGGGGATCTCCCGCGACGACACCGTGGTGATCTACGGCGACAAGTCCAACTGGTGGGCCGCCTACGCCCTGTGGGTCTTCACGCTGTTCGGTCACCGGGACGTGCGCCTGATGAACGGCGGGCGCGACAAGTGGATCGCCGAGGGCCGCGAACTGACCACGGACGCGACCCCCGTGACCCCCACCGAGTACCCCGCGGTGGAGCGGGACGACTCCGTGATCCGCGCGTACCGCGAGGACGTGCTGGCCGCGCTGGGCACCACTCCCCTGATCGACGTGCGCTCCCCCCAGGAGTACACGGGCGAGCGCACCCACATGCCCGACTACCCGCAGGAGGGCACGCTGCGCGGCGGACACATCCCCACCGCGGCGTCCGTGCCGTGGGCCCGGGCCGCCGCCGAGGACGGGACGTTCAAGTCCCGCGAGGACCTCGACGCCATCTACCGCGACGAGGTCGGGCTCGGGCAGGACGACGACGTGATCGCGTACTGCCGCATCGGCGAGCGTTCCTCGCACACGTGGTTCGTGCTGACCCACCTGCTCGGCTTCGACAACGTGCGCAACTACGACGGGTCCTGGACCGAGTGGGGCAACGCCGTGCGCGTGCCCGTGGCGCAGGGTGAGGAACGCGGCGAGGCCCCCGGGGCCGCGCGGTGAGCACCCAGGACCTGCCCGAACAGTTGCGGGAGCTGGTGACCGAGTTCCACGAGGTCCCCGAACCCGACAAGCTGCAGTTGCTGCTCGAGTTCTCCCGTTCGCTGCCCGCGCTGCCCGCGCGGCTCGGCGAGCACCCGGAGGAACTCGAGCAGGTCACCGAGTGTCAGTCGCCGTTGTTCCTGACCGTGGAACTGGACGGGTCCGGTGCGGACGCACCGGTCGCCCTGTTCTTCTCCGCGCCGGCGGAAGCGCCCACCACGCGCGGTTTCGCATCCATCCTGCACGAGGGGCTCAACGGCCTGCCGGCGTCCCAGGTGCTGGACGTACCCGACGACCTGCCGGAACGCTTCGGGCTGACCAAGCTGGTGTCCCCGCTGCGCATGCGCGGGATGTCCGCGATGCTCGGTCGGATCAAACGCCAGATCCACGCCCGGCTCGGCGAGTGAGCGCCGCGGGCAACCAGTCACGGATGGCCCGCTCGTAGCGTTTGCGGTCGATGTTCCATTCCTTGGTGTGCCGGGCCCCGGAGAACCCCACGAAGTCCACGTAGGGACTGCGATTGGCGAGTTCCACGGACCCGGCCACCGGGACCACCTCGTCGTCCGTGGAGTGCAGGATCAGGGTGGGCGTAGTGATGTCCTCCCAGCGGGAGAGCCAGTCCAGGGCATGCAGGTCCAGGGGCGCGGCCAGCCCGGTGATCCGCGGGCCCATGCGGTGGGAGATCAGGTCCGCCGCCATGCGACCCACGCGCCGCGGGATGCGGTGGATCCGGGTCTGGTGAGCCAGTAGCTCGTACCAGTCCACGACCGGCCCCGTGAGCACCAGCGCTCGGATGCGGTCGCGGTACTCGGTCAGTTCGGTCGTGCGCAACACAATGGCCCCGCCCATGGACCACCCGAACAGTACGATGTCCGACGCTCCGTGGTCCAGCGCATAGCCGATTCCCGCCTGGATGTCCTCCCATTCGGTGAACCCCAGCCCGTAGCGCTGATCCGGGGTGGAGGGTGCCTCCTGGTCGTTGCGGTAGGACAAGATGAGGGAGTGCAACCCCAGTTCGTGGGCCACCCTGGCCCCGCGGATGCATTCCGGGCGCTGGGCGCCGCGGCCGTGCACCATGACCGCCCACGTGCCGGTGTGGTGTGCGGTGGCCGTGTCCCCGTCCGCGGGGATGACCCACGCGGGCGCGGGCCCCAGCGGCATCTCCACGTGGATCTTGCCATAGGCCAACCCGGCGTCCGACGGTCGCGCGTACACGGTCCCGGTCCACCACCCGCGCTTGCCCACCGCGAGTTCCCCGCGGTACACGCGCTCCACGAGCCGCGTGACGGTGCCCCCGGTCTGGCGCACGATGAAGCCGATCCGCGCGAGGCCGCGACCGTCGTCGAACCGTAGGGCGTACGTCCCGGCGACCCGGGTGTCCGGGTTCGCGGGCAGCGTGATCAGTTCCTGTCCCGAGTTGGGGTCCTTCTCGAGCTTGAGCACCTGGACGTTGCCGGGCCGGGTGGACGGGGTGACCACGTGGCGCGCGACGAGTGCCGCCAGACCTCCCGACAACGCGAACGTCGCCGACGCTGCTCCGATACTCGCGGCGGCGCCCACCACCGCGCCGCGGCGCCACGAGCGCGCGTTCGAATCCTGCCCGGGGGTGATCAGGGTAGTCATGTCGTCATTCTGGCACGCGCCGATCACGGGGACCTGGATGGCGGGCCGGTCACCGCAGGCACCCCGAATACACGGCGCGCGCGAGCGTCGAACGGCGGCTACGCGAGGTCGTACGGGCATAACCGGCGCGAACGCATGGTTGGACAGGGAGGAAGTCACATGACGACGAGAAGGAGGCGCCCCGTGACCACGGAGCCGAACCACGAGACGAGCGCCCGCACCGGCGGAGCCCTGAGCCCGGAGGCCGCCGCGGCGCGCACGGACGCGCAGTGGCGTGAACAACTGAACCCGCTCGAGTACCAGGTGCTGCGCCAGGCCGGGACCGAACGCCCCTTCACGGGCGAGTACGTGGACACCACCACGCAGGGCGTGTACGAGTGTCGCGCGTGCGGGGCCGAGCTGTTCCGCTCGGACACGAAGTTTTCGTCCCACTGCGGGTGGCCGTCCTTCTTCGCGCCGCTCGCGGAGGACCGGGTGCGCTACATCGAGGACACAACCATGGGGATGAAGCGCGTGGAGGTGCGCTGCGCGAACTGTGACTCGCACATGGGCCACGTGTTCGAGGGCGAGGGGTACGACACTCCCACGGATCTGCGCTATTGCATGAACTCGGTGTCCCTGCGTCTGGTTCCCGCGACGCAGGACTGAAGCGTCGATCCGACCCACCCCAGAACGACGCACGGCGATACGCACGAGCGACACGAGGTCAAACGCGCGGTGAAGGATAACGGTGTGGTTACTGTGACCTTGTGGGAGCGGTAACCGAGCTGAACAGCACTCCGGACGTGTTTCGCGCAGTCGTGCAAGCCCTGGAGACTGCCCGCTTCCGCCCGGAGATCGCACTGCGCCGTATCGTCCCCCCGCACGGACTTGCTCCGCACGCGATCTCCTTCGCCGCGGAAGTCGTCCGGGGTCCCCATCGGCGCGACACCGCACCCGACCGGCCCCGCACCGCGGACGACGCACCGGCGGCCGGGCGTTTCGTGGTGTTGTACGACGAGTCCTGCCCGCAGCCCTGGGAAGGTCCCTTCCGGATCGTGAGCTGGTTCCGGTCCCGCACGGACACCGCCATGGGCCGGGACGACCTGCTGACCGACGTCGGTTGGTCCTGGCTCACGGACACGCTCACCCAGCACGGTGCGCAGTTTACCGCCGAGGGCGGTACGGCCTCCCGCACGGTGGAGCGCCACTTCGGGAGCCTGACCGAACATGCAGACTCCGCCCAGGTGGAGGTGCGGGCGTCCTGGACCCCGGTGCCCCACATCGGCCCGCCGCACTGGGCCCTGACCCACCTGGGTGCGTGGGCCCAGGTGTTATGCACCGCCGCCGGTCTGCCACCCCATCACGAGGGCGTCACCTACCTGTAACCGGCCCCGTCATCCGTCCCGTCCGGCGGTGCGGATCACCCGCACCGCCGCCGATCCACCCTCCGAGGAACATCCCATCAACAGCAACGCCAAGGACCCCAGGCCCTCTCGAGCTCCGGAGCCACCCGAGATCGTGGTCCCCGGATTCGAGCATCTGCACATTCCCGCGACCGTGCATCTCAACGGCCCCGCAGAGGGGCTCCCCCGCGTGGTGGACACCGCCCGCGGCCTCACGCGCGCCGCGGAGCAACTGGCCGCGGCCACGGGTCCCGTGGCGATCGACACCGAACGCGCCTCGGGGTTCCGCTACGGGCAGCGCGCGTTCCTCGTACAGTTGCGCCGCGAGGGCGCGGGCACGATCCTGATCGATCCCGAGGCCGTGGGGTCCCTGGCGGTCGTGAACGAGGCCCTGCGCGACGTCGAGTGGGTGCTGCATGCGGCCACGCAGGACATGCCCTGCCTCGCCGAACTGGACATGCACCCGGACCGGCTCTTCGACACCGAACTGGGCGGTCGGTTGCTCGGGCTGCGCAAGGTGGGCCTCGCCTCCATGACGGAGGAGCTGCTGGGATTCACGCTGTCCAAGGAGCACTCGGCGGTGGACTGGTCCCAGCGCCCGCTGCCCGTGGACTGGCTCAACTACGCCGCACTGGACGTCGAAGTGCTCGTGCAGCTGCGCTGGGCCACGGAGGATCGCCTGGTCCAGGCGGGCAAGCTCGACTGGGCGCTCGAAGAATTCGACCACATCCGCACCCTGCCCCCGCCCGCACCGCGCCAGGATCCGTGGCGGCGCACCCACGGCGTGGGCAACGTCCGTGGCCGGCGCAAGCTGACCGCGGTGCGCAATCTGTGGCAGGCGCGGGAGTCGCTCGCGCGGCACAAGGACCTCGCGCCCACACGGTTGCTCCCGGACTCGGCGATCGTGGCGGCCGCCAACGCGATGCCCCGCACCGTGCCGCAGCTCATGGCCACCCCGGGCTTCCACGGTCGCCTGGCCTCGCGCGAGGCCACCCGGTGGCTCACCGCGGTCCAGGACGCCCGCAACACCGAGGAGCCCGTCCCCGCCACGATCCCCTCCAACGCCCTCCCGCCGGTCAAGGGCTGGGATGCCAAGCGCCCGGAGGCAGCGGCACGGCTCAAGGTCCTCAAACCCGCCGTGGCGGAACTCGCCGAGCACCTGGAGTTACCCACCGAGAACCTCCTGACGCCCGAACTGTTGCGCCGGTTCTGCTGGCAGCCCCCGCGTTCCACCGCCGACGACGCCGTGGCCGCCCGGTTGCGCGAGCTCGGCGCCCGCTCGTGGCAGGTCGAGCACGTGACGCCCGTGATCGGGGCCGCGTGGCGTGAACTGCGCTCGCGGCGTCGGGCGGAGAAGACCACTGAGGGGCACGAGTAGATCGAGGGCGCGGAACCGGCCGTGCACCGGACCGCTCCGGCCACGACACGACAGTGGCCGTGCACCCACGAAGGTGCACGGCCGTTGTCACGCGGCGGCGCGGTCACATGACCCGTGCCGCCCGTCGCATCAGTTCTTCATGTCCTTGGCGTCCGGACCCGGGTGCGCGGGCTTCATGTCCACCTCGTCCTCGGTCACGGCGGGCTCGGGCAGCTCGGCGTCCGAGTGCTTCGCGGGCGTACCGGAATCCTGACCGCCCTGAGAGGCCTTCTGCTTCACGGCCTCGGCACCGCCCTGCGCCTTGTCCTTAACGGACGCGGCACCCTGGGCGGCCTTGTCCTTGACGGCGGCCGCGCCCTCGGAGGCCTTGGCGCCCACGGTGCCGGCGGCCTTCTGCGCGCCCTCGGCGAGCTTCTCGCCCACCACGGGGACCTCGGACTTGACCCAGTCCGTACCCTCGGAGACCTTGGCCTGGACCTTGGGGTCGTTCCAGGTGTTCAGCGCGCTCTCGCGCAGGGACTCGTAGCTCTTGCGACCGGACGCGGAGCCGACCACGAAGCCGATTCCGAAACCGGCGACGAATGCAAGACGTTTAATCATGGTGCCTTCCTTCCTGTACCGCGGACCGGGATCCACCCGTCCGCTCCTGGTCCCATCGTACTGAGGAAACACCCCGCCCCCGCGCCCCACGCCGCGCCGTGACCGGTCCTAGGATTGAAGCCACCGCGTCGAAAGGATCGCACCGCCATGACCGTCCCACCCCTGCCCGAAGACCCCGCCGCCCGGACCAAGACCCCCTCCCCCGCGTTGTTCACGCGCCGACGCGCCGTGGGTGCCGCCGGGATCGCCACTGTGGGCGCGGTCGGGTTGAGCGCGTGCGGTTCGGGCGGCGGATCGGACGACGACGCCGCGGCCACCCCCACCGCGCCGGCCACCCCCGTGGACGTGGCCGCCGCCGCGGACATCCCCGTGGGGTCGGGGGTCAAGGTGGACTCCGGTGGTGTGCAGGCCGTGGTGGGACAGCCCACCGAGGGCACGTTCACCGCGTTCTCTCCCGTGTGCCCGCACGAGGGGTGCATCGTCAATCCCGCCAACCGGCAGTACGTGTGCCCGTGCCACAGCTCGGCGTTCGACATGGCCACGGGCGAGGTCAAGGGCGGGCCCGCACCCAGGGGACTCACTGAGTACCCGGTCACGGTGCGCAACGGGCGCGTCATCGTGGGCTGAACCGCGCGGATCCGTTCGCCACGCACCACATCTGTCCGGCGGCGAACGGTCCGTGGAGCAGCGTCCCCGGATCCGCATTCGTGGATCAGCGCTGGTGGTTCAGCGTTCGTCGCGCGGTTGCTCCCCGGAGCGCGGCACGGTGAGCTGCGCGGCGTCTTCGGCCACGGGGCGCGCGTACGGGACCTTGGTGCCCAGGACGGACGCGAGCGTGTCCTGGGCGATGCGCTGGGCGGTCAACCCCGTGTGCTGCAGGATCTGCTCGCGGCTCGCGTGCTCGAGGAACTCGGTGGGTAACCCCACCTCGTTGAGCGCGGTGTCCACGCCCTGGGCGCGCATCTCCTGGCGGATGAGCGAACCGATGCCCCCGGCGCGCACACCGTCCTCGATCACCACCACGATCCGGTGCGTCGCTGCCTGCTCCACGACCGCCTGCGGCACGGGCAGCACCCAGCGGGGGTCCACCACGGTGGAGGAGACACCGTGGGCGGCGAGACGTTCGGAGACGTCCAGCGCGGTGACGCACATGGCGCCCACGCCCACGATCAGCACGTCGCGGTGATCCACGCCCTTGCCGGAGGCCTCGCCGTTGCGGGCGAGGACGTCCACCCCGCCGCTCAGTCGCTCGAGGGCGGGCAGCGGCGCACCCACCGCGCCCTTGGGGTAGCGCACCACGGTGGGTGCGTCGGAGACGGCAACCGCCTCGCGCAGCTCCTCGACCATGGTGGCCTCGTCCCGCGGGGCCGCGAGGTGCAGCCCCGGCACGATCTGCAACAGTGCGAGGTCCCACATCCCGTGGTGGCTCGGCCCGTCCGGGCCGGTGACGCCCGCGCGGTCCAGCACGACCGTGACGCCCGCGTGATGCAGGGCCACGTCCATGAGCAGCTGGTCGAAGCCGCGGTTGAGGAACGTCGCGTACAGGCCCACGACCGGGTGCAGCCCGCTGAACGCCATGCCCGCGGCCATGGTCAGCGCGTGCTGTTCGGCGATCCCCACGTCCACGACGCGCTGCGGGTGTGCCATCTGCATCTTCTGCAGTCCCATGGGGATCAACATGGCGCCGGTGATGCCCACGATGTCCTCGCGCTCATCCGCGATCGCGGCGATCTCGTCGCGGAAGACGTGCGTCCACGAGCGGGCCGAGGCGGTGCTCGTGGGTTTGCCCGTGGTGGGGTCGATCACGGGCACGGAGTGGAACTGGTCGTTCGCGTCCAGGCGGGCGGGCAAGTAGCCGTGGCCCTTCTCGGTGATGGCGTGGACGATGACCGGGCCACCGAAGTTGCGGGCATTCGTGAGCGCTTGTTCCATCGCGGCGAGGTCATGGCCGTCCACCGGACCCACGTACTTCATGCCGAGGTCCTCGAAGATCCCCTGCTGGACCACCACGTCCTTGATACCTTGCTTCATCCCGTGCAGACCGCGGTACACGGCCTGGCCCAGGTGGCCCGAGGACGTCAGCAGGCGCTTAGCCTTCGCGAGGGTCTGCTCGTAGCGGCGGTCCGTGCGCACGGCGTCCACGCCCTGCTGCACGCTGGCCTGCAGCTCGCGCAGGTGGTTCGCGAACCCGCCCACGGTGGGCGCATAGGAGCGGCCGTTGTCGTTGACCACGATCACGACTTTGCGGTCCCGGTCCGAGGCGATGTTGTTCACGGCCTCCCACGCCATGCCACCGGTCAGGGCCCCGTCCCCGATCACCGCGACGGTGTGCCGGTCGTCCTGGCCCGTGAGCGCGTAACCGCGCGAGATCCCGTCCGCCCAGGACAGGGACGACGACGCGTGGGAGGACTCCACGATGTCGTGTTCGGACTCCGCGCGGGACGGGTAGCCCGCGAGGCCACCCTCCTGGCGCAGGGTGTCGAAGTCCTGGCGACCCGTGACGAGCTTGTGCACGTAGGACTGGTGCCCGGTGTCGAAGACGATCGAGTCCTGGGGCGAGTCGAACACGCGGTGCACCGCGAGGGTAAGCTCCACGACACCCAGGTTCGGCCCCAGGTGACCCCCGGTCGCGGAGACGTGGGTGATCAGGAAGGAACGAATCTCGGCGGCCAACTGCTCCATGGCCGCGGCGTCCAGCCCCCGTAGGTCTTCGGGTCCCTCGATGGTCTCCAGAAGCGTCATAGCCTGCTCTCCGTGGATGTCTCGTCCTCTTCGGGCCCGCACCGGACGGGTGCTCGTCCGGCGGGGGGATCATGATGCGCCCGAATGCTCCGTCCGATCTTACTCGCCCTGGCCGGGGCCCCGTCCCGTCGCATGGCCTGGGCCACGGCGAACGGCGCCCGCAACGCCGTCGGCCGGTGACCCCCGAGCGGGGATCACCGGCCGACGGTACGATCCGAGGACCTATTACTTGGCGATCTGACGCAGCACGTACTGCAGGATGCCGCCATTACGGTAGTAGTCGGCCTCACCCGGGGTGTCGATGCGCAGCACGGCGTCGAACTCCACGGTGGAACCGTCTTCCTTGGTGGCCGTGACCTTCAGGGTCTTGGGGGTCTGGCCGTCGTTGAGCGCGGTGACCCCTTCAATCGAGAACGTCTCGGTGCCGTCCAACCCCAGGGAGTCCGCGGACTCGCCCTCGGGGAACTGCAGGGGCAGCACGCCCATGCCGATCAGGTTGGAACGGTGGATGCGCTCGTAGGACTGCGCGATGACCGCGCGCACACCCAGCAGGGACGTGCCCTTGGCCGCCCAGTCACGCGAGGAACCGGAGCCGTACTCCTTGCCGCCCAGCACCACCAGGGGAACACCGGCCTCCTGGTAGTTCATCGCGGCGTCGTACACGGCGGCCTGCGGGCCACCCTCCTGAGTGAAGTCGCGGGTGAAACCGCCCTCCACGCCGTCGAGCAGCTGGTTCTTGATGCGGATGTTCGCGAACGTACCGCGGATCATGACCTCGTGGTTACCACGGCGGGAACCGTAGGAGTTGAAGTCCTTGCGCTGCACGCCGTGCTCCGTGAGGTACTTGCCCGCGGGCGTGTCGCTCTTGAACGAACCGGCCGGGGAGATGTGGTCCGTGGTCACGGAATCGCCCAGCTTGAGCAGCACGCGCGCACCCTCGATGTCCTCCACCGGAGTGGTCTCCATGGTCATGCCCTCGAAGTACGGTGGCTTGCGCACGTAGGTGGACTCGGGGTCCCACTCGAACACGTCACCCTTGGGGGTGTCCAGGTTCTGCCAGCGATAGTCACCGTCGAAGATGGTGCCGTACTCGCGGTCGAACATATCGGTGTCGATCGAGGCATCGATGATCTTCTGGACCTCGGTGGGGTCCGGCCAGATGTCCTTGAGGAACACGTCCTGACCGGTCGAGTCCTGGCCCAAAGGCTCGTTCTCGAAGTCAAAGTCCATGGTCCCGGCCAGCGCGTACGCGATGACCAGCGGCGGGGACGCGAGGTAGTTCATCTTCACGTCCGGGTTGATTCGGCCCTCGAAGTTGCGGTTACCGGAGAGCACCGAGGTCACGGCGAGGTCGTTTTCCTGCACGGCCTGGGAGATCTCGGGCTCCAGAGGGCCGGAGTTGCCGATGCACGTGGTGCAGCCGTAACCCACGATGTAGAAGCCGAGCTCCTCGAGCGCCGGGACCAGACCGGACTTCTCGTAGTACTCGGTGACCACGCGCGAACCCGGGGCGATCGAGGTCTTGACCCACGGCTTGGCCTTGAGGCCCTTCTCCGTGGCGTTGCGCGCGAGCACGGCCGCGGCCATCATCACCGAGGGGTTGGACGTGTTGGTGCAGGACGTGATCGAGGCGATCGACACGGCACCGTGGTCCAGCTCGAAGTGACGGCCGTCCTCCATGGAGACCTCCACTCGGTGCTCGGGGCGCTCCCTCATGTCGTCCGCGGAGCTCTTGCGCGGCGCGTCCTGGGGGTCCTGCTCGTCGGTCGCGTCGTGGGAGGGGGCGTCGGAGGCCGGGAAGGACTCGACGACGTCCGGGTCCACCTCCACGGACTTGTCCTCGGCCACGTAGTTCACGAGGTCGTCTCGGAACTGTTCCTTGGAGCGGGTCAGCTCGATGCGGTCCTGGGGACGCTTGGGCCCGGAGATCGAGGGGACCACGGTGGACAGGTCCAACTCGAGGTACTCGGAGTAGGCGACCTCGTGCTCGGGGTCGTGCCACATGCCCTGTTCCTTGGTGTACGCCTCGATCAGGGCGATCTGCTCCTCGGAGCGGCCCGTGAGCGCCAGGTAGTCCAGGGTCACCTGGTCGATCGGGAAGATCGCCGCGGTGGAACCGAACTCCGGGGACATGTTGCCGATCGTGGCGCGGTTGGCCAGCGGCACCGCTGCCACGCCCTCACCGTAGAACTCCACGAACTTGCCCACGACACCGTGCTCACGCAGCATCTCCGTGATGGTCAGCACCACGTCCGTGGCGGTCGCACCGGAGGGGATCTCGCCGGTGAGCTTGAAGCCCACCACGCGCGGGATCAGCATGGAGATGGGCTGACCGAGCATCGCGGCCTCGGCCTCGATGCCACCCACACCCCAACCGAGCACGCCGATGCCGTTCTCCATGGTGGTGTGGGAGTCGGTGCCCACACAGGTGTCCGGGTAGGCGCGCAGCGTGCCGTCAACCTCGCGGGTCATGACCACGCGGGCCAGGTTCTCGATGTTGACCTGGTGGACGATGCCCATCCCGGGCGGGACCACCTTGAAGTCATCGAACGCGGTCTGGCCCCAGCGCAGGAACTGGTAGCGCTCGCCGTTGCGCTGGTACTCGATGTCCATGTTGCGCTCGATCGCGTCCGCGGAACCGAACACGTCGATCTGCACGGAGTGGTCGATGACCAGCTCGGCCGGGGCGAGCGGGTTCACGCGGGAGGGGTCGCCGCCGAGATCTGCCACGGCCTCACGCATGGTGGCCAGGTCCACGATGCAGGGAACGCCGGTGAAGTCCTGCATGATCACGCGACCAGGGGTGAACTGGATCTCCGTGTCGGGCTGGGCCTCGGGGTCCCAGTTGCCCAGGGCTTCAATGTGCTTGCTCGTCACGTTGGCACCGTCCTCGGTGCGCAGCAGGTTCTCGAGCAGGACCTTCAAGCTGTAGGGGAGCTTCTGGGCTCCCTCCACGGCGTCCAGTCGGAAAATTTCGTAGTCGGTGCCCTTGACGTTGAGAACGTCCTTGGCTCCAAAGCTGTCCACAGTCATGGTGTGGAACTCCTCTCGCCACCGTCGGTTGCGTTCGGCGCGCGCGGCACACTACAGGTGTCCCCCGCGCGTGGAACAGTCCCTGTCAGTGTAGCCCGTGCGCTCCGTCACTCCGGGGATTCCCGGGCGTCCGCGTCACGATGACGTGGGCCGTCGTTCGGCCGCCCGGTTCAGCCCTCGCAGTTGAGCACCGCGACGGCTTCCACGTGGTGCGTGTTCGGGTACAGGTCGAATGCCTCGACGCCCTCGATCCGCCAGCCCCGGCGCCGCAACCGTCCCAGGTCCCGGCCGAGCGCGGCGGGATCGCACGCGACGTACACGATCGTGCGCGGTGCGGCACGGTCCACCGCGGCCAGGACCTCCTTGGCCGCACCGGCGCGCGGCGGGTCCAGGACGACGACGTCCGGGCGCGGTGGCCGCGGTGTGGAACCACGACCCCGCCGGGACGACGCCGCTGCGGCACCCCGGCCCCGGTGCCCACCCCGCCCGCCCGGTCCAGTGAGCACGCGCGCCACGTCCCCGCGCACGCTCGTGACGTGCGGGGCGCGGGCGAGGTTGTGGGCGGCGTCGGCGGAGGTCACGGGCGAGCCCTCGACCGCGAAGACGCACCCCGTGGGGCCCACGGCGCGCGCGGCCACCGCGGTGAACAGACCGGCGCCGCTGTACAGGTCCCACACGCTGTCCCCGGGGCGCAGACCGGCGCCGTCCAGTACCGCGCGGGCGAGGGTCCCGGGAGCGCCGCGATGGATCTGCCAGAAGCCCGTGGGACTTATGCGCCAGCGCAGCGGCTCGGGATCGGTAGCGCCGGGCAACTCGAGGGTCTCCTGGACGTGGTCGGTGCCCGCCCACAACTGGGTGTCCCGCTCGTGCGGCGAGCGCGCGGTGACGCTCACCCCGCGGTCCCCCGCCCATGCGCTCAACCGATCCCGCAGGGCGGTGACCTGCTCGGGCGCGGCATCCGGGCGCAGCCCCACGTGCAGCAGCGGTGCCGCTCCCCCTGCCGGCGCGGCGACGTCCACGCGGGCCGCACCGGGGTACTCCAGCGACCACGGGGCCAGGGCGCGGATCGCGTCCGTGGCCAGGGGCATGTCCGTGACGGGACCGAGCTCGGTGCTGCGGTGGGGGTACATCCCGGGTGTGCCGTCGGGGGCCACGTCCAGGTGCAACCGGGTGCGCCACCCGGTGCCGTCGGGGCTCTCCCCCGCGACGGGCTGCACCTCGCCGTCCCAGTCGTGGCCGGCCAGGTGGCCCAGTTGCTCGGCGATCACGTGGCGTTTGAGTTCGCGCTGGGTCGTCAGATCCGCGTGCCCAAACTCGGCCCCGCCCAGCGGTGACCGGTCCGCGCCCGCTGCGACGAGCGCGTCCGCCTGCTCCCACGGGTGTACCTCCCGGCGCCCGGGGACGGGTTCGAGCACGTCCGTGACGTCAGCGCGCCAGAACGACGCCGCGGGGTCCCGGTCGGTGAGCCGCACCCGAACCAGCTCCCCCGGCAGCCCGTGGCGCACGAAGACCACGCGCCCCTCGTCCGTTCGGGCCACCATGTGGCCGCCGTGGGCCACGGCGCCCAGGCGCAGCTCGAGGTGATCGGGGGACTCGGTCATTCGTTGTTCTCCGTGAGTCGTAGTTCGCGCACCGATTCGAGGTGCCAGGGTACGGAGGCGATCATGACTCCGCGTTCGTAGTGCAGCCGCGTCCGCAACGGGCGGATGGCCTGGTTGTGCAGGAAGCGTTCCCATCCGCGGCCCACCACGTACTCGGGCAGGTACACGATCACGAGGTCCCGCGGGGACTTGCGGCGGATGCCGCGGATGTGGGCGATGACGGGTCCCACGGTATCGCGGTAGGGCGAGGCGAGGACCGTGACGGGCACGGGGATCTCCAGGGCCTCCCACTGCTTCACGATCTGTTCGGTGCGCGCGCGGTCCGTGTCCACCACCACGGCCTCGAGGCTGGACGGACGGGAGGCCCGCGCATAGGTCAGGGCGTGCACCACGGGCTTGCGCACCGAGGTGACCACGATGATCGAGCGCACGCGGGACGGCAGGGCCCGCACCCCCGAGTTTTGGTGCACCTCGAGTTCGGTGTCCACCGAGCGGTAGTGGTGCCCGATGGCGCGCATCAGCACGGTGATCAGGGCGATCGCGACGATCGTGAGCCACGCGCCCTGGGCGAACTTGGTCACGAGTACCACCACGAACACCGCCGCACACGCGATCAGGGCGATCACCGCCACGGCCCAGCGCCCGGCGATCTGGCGGTGCGGACTCTGCGACGTGCTCGTGCGGCGCACCCTGGCCCAGTGCCGCACCATGCCCGCCTGGGTCAGCGTGAACGCGAAGAACGCCCCCACCACGTACAGCTGGATGAGCCCGTTGACGTTCGCGCCGAACACGATCGTGAAGACCGCCGCGACCACGGACAACAGGATGATGCCGTTCGTGAACGCGAAGCGGTCCCCCCGGCTCTGCAACTGCCGGGGCAGCAATGCGGCGGACGCGAGGCGTGAGGCCAGCACGGGGAAGCCCGAGTACGCCGTGTTCGCGGCCATGAACAGCACGCCCACGGTCACGAGAACGAGGATCACGAACCACACGGAATCCACCCCCGCCACGGCCTGCGCGATCTGGCCCAGGATGGGCACCTGGTAGAAGTCGGGCTCCGGTGCGCGGCCGTCGATCAACAGTTGCCGCGCGGGGTCCATCACGACCACCGCGCCCGTGCGCCGGGTCAGGTAGAGCACCCCGAGCAGCAACACCGCGGACAGCGCTCCGAGCACCGCGAGCGTGCGCGCCGCGTTGAGGGCCTTGGGCTTGCGGAAGAACGGCACGGAGTGCGTGATGGTCTCCACGCCCGTCAGGGCCACGGCACCCGAGGAGAACGCGCGCAGCACGAGCATGGCCCCGGCCAGGCCCATGAGCCCGCCGTCCATGCCCGCGGCCGGGACGACGTCGTAGTCCGCCGACGGCGCGCGCTGCAGTGTTCCCGTGACGTCCTGGACGAAGCCCACGAGCACGAGGATCAGCACGACCCCCACGAACGCGTACGTGGGCACCGAGGACGCGCGACCCATGAATTTGAGTCCGCGCAGGTTGAGCAAGCCCACGAGCGCGATCCCCGCGACGGCCACGACCGTCTGGTGACCCACGAGCCACGGGACGGCCGCGGCGAGGTACTGCGCGGCGGCGGCCATGGACACGGCCACGACGAGCGTGTAGTCCACCATCAGAGCGGCACCCACCGCGGCACCGGCGGGCCGGCCGAGGTTCTTGGACGCGATCTCGAAGTCCGCCCCGCCCGAGGGGTACGCGCGCACGTTCTGCCGGTACGCGGTGATGATCACCGCGAGCACGGCGAGAACCGCGAGGCCCACCCACGGGGACAGCAGGATCGCCGCGGAACCCGCGAGGGCGAGCGTCAGGACGATCTCATCCGGGGCGTACGCGACCGAGGACAGGGCGTCGGACGCGAACACCGGCAGGGCGGTGCCCTTGGAGAGCACCGTGCCCGCGGCGCGCTCGTTGTGGATCGGTTTGCCCACGAGCGCGCGGCGCAGCATTTGGGACACATACACGTGGGAACACGCTAGTCCCTCGGCCGGGCCTTGTCCCGTGCCGCGGGCCCTATGCTGTGGCTCATGGCGCATTTCGTGATCATGGGCGTGGGCCGGGTGGGGATCACCCTCGCGCACGCCCTCGAGGACTCAGGGCACACGGTTGCCGTGATCGACCAGGACGACCGGGCGTTCCGCAAACTGCGGCCCTCGTTCAGCGGCAAAAAGGTCACGGGCCACGGTTTCGACCGCGAGGTGCTGCAACGCGCGGGGATCGCGGACGCCTACGCGTTCGCCGCGGTCTCCTCGGGGGACAATTCCAACATCATCGCCGCACGCGTGGCGCGGGAGACCTTCAAGGTCAAGCACGTGGTCGCCCGGATCTACGACCCCACCCGCGCGGAGTTCTACCAGCGCATGGGCATTCCCACGGTCGCGTCCGTGCGCTGGAGCGCGGACCAGGTGCTGCGCCGCATCCTGCCCGAACACGCCATCACGGGTGACTTCCGGGAGGCCTCCGGCCGCCTGCAGCTCGGGGAACTGCCCCTGGACGACGCGTGGTCCGGACTGCACCTGGACCGGATCGAGGAGGCCGCCGGTGTGCGGGTCGCGTTCGTGACCCGGTTCGGGGAGGGCATCCTGCCCGCGAGCGACACGAGCTACCAGCAGGGGGACATCGTGCACGCCATGATGCGCGTGGAGGACGTGGAACGCGTGGCCCGGGTGCTGTCCCGACCGCCGTCGGACGAGGTCATGGAGGCCGTGGCGCTCGCCGCGACCCCCGGGACGCGGGGGCGTGACTGATGCACGTGGTGATCGTAGGCGGAGGGTCCGTGGGATCCTCGATCGCTCGGGAACTGTTGTCGCACGGCCACGACGTGGTCGTGGTGGACGCCACCGCGGAGGTGATCGGACGCTCCAACCTGCGCGGTGCGCAGTGGGTTGTGGGGGACGCGTGCGATCTCCATGTCCTGCAGCGGGCGCGCGCGGAGGAGGCGGACGTGGTCGTGGCCGCGACCGGTGACGACAAGGCCAACCTGGTCGTCTCGTTGCTCGCGCGCAGCGAGTTCGGGGTGCCCCGCACCGTGGGGCGTGTCAACCACCCCAAGAACGAGTGGCTCTTCGACGACGCGTGGGGCGTGGACGTGGCCGTATCCACCCCGCGGTTGATGACGGCGCTCGTGGAGGAAGCCGTGGAGGTGGGCGACGTCGTGCGCCTGCTGAGCTTCCAGACCGGCTCGGCCACGCTCTCCGCCTACACGGTGCCCCGGGAACACCCCGTGGTCGCGAGCACCGTGACCCAGGTGCCGTGGCCCCAGGACGTGGCGCTCGTGGCGATCCTGCGCGACGGCGTGCCGATCGCACCGTCCGGCGACGATGTCCTGGAGAGCGGGGACGAGCTGTTCTTCATCACCACGGCGGAGGGTGAGGACCAGTTGCGGGCCATGTTCACCACGGCCCGGGACGTCAACCTGCAGGCTGCTCGCGGCGAGGGCGGCTCCACAGCCATGCCACCCACAGCACAGCGGCGTACAGCGGGGCCCCCATCACCAAGCGCGTGATCCCGAGCGCCGTGACGTTCTCCGCGACGTACAGCGGGACCTGCACGAGCAACCGGGTCGCGAACATCGCGATGAGCAGACCGTTGACCCGCTGATAGGCCACGCGCCGCAGCGGGTCGCGGCGCCATTGCACGGATTCACCGCGCACGTAGCCGAAGACGACGCCCAGCAGCGGCCACCCAACGGCCGCCGAGATGCTCAACAGGACCAGCGCCACGACGTTCGTGATGAACCCGGGCACGTAGTAGTCCAGCGCCTGCCCGCCCGCGCGGGCGAACAGCGTGCATACTCCCACGCCCATGAGCCCGGCGATCGCCTGGGTCACGGCCTGGCGCTGCGCCAGCCGGAGCACGGTGAACACGGCGGCCGTGCCCAGTGACGCCAACAACGCCGGGACCAACTCCCCCGTGAGCACCACACACGCGAGGTACACGAGTCCCGGGAGGATGGATTCGATCACGCCGCGCCAGCCGCCCACGGCGCTGAGCACGTCCAGTTGGCCGTTGGCGTCGCGGCGCAGGCCCGAGCGCCGGGCGAAATCCTCGGCGGCGCGGCCCATGCGGTCGCCCGCGCTCTGCGGTGCGGGTTCCGTGGGGTCCGGCGGGGATGTCATCGCACGGCCTTCTTGGGGGTGATGATCTCGTAGCGCGGATTGTACATGGTGGCCACCCCGTCCGGGAAGCACACCACGGCGAGGCAGCGCAGCTTGGTGCCGGCGGTGACGCCCGGGACCACGTGCTGACCGTGCCACAACAGTTCGAGCGTGCACGGCTGCGTCCCTGGGTTCGTCACGCGCAGCAGCGCCCGGTAGTACGGCGGCGCGGTCACGGGCGCGATCGTGACCTCCACGACCACGCCCTCCACGACCGCACGGCGCCGCTGCCGCGCCCGATGCTCCGGGGTCAGGTCCTCCGCGTGGGCCTCGGGTTCGGCGACGACGTCGATCGCGCCCGTGAGCGGGTTGTTGACCACCCGGGTCAGCCGATCTCGGTAATCTCGGGGCCGCGCCGCGGCTCCTGCACCGCGGCGCCTGGCTCCGCCGGGGTCCGACCCGCGTCCTCGTCCGCACCGGTCGGCGCGCCCGCGGGGTGCACCTCGGCGTCCTCGGGGACCGTGAGCGCGAGCAGGTCGCGCGGCGGGTGCGGGTCCTGGCCGCGGACGACGACGAGCCCGCGCACGGCGTCATCGAGCACCTCCGCAGTGGGCCCGGGCAGCGCGGCGTCGCCTGTGTAGACGCAGCGCAGGAACCAGCGCGGACCGTCGATGCCCACGAAGCGTGCGAGCCGGAACCCGTTCTCGCCGGAGGGTGTGACGCCCGCGAACTGCGCGTTCACCTGCATGCCCAGGGGACCGTCGGAGACTGTGGGGTCGCCCCCGTCCCGCCGCAACCCGGTCACGAGCTCGGCGCGCACCTCGTCCCACAACCCGGAGGACTTGGGGGCCGTGAAGACCTGCACCTGGACGGAACCGCCCCCGAAGTCCATGTTCACGGCCCGCGGCACCCGGTCCCGCGGATCCAGCTCAACGCGCACGTCCACGCGCGCGACCGGCTTCAGCAGCAGGGCCCCGAGATCCAGGTACTCGGCGCGCTCACCCGGCATCTCGCTCTCGTCCCACGGGCCGTTGGCGCGAGGATCCGGCGCGTCCTGGTCCGGGGCGGCCTCGGTGACAGCCGACGCGGTCGTGGACTCGGTCGGTGTCTGCTCCGAGGCCTCGCGGTTGCGCTTCTTACGTCCGAACATCAGTTGCTCCAAGAGTGGGTGGGGAATCTGCGGGGGCGAGGGCCGGCGATCAGCGGGCCCCCGTGGACCCGAATCCGCTCGCACCGCGCTCGCTGTCGGGGAGTTCGGTGGTGAGCTCGAAGCGGGCGGTGATCACTTCCTGGATCACGAGCTGGGCGATCCGCTCACCGCGGCGCACCGTGTAGCTCTCATGCGGATCCGTGTTGAGCAGGCACACCTTGAGTTCGCCACGGTAGCCGCTGTCCACGGTGCCCGGTGCATTGACCACGGTCAGCCCATGCTTGGCCGCGAGCCCGGAGCGCGGGTGCACGAGACCCACGTACCCCGCGGGGATCGCGAGCGCCACCCCTGTGTCCACGAGCGCGCGCCGACCCGGGCCGAGTTCGACGTCGTGGCGGGCGCGCAGGTCCGCCCCGGCGTCACCGGGACGTGCATAGGCGGGGGCGGGCAGGTCCGGGTCCAACAGGTGCAGGGCCACGGTCACCGCGGCCGACTCGCTCATTTCGGTCACAATGCCCCACTGTAACGCGCGGGCCTGACGGCGCGGACGCGGGCGGCGTCCAGGGGGAATGTGTCAAGGTGGGGGCATGAGTTCCCACCCAGATTCCGGGGCGGCCGCGGCGTCCTCACCCGCAGAGCACCCGTCCCACGCCCAGGAGAACGTCCGAGCGGACGTGCAGTACGAGGAGAAGCTGATCGTCGCGTGGTGGGTATGGCTCATCGTGGTCTTCGTGGGCGCGGCCGGATTCGTGGCCGTGGCACCCATCAGCATCGCCGTGGGCGTGATCGTCGCGGTGGTGCTGATGGTCGTGATCGGGCTCGTGCTGCACCTGGGGGCGCCGAGCATCGTGGTCACCGACCAGGACCTGCGCGTGGGCCGGGCGTACATCGAACGGCAGTACGTGGGCGATGCCCGTCCGCTGGTCGGCGCCGAGGCGCGTGCTGCGCGTGGACCCGACCTGGACGGGCGCGCCTTCATGAACTTCCGTGTGTCGATGCCGGACCTGTGCCGGATCGAGATCGTGGACCCGGTGGACCCCACCCCGTACTGGCTCACCGCGACCCGCCACCCCGAGCGGTTGGCCGAGGCGATCAATGCGGGCTCCCGCTCGGCGAGCGACCGCGGCGACCGGGCCTGACAATCACGATCACGGACGAGCAGAAAGACGACGGGCGCTCACCCGAGGGTGAGCGCCCGTCGTCATGCGGTCGTGGACCCGGGGCTCAGCCCACGCACTCGTAGCAGTACTTCACGCCATCGCGCTCCTCGGCGAGCTGCGAACGGTGGCGCACCAGGAAGCACGAGCCACACGTGAACTCGTCGTCCTGGGCTGGGAGCACCACGACGGACAGTTCCTCGTTGGAGAGGTCCGCGCCGGGGAGTTCGAAGCTCTCCGCCGCGGTGGCCTCGTCCTCGTCAACGCTTCCGGACTGTTGGTCCGACCGCCGGGACTGGAGCTCCTCGATGGAGTCTTCCTTGAGGTCTTCGTCCTGCTTACGCGGTGCGTCGTAGTCTGTGGCCATATGTCTATCCGCTCCAACCGGTCTTCACGAAAATCCCTGCGAAAAACACCTCCCGAGGGCTCTACCCCCGGGCCGTGTCGCGTAGATTGTTCACCATGGACGCGGAAAAAGCCAGTGGCGACGCCGAGGTTTTCTCGCAGAGCAAGATTTCCACCTCGGGCGGTGGATCCGCTCGTCCGGATGACACACGCGGTGCCCGTGCGGGTGGCCGTCCCCCCGGTCCCGAACGGCGCCCGGGCGTGCCACTACACTGACGCTACGAGCGCGCCGAGCGCACCCCGGATCGCGTGGTGCCCCCAACGGCGAGGGAAGGACAGCATGGAGCAGTTGCGCCTGGTAGGAGTGCACGACGACGGTGAGCACCTCATCGTGGAGACCCCCGATTCGACCCGGTACCGGCTGAAGATCGACCAGCAATTGCGTCAGACGATCCAGCACGCGCGCCGCAAGCGCCCCTCTCATGGACGCGGCGGAGGGTCCTTCGGTCCGCGTGACATCCAGGCCCGCTTCCGCGCCGGTGCGAGCGTCGAGGACGTCGTGGCCGAGTCCGGGTGGGAGGCCGAACGCGTCAAGCGGTACGAATGGCCCATCCTGGCCGAACGCTCCCACGTGGTCGCCGAGGCGTGCCGGGTCACGGTCTCCGGGACCAACCCCTCCCACGAGGGCTACCGCTCCGTGTTCGAGGGCGAGCCCCGCACCCTGCGCGAGACCGTGGACGAGCGTGCCGCCGAGCTCGGGGTGGACCGCTCGTCCTTCGACTGGGACGCGTGGTTGCGCGAGGACCAGTTGTGGACCGTGCAGCTGAGCTTCTCCGCGGAGGACGCCTCGCAGGACGCCCCGGACATCCCGGGTCCCGCCCAGTGGAGTTACAACCCCGCGAACCGGACCGTGCGTCCGGAGAACGACTGGGCGCACGCGCTGGGTCAGGAGCACCAGGAGACCGGCCCGCTCGGCGCGGCCGCCCACGCGCTGCCCCCCGCACCCACCGCGACATTGCGGCAGTTGCAGCACGAGGCGAGCCAGGCGGACGACCTGCTCGACGTCCTGCAGTCGCGCCGCGGACGGCGGATCGGCTCGGACGAGGCGGGCGACGACCGGCTCGCGGAGATCCTCGGCCGCGGCATGGGTCAGGTGGACCAGCGCCCGCGCCCCATCGACGCCCCGGAGGATTCCACGGTGTTCGACCGGCCCATCCAGCCGGCCGCCTCGCAGGTCGCCGAGGCCCAAGCCCTCGCCCAGGACGACGGGATCGAGATCGTCGACGATTCGACCCCCCTCGAACACGACGACGCCACCCCCTCCCGGAACGCAGCTGCCCCCGCCGTGCCGTTCGGGAAGGGCTCGTACGATGACTCCCCCGCAGCCTCCCGGAACGAGAACGTCCCCTCCGCCGTCACGGACCACCAGCCTGCGGATTGCACGTCCGAGGATCCCGCGCCTGAGGACTCCGGGTCGGAGAACTCCGGTGAGGACGAACACGCGGCCACGGAGACCGAAGCGCGCGACACGACGTCGGATAGCGCGTTCGCCGTCGACGCCTCCGGCACGGCCACGGACGTGGCGGACGAGGACGAGCCCGCCGCGCAGGGCACCGACGAACCGGCCCGTTCCGGCGATGCGGACACCACGGACGAATCGGGATCGAGCGACCGTCCCGCCCCGGGCCCACGGGGTCGCACCCCCAAGGCCAAGCGGTCCTCCGTGCCGAGCTGGGACGACATCGTCTTCGGGGCCAACCGGTCCTGACGTCGGTGCTGCGCTCTCACGAGCGGTTGTGCGCGGGGAAGCCGGCACGCGGTAAAGTCACGTGAACGCACCGGGCCCGGGGAGAACACGGTCCGGTCGTGGACACGCACGGGCGATCTCGAGGGAATTTTTGCATGGGCAACTCCATCCAGGACGATTTATTCGGTGAGGACACTCAATCCCCCGAAGGCGCTGCGACTCCGGCCCGCTCGGGTGCCCGGCGGTACATGGCCCCCGTCACGCTCGGTGGTGCGGCCCTGCTCGTCCTGGTGGGTGTGGGGGCCGTGGCTTTCACCGGTTTGTCGGGTTCGTCCGACGACGACCCCGCGAACTTCGCGACCGAGTCCCCCACCGTGACCCCCTCCCCCACGCCGAGCGCCACCCCGAGCGTATCTCCGACGCCGTCGCCGCAGATCACGCCGTTGGTGCCGCCCTCGAGGCCCGCGGAGCAGTACTACGTGCCCGTTCCGCCCCCCGTGGTTCCCGCACCCCCGGTCGCTCCCGCACCGCCCGTCGCGCCGGTACCCCCGGCGCCCACGAGCACCCCTCGGCCCGTTCCGTCCACGGCTACGCCCGAGCCCACGAAGAGCCAGGCACCGGAACCGACCCGCGCACCTCGGCCGCCCCAACCACCGGCGCCCACGCGGCCGGCGGCGCCGACCGCCGATCCGGACCCCGCGCAGAAGGAGACTAAGCCCGCGCCGATCACCACACCAGGGAAGGGACAAGCCTCTCCTGGTCGGTGAGCGACCCGTGCTGGCCCACCATAGCCAGGGGCCGGGTTCCTTGTCGGGAGACGTCGTACAGGGCGATGTCCTCGCGGGCCAGCACCCACACGTCGCCTGCTCGTTCGAGCAATCCTTGATCCGGTTCGGGGCCGAAGTACCCGTGCGCGGCAAGGTGCTGCTTGGTGGCCACCCACACGACGTCCCCGTAGTGCGCGCTCCAACGGCTTGCCAGTTCTTCCGGATCGGTGTCCGCGTCCGTGTGCAGTTGCACCGCCCGGGGCTCACCCGCGGTGAGCCGCACCCCGGCCATGAGCTCGGGGACCGCACTGTAGTCCACGCGGTGCTCGGGGGCCACGTCCACCATGCCATGGTCCGCGGTGAGGATCACCCGGGTGTTGGCGGGCAATTTGGTCACGAGCCGCTTGAGCGCGGAATCAAGTTCCTCGAGGGAGCGTAACCAGTCGTCCGAGCGCCACCCCGCTTTGTGACCGGTCTTGTCCAGCTCGTCCCAGTAGAAGTACACGAGCCCGCGCCTGCCCTCCCGCAGTTGCTCGAGGGTGCGCGCGGTGCGGGCGTACACACCGTGGGCGCCCACGAAACGGCCACCACGCAGCACAGCCCTCGTAAGGGCGGAGGACTCGAAGCGTGGTGAGCTCACCGTCACGGCGTCCGCGTGCTGCGCGGCGCGCTCCAGGACCGTGGGCTCGGGTTGCCAGGCAAGCGGGTCCACGTCCGAGGGCCAGTTGCCGAGCATGTTGACCACGCGGTCGGAGGCGGGGTCCACGACGTCGTAGCCGAGCATGCCGTGACGCCCCGGTGTGGCTCCGGTGCCCAGGCACGAGAGCGAGACGGACGTGGTCGTGGGGAACGCGGCGTCGAGCTCACCGAGTGACTGGGCCGCGCGCAGGGTGGGCGCGTAGCTCGCCGTTTCCCTCAGCAAGCGCGAGCCGAGACCGTCCACGAGCACCACCACATAGCGTTGCGCGGACGGCAAGCTGAGGGCGTTGCGGAAACCGGGGATGCCCAGGGCCGCGGCCGCGGAACCCATGACCTCCGCGACGCTGTGCGAACCGTAGCGCGGCGCACGCGGCAGCTCCGGGGCAGCGGGATCCTCCACATTCACGCGTTGCGCCCCGAATCGCGGCCGTTGAACCGGTGACCGAACCGCGGTCGCGGTGCCGGCGGTTCGGGACGGGCCGCGGTGGGGTGCTGCGGCGGGGACTGCGCGATCTGCGCGCCGGAATCCGTCAGCGGTGCCACATTGGCCCGGCGCAGCGTGCGCGCGAACTCGCGAGCGCCCTCCACGGCCTCCTGCCCGTCCGCCTCGGAGCTGATGCGCATGACCACGTCCTCGCTCGCGGCAGTGCCCGTGTAACCGTGGTCCGCCTGGCACTCGGGGTCCTCGCACATCGCGGGATACAGCTCGAGCTGTTGGGTCCCGGTCCAGCTCACGGCCAGGTTCAGCTCCATGATCGCGGTGCCCGGGACGTAGTTCTGCGGCTGGTGGTACGCGTAACTCAGCGTGACCGAGCGGATCTGGGAGATCGGCACGGTCTCGGACGAGACCCGAGCCACGGTGTCCGAACCGTTCTCGTCATACTGTTGGTCGTCCACGTGCGTGATGTGCAGGACGTCCTCCGCGAGCACGAGGGCCGTGATGTGCCGGTGCAACTCCGTGTTGGTGAAATGGGTTTCCAACTGCACCAGGTGGGACACCGGGCGCCGCCCGTCCAGGGAGTCCATGACCACGTCCGTGACCAGTTGCGGATAGAAACCCGCCTTCTCGATGTCCTGGACCAGGCGCGATCCATCGGGTGCTGAGTATGTCATGGCGCCATTGTCCTCCACCGCGCCGCCCGGGGCACATTGCGACCCTCCGCGGTCCGGCACACGGCGCGACCCTTCACCGCCCGGCGCCTTACGGGGCCACCACGCACGAAACCGTGCCGTCCTCGAGCTTCGAACAGATCGGGGTCACGTCCGTGGTGGGCGCCGGTTCCGGGTCCCTCGTGGGAGAGATGGTGGGGGCCGGTGTCTGCGCCGGTGACGGATCACCGCCCCACTGCACCAGCACGGGGCCGAGCCACAGGTACCCCGCGGCGAGGGCCAGGAGCGCGAGCGTGAGCGCTAGGACCCACCACGGCCAGCGGACCGCTCGCCGAGCGTGCGGCTCCCGTTCGTCCGCCGTGCCACCCGGGTCCACGACGCCGCCGGCTCCCGTGTCCGCTTCCCGCCCTCTGGCAGCCAGGCCGGTTGCGGTACCCACGGCAGTGATACCGGTGGGGTGCACGCCCGTGAAGCCCGCAGGATCCACGATCGTGATCTCCTCGGACCGGTCCGGGGCGCTCGCCCCTTCCGAGGTGCCCACGGGGTGCCTTTCGAGCATCGTGGGCGCGCCCTCCACGGGGTTCAGCCACTCGGTCGTGTCCTGCCCGGCACCGGTTCCGATCGCGTGCGCAGCGGTCACCTCGTTCACGGGGGCGAAAGGGCGCAACCGGTCACCGCCGCGCTCGGCCATGGGCCGGTGCTCACCCCCGGCGATCACCTTCCGGTGCACCGCGTGCCACGCGATGGGCGCCTCCGTGGTCCCGCCCGCCCCGGGAGGTAACCGCGCGGCGTCGAGCACCGGGGACAGCTCACGCTCCGTGGTGGGTTCCAGGACGTCGAAGACCTCGAACGGCTCGCCATCCACCGTCTCGCTGGGCCGGTCCCGGCGGGCGGCCGCCGTGGCCGTGAGACTCGCGAGCAGCTGGTCGGCGGCGCGCGTGCGCTCCGCGGGCACGATGCTGAGCAGTCCGGCCACGCCCGCGCGTAACAGCGGGGAAGCCCCGAACAAGCCGAGGCGGGCCACGTCCTCCGGGCGCAAGGGGTCGCCACTGAGATCCACCTCGGGCAGGACCATGCGCACCGCCGTGACCCCGGCGGCATAGAGGTCCATGGTGCGAGACGGATTCCCCGGGGCGTACGCCTCGGTCGGCAGGTACCCGGGGGTACCCACCACGGTGCCGGCGTGCGTGAGGCGCGCATCGGTCACGCGCACGGCGATCCCGAAGTCCGCGAGCCGGGCCACGGGGGTCCCCGAACCCGTGGGTTCGAGCAGCACGTTGGCGGGCTTGACGTCCCGGTGCACCCAGCCGTGCTCGTGGACGAAGCGCAGTGCCTCGAGCAGCTGACACATCAGCTCCTCCGCGAGCCAGTCCGCCACGGGACCGTTGTCCTGCAGCGCGGCCTCGAGGGTGCCCCCGGACACGAGCTCCATGGCGATGGCCACGTGTTCGTCCTCCGCGGCCCAGCCGTACGGAGCCACGACGTGCGGGTGCTCGAGGTCCACGGACTGTTCCCGCACGAAGCGCAACAGCTCCGCCGAATCACGCTGCCGCAACACCTTGGCCGCGCATTCCCTGCCCCGGCGCAGGTCGTGGGCTCGCCACACGGCCCCGCTGCCACCCTCGGCGATGGGTGTCAGCAGTTCGAAGCGTCCGGCTATCGTGTCCCGCACTCGGTTCGCGGTCCCGTGCTAGCCCAGCATGGCGCGCCGGGCACTGTCCGTGCGTTGTCCCGGGTCCCCGATCTTGACCGCGGCAGAGAGCACCGTGACGACGGATCCGGAGAGCACGACCGGGTTCAGTTCCAGGAACGCGATCTCGGGGAAGCGGTCCTTGAGAAAGGCCACATGGTTGATCAGCTGCTCCAATCCGGTGGTGTCCACGGGCGGGACGCCCTGGTAGCCGAACAGTTTCCGCGCGGCCTTGGGCGCGCGCACCATGCGAGTGATGTCCCGGTCGGTCAGCGGGGGCACGCGGTGGGCCCAGTCGTCCAGCAGGTGCACGGCGTCCCCGGCCATCCCGAAGGACAGGACGGGACCGATGAGTGGGTCCTCCGCGGCGCGCACCACCACGGTCTGACCCGTGGGCGCCATGGACTGCACCTCGAAATCGCTCGCGTTCCAGCCCGCGAGCGTGCGCTTCATGGTCTCGATCGCGGCACCCAGTTGGTCCGCGTTCGCGATGTTGAGCACCACGCCACCCAGGTCCAGGCGGTGGCGCAGGAACGGGTCCGTGGACTTCAGGGCCACGGGGTAGCCGAGCCGTTCGGCGGCGGCGTACGCGCCCTCCGGGTCCGTGAACCGCACGGACTCGAGCACGCGGATCCCCGCGAGACCCAGCAGCTCGTTGCGCTCGGCGATCTCCAGTTCGTAGAGCGCGTCCCCGCTGATCTTCTCGCGCAGCCGTTCCAGGAACTTCTCGACGCCGTCGAAATCGAACTCCTCGGGCGACACCATCACGCCCTGGTCCTGCGAGCGCCATGTCATGTAGTCCACGACGCTCGCGAGCGCGCTCAGGGCGGCGCCGGGCGAATCGAAGCACGGCAGGGCGGCGTCGTCCGCGGTGTGCACGGACGTGGTCATGGCCTCGGGGCCGTGCTGACCCGTGAACACGACCACGGTCGTTCGGTCGGCGTCGCGCGCGGCCCGGGCGACGTCGCTCGCGAGCGCCGCGGTGTCCAGGCCGCGCACGGGCATGAGCACGAGCACGACGCTGTCGACCGCATCCGACGAGAGCTGAGCGCGCACGGCGTCCAGGACGGCCTCGTGCGCCCGCTCGGGCCCGTTGGAGGTGTCCACGGTGCCGTCCACGACGGCGGGGTCGAGCCGTAGGCGCAGGGCCGTGTCCTCGGCGAGCTGCGCGAGCGCGAGCGCGTTCGAGACCACGGCCACGCGCGGGGAGGCGGGCAGCGGCTGGCTCTCCGCGATCGCGGCGATGTCGAGCAACTGCTCGGCCGTGGTCGCACGGATCACCCCGGCCTGGCGAAACATCGCGTCGAGCGCGCCGGTCGGGGCCTGGGTGACCCGGCCCGTGTGGCCCGGCGGGAGCCGCAGGCCGGTGACCTCGGACTTCGCGACGATCACGGGCTTGCTCAGCGAGAGCCTGCGCGCAATGCGCGAGAACTTGCGCGGGTTGCCCACCGACTGCAGGTAGAGACCGCACACCGTGGTGGCGGGGTCGTCCTCCCAGTACTGCATGAGGTCGTTGCCGGAGACGTCCGCGCGGTTCCCCGCCGAGAGGTAGCTGGACATCCCCACGCCGTGGCGCTGCGCGGCACCGTAGAGCATGGTGCCGATCGCCCCGGACTGGGAGAACAGTCCCAGTCCTCCGCGGCGCGGCAACTCGGGCAGAACGGACGCGTTGAGCGAGACCTCCGGATCGGTCGTGAACAGACCCAGGCTCGCTGGGCCCACCACGCGCATCCCCGCGGCGCGGGCGATCCGCACCAGGCGGCGCTGGGCGGCCGCGCCCTGCGCACCGTCCTCGGCGTAACCGCCCGTCATCACGACGACGGCGCGCACTCCCGCCCTGCCGCACTGCGTCACGGTCTCCTCCACCGATTCGCGCGGCACCGCGATCACCGCGAGGTCCACGGTGCCCTCGATCTCGTCGAGGGACGAGACGAAGTGCAGCCCGTCGCGTTCGTACGGCGAATGACCTACGCCGTAGAGCGTGCCCGTGTACCCGCCCGTGAGGATACCCTCGACCGCGTGGAACCCCGCGTGGTCCCGGTTCGCGGACGCTCCCACGACCGCCACGGTGGCCGGTGTCAGCAGGTCCGTGATGGACCGGGCCTCCGCGCGGTGCTCGCGCGCGGCCATCACCGCGAGCGACTTCTCGGTGGGGTCGATGTCGAAGTCCACGACCACCACGCCGTCCTCGAACTGACGGGAGACGTCGTAGCCGGCCTCCACGAAGACGTGGAGCATCTTGCGGTTCTCCGGCAGCACCTCCGCAGTGAAGCGGTCGATCCCGTTCTCGCGGGCGGCGGCGGCCAGGTGCTCCAACAGGATGGACCCGATTCCCCGCCCCTGGTGGTGATCGGAGATCATGAACGCGACCTCCGCCGAGCGCTGCGTGGTGCGGTCATAGCGGCCGACACCGATCATCCGCTCCCCCAGGATCAGCACGAAGCACACGCGGTCCCGGTGGTCCACCGTGGAGAAGCGGTCCAGTTCCCGCTGGGACAGGGTCGGTTTGTAGGAGAAGAACCGCAGGTAGATGCTGTCCTCGGACTGCCCGGAGTGGAACTCCTGGAGCAGGTCCTGGTCCTCGGGGCTGATGGGGCGCAGGTGCGCGGTGGCGCCGTCGCGCAGGATGACGTCCGCCTCCCAGTACTCGGGGTAGGTCTGCTGCGGCGCGGCGTCGTCGGTGGTACCCATAGACTTCAGAGTAGCCAACCGCCTGCTCCGGTCACAGGAGCACGCCCTGATTTCAAGGAGTTACCCCTCGATGGCTCGTCGCCGCTCAGCCACGCGTTCTCCCCAGGACGAACTGCCCAAGGACTTCACCGAGCACATCGTGGACGTGGACGTCACGCAGGAGATGGAGACGAGCTTCCTGGAGTACTCCTACTCCGTGATCTACTCCCGCGCGCTGCCGGACGCCCGGGACGGTCTCAAGCCCGTGCAGCGGCGGATCCTGTTCATGATGGACCAGATGGGCCTGCGCCCGGACCGCGGCCACGTCAAGAGTGCGCGCGTGGTGGGCGAGGTCATGGGCAAGCTGCACCCCCACGGTGACGCCGCGATCTACGACGCCATGGTCCGCATGGCGCAGTCCTTCGCGATGCGCGTGCCACTCGTGGACGGGCACGGCAACTTCGGGTCGCTCGACGACGGTCCGGCGGCCCCGCGCTACACGGAGGCCCGGATGGCCCCGGCCGCGCGCACGCTCACGGGTGACCTCGACGAGGACGTCGTGGACTTCGTGCCCAACTACGACAACCAGTTCCAGCAGCCCGCGGTGCTGCCGGCCGCGTACCCCAACCTGCTCGTCAACGGGGCCACCGGGATTGCGGTGGGCATGGCCACGAACATGGCACCGCACAACATGCGCGAGGTCGCGGCCGGGGCCCGGCACCTCATCCTGAACCCCGAGGCCACGCTCGAGGAACTCATGCGGTTCATCCCCGGTCCGGACCTGCCCTCCGGCGGTCGGATCGTGGGCCTCGAGGGCGTGCGGGACGCCTACCGCACCGGGCGGGGTTCGTTCCGCACGCGCGCCACGGTCTCCGTGGAACAGGTCTCGCCCCGCAAGCAGGGCATCGTGGTGACCGAGCTGCCGTACATGGTGGGCCCCGAGAAGGTCACCGAGAAGATCAAGGACGCGGTCCAGGCCAAGAAGCTCGCCGGGATCTCGGACGTCGTGGACCTCACCGACCGCACCAACGGGCTGCGCCTGGTCATCGAGCTCAAGAACGGTTTCAACCCGCAGGCCGTGCTCGCGCAGCTGTACAAGCACACACCGCTCGAGGAGTCCTTCGGGATCAACAACGTGGCTCTCGTGGAGGGTCAGCCCCGCACCATGGGGCTGCTCGAGCTGTTGCGGGTCTACAGCGACCACCGGATCAGTGTGGTGCGCCGGCGCACCGCGTTCCGCCTGGCCAAGCGGCAGAACCGGTTGCACCTCGTGGAGGGGTTGCTGATCGCGATCCTCGACATCGACGAGGTCATCCAGATCATCCGTTCCTCCGAGGAGACGGCCGAGGCCCGGGACCGGTTGATCGCGGTCTTCGACCTCTCCCGCGCGCAGTCCGAGCACATCCTGGAACTGCGGTTGCGTCAGCTGACCAAGTTCTCCCGGATCGAGCTCGAGGCCGAGCGGGACACCCTGCAGCGGGAGATCGCCGAACTCGAGGCAATCCTGGGCTCGGAGACCGCGCTGCGCGGCGTCGTCGCGGACGAGCTCACCGAGACCGCGGAGAAGTTCGGTGACGAGCGGCGCACCGTGCTGCTCGAGGCCGAGGACCTGCCCGCGGTCACCGCGGAGAACGCGCGCGGGAAGAAGAACGCGGCACCGTCCGTGGCGCTCGAGATCAGCGACGACCCGTGCTGGGTGTTCCTGTCCACGACCGGGCGGATCGCCCGCAGTGCCGTGCGCACCCCGCTCGCTGACGGCTCGCGGCGCTTCAAGCACGACGCCCTGACGAGCGTGGTGCCCTCGACGGCGCGCGGGGAGATCGCCGCGATCACGTCCACGGGCCGGATGCTGCGCGTCTCGTGCGTGGACGTGCCCGTGCTGCAGGAGTTCGACGGCGTTCCCCGCCTCGCGGACGGCGTGCCCGCCGCGGACTTCCTGGGTCTGGACAAGAACGAGACGCTCGTGGGACTCGTGCCCAGCAATGCCGTGTTCGCGATTGGGACCGCGGACGGCGTGGTCAAACGCGTGAACCCCGACTACCCGCTGAACCTGGACCAGTGGCCCGCGATCAAGCTCAAGGACGGGGACTCGGTGGTGGGTGTGGGTGCCGCGCCGGTCGACGCGGAACTCGTGTTGGTCTCCTCGGACGCCAAGCTGCTGCACTTCCCCGCATCCGCGGTGCGCCCCCAGGGCCGAACGGCCGGTGGCGTGGCCGGGATGAAACTCGCGGCGGACGAGCACGTGATCTTCTTCGGGGCGGTGGCACCGAGCGAGTCCACCGTGGTGGTCACCCAGGCCCGCAGTGACGGTCAGCTGCCCGAGATGGGCGAGGCGTCCGTGAAGGTCACCCCGCTCTCGGAATTCCCCGCCAAGGGCCGTGCGACCGCCGGTGTGCGGGCCCAGCGACTACTCGCGGGTGAGACCGGGTTGACCCTGGCGTGGGTCGGCCACGGGCCGGGCAAGGCCGTGTCCGCGGCGGGCGTCGCGCGATCGCTCCCCGTGGAGTATGGGCGCCGGGACGGTTCCGGTGTGGGCATCGACCGTGCGGTCGCAGCCGTGGGACCCGCGCTCAGAGGTCTCCCCGTGCCGGGGACCACGACGAATGGGGAGTCAGCCGCGGAGGACGAATGACCCGCGGACCGGGCGCCGCGGAGGAGGATGGATCGGCGACGGTCGGCGACCGACCCGCGCACGGGGCGACGGCGGCGTCACCCGCGGACGACCGACCGTCCGGGGCGTCGCGCCGCCCGGCGCGTGAGACGGCGCCGCTGCCCGAGCACACCACCTGAGGCGCTCAGGCGTCGATCTGCTCCTGGTTGAGCTGGGCGGCACCGGCCACGATGAAGTCCTTGCGCGGGGCCACCTGCGAGCCCATGAGCAGGGAGAACGCGCGCTCGGCGGCCTCGGCGTCGGACACGCGCACGCGCCGCAGGACACGGTGGCGGATGTCCATCGTGGTCTCCGCGAGCTGATCGGCGTCCATCTCCCCCAGGCCCTTGTAGCGCTGGATGGGCTCCTTGTACCGACGATCCTGCTCTTCGAGGCTGCCCAGCAGCGTGTCGAGTTCGCGCTCCGAATACGTGTAGACCATCTCGTTGGGCTTGGAGCCCGGGTTGACGATCTGCACCCGGTGCAGCGGGGGCACCGCGGCGTAGACCCGTCCGGCCTCCACGAGCGGGCGCATGTAACGGTAGAAGAGCGTGAGCAACAGGGTGCGGATGTGGGCGCCGTCCACGTCCGCGTCCGTCATCATGATGACCTTGCCGTAGCGGGCGGCGTCCAGGTCGAAGCTGCGACCCGACCCGGCCCCGATTACCTGGATCAGGGCCGCGCACTCGGCGTTCGCGAGCATGTCCGTGATCGAGGCCTTCTGCACGTTCAGGATCTTGCCGCGGATCGGCAACAGCGCTTGGTAGTTGGAGTTGCGGGCGAGCCGGGCGGTGCCGAGCGCAGAGTCGCCCTCCACGATGAACAGCTCCGAGCGGTCCACGTCCGCGGAACGGCACTCCACGAGTTTCGTGGGCATCGACGACGTCTCGAGCGCGTTCTTGCGCCGCTGGGTCTCCTTGTGCACTCGGGCCGAGATCCGGGACTTCATCTCCGCGACGACCTTCTCGAGCAGCTGACCGGCCTGGGCCCTGTCGTCCCGCTTCTTGGAAGTCAGCTGCTTGGTGAGCTCCGCCTCCACGACCTTGGCGACGATCTGGCGCACCGCAGGGGTGCCCAGCACCTCCTTGGTCTGCCCCTCGAACTGGGGTTCGGCCAACCGGACCGTGAGTACCGCGGTGAGCCCGGCCAGGACGTCGTCCTTCTCGAGCTTGTCGTTACCCGCCTTGAGCTTGCGGGAGTTGGTCTCCACCTGCTTGCGCAGGGTCTTGAGCAGCGCATTTTCGAAACCGCTTAAGTGGGTGCCACCCTTGGGCGTGGCGATGATGTTGACGAACGAGCGCACCGTGCTGTCGTACCCCACGCCCCAGCGCAGGGCCACGTCCACCTCGCACGTGCGATCCACGTCGGTGAGCCGGGCGTGTCCGGACTCGTCGAGCACAGGGACCCGCTCGGTGAAACTGCCCTGCCCCTGCAGCCGCCACACGTCGGTGACGGGCGCGTCCGCGGCGAGGAACTCCGCGAACTCCGAGATCCCGCCGTCGTACTGGAAGACCTCCTCCACGGGACCGTCCGCGCCCGGTGTACCCGGCAGGCGGCGTTCGTCCTGCACGGTGATCTTCAGCCCGGGGATCAGGAACGCGGTCTGGCGGGCGCGGCGCACGAGCTCCTCGGTGGAGAAGCGCGCGTCCAGGGTGAAGATCTGATCGTCGGCCCAGTAGCGGATCCGTGTGCCGGTGACGCCGCGCTTGGCTCTGCCCACGACCTGCAGGTGCGAGTCGGTCGTGAACGCCTCGAACGGTGCACTCGGGGACGGCGCCCCCTTGTCCGTGAACGTCCCGGGCTCACCGCGTTTGAACGACATCTGGTAGGTCTTGCCGCCACGGTCCACCTGCACGTCCAGGCGCGCGGACAGCGCATTGACCACCGAGGCACCCACGCCGTGCAGCCCGCCCGACGCCGTGTACGAACCGCCGCCGAACTTGCCGCCGGCGTGCAGTTTGGTGAACACGACCTCCACGCCCGTGAGGCCCGTGCGGGGTTCGGTGTCGATGGGGATGCCGCGACCGTCGTCATGGACCTCCACGCACCCGTCCCGGTGCAGGATCACCGTGATGTCCTGGCCGTACCCCGCGAGCGCCTCGTCGACGGAGTTGTCGATGATCTCCCACAGGCAGTGCATCAGACCGCGCGAGTCCGTGGAGCCGATGTACATGCCCGGGCGTTTGCGTACCGCCTCGAGGCCCTCCAGGACGGAGAGGTGGCGGGCGTTGTATTCGGAACGGGACGGTGTCACGGTGGTGCTACTCCGGGGTTCGGGGGCGGCCCGCGGGCGGTGCGGGACCATCCCACTGTAGTCGGCACCCGGGGTTTGTGCGCGGTGGGCGAAACAGGGCCTTCGTGGGAAGCATTGACTGCACGCGTGGGTTGTACTGGTACGTGCGATCGGGGCGCGACACCCCTGATGGCCGTGCGGCGGCTCAGATGAGCGCCGTCGCATTCCGTACCCCGTGAGGAGGATCCCATGAACGCGACACTCGAAGCGCGTGAACTTAACGCGACCCACCGTTGCGACGCCTGCGGTGCCCAGGCATACGTCCGCGTGGTCCTCGAATCCACCGGTGGCGAGCTGCTGTTTTGCGCCCACCACGCTCGTGCGAACGAGGAGAAGCTGCGCCCGTTGGCCGCCACGTGGCAGGACGAGACGCAGCACATCGGCGCCTGAGCGACAGGCCCACCCGCGGCGTTCCGGTCCCCCGCCGGAACGCCCGGACACGAAGGAAGGCGCGCATCCTCGGATGCGCGCCTTCCTTGTCATGTGTCCTTCACATCATATGTCCCTCACGGGCCGGGCTTGCGGCCCCACAGGATCACGTTGGTGCCCAGGTACTTGGTCTCGAAGTCCACGTCCGTGAAGCCGACCTCGCGCATGAGCTGCGCGACCTGCGTGGGCTGCATGAATCCGAGGGTGGAGCTCTCCAGGTAGGAGTAAGCGTCCTTGTCCTTGGCGACCACCCGTCCTAGCAGGGGCAACACAATCCGCATCCCCGCGGTGACCGCGAGCTTGAGCAGCCCCCGGGGCGGTGCCGTCTCCAGGACGACCACCCGCCCCCCGGGCGCGAGCACACGGAACTGTTCGCTGAGTACGCGCGGGACGTCGCTCACGTTGCGCAGCAGGTAACCGTGGGTCACCGCGTCGAAGGATTCGTCCGCGTACTCCAGCGAGTGGGCGTCCGCGAACTCCCACGCGATGCCGTCCGCGCCGGGCTTCGTGCGGGCGCGCTCGAGCATGTTCTCGGAGAAGTCCACCGCCGTGATCTCGGCGCGGGGTTCACGACGCCGCGCGGCCAGCGCGATCTCCCCCGTGCCCGTGGCGATGTCCAGCAGCCGGCCGCCCGGCGTCACGGCCGCCCGCCGGGCCACCTCGCGGCACCACTGGGCGTGCCGACCCAGGGTCATCAGCGTGTTGATCCGGTCGTAGGAGTCCGTGATCCGGTCGAAGATGCCCTGGACCTTCGTATCCCGTTCGGTCATGGAGTGCTTACCGTTCTTGTTCACCGAGGACATCAGTCCAGGTAGTCCCGCAGCACCTGCGAGCGGGACGGGTGACGCAGCTTGGACATGGTCTTGGACTCTATCTGGCGAATCCGCTCACGGGTGACGCCGTAGACCTTCCCGATTTCGTCCAGGGTCTTGGGCTGACCGTCCGTGAGCCCGAAGCGCATGGCCACCACACCGGCCTCGCGTTCGGAGAGCGTGTCCAGCACCGAGTGCAACTGCTCCTGCAGCAGCGTGAAGGACACGGCGTCCGCGGGGACCACGGCCTCGGAGTCCTCGATCAGGTCGCCGAACTCGGAGTCACCGTCCTCACCGAGCGGCGTGTGCAACGAAATGGGTTCGCGACCGTACTTTTGGACCTCCACGACCTTCTCGGGGGTCATGTCGAGCTCATTGGCGAGCTCCTCCGGGGTGGGTTCGCGCCCCAGGTCCTGCAGCATCTGGCGCTGCACGCGGGCCAGCTTGTTGATGACCTCGACCATATGCACCGGGATGCGGATGGTGCGGGCCTGGTCCGCCATGGCGCGGGTGATGGCCTGGCGGATCCACCACGTTGCGTACGTGGAGAACTTGAAGCCCTTGGTGTAGTCGAATTTCTCGACCGCGCGGATCAGGCCCAGGTTGCCCTCCTGAATCAGGTCCAGGAACAGCATGCCGCGGCCCGTGTAGCGCTTGGCCAGGGACACCACGAGGCGCAGGTTGGCCTCGAGCAGGTGGTTCTTGGCGCGGCGGCCGTCGTGGATCACCCAGCGGTAGGCGCGGCGGGTGTCCGCGTCCATGGAGTCCTGTTCGTCCGCGAACTTGTGCTCGGCGTACAGCCCGGCCTCGATGCGCAGGGCCAGGTCCACCTCCTGTTCCGCGTTGAGCAGCGCGACCTTTCCGATCTGCTTGAGGTAGTCCTTGACGGGGTCCGCGGTGGCACCGGCGACGACCACCTGCTGGGCGGGAGCGTCGTCGTCGTCGTTGTTGGTCAGCACGAAGCCGCGCGCACTCTTGTCCTGGCGGCCCTTCATGAGCGGGGCCGATTCCTCCACTGAGGCCTGCTGGGACTCCTGGGTGTCCTCGTCCTCGAGGTCCTCCGGGGTGTCCTCGGGCACCAATTCGTCCTCGGCGAGCGCCTCCTCGACGGGATCCGCCTTCTTCCGACCGCGTCCGCCCGCGGGGGCCTTGGCGGCGGGCTTCGCGGCGGTTTTGGTGGTCTTGCGGGTGCCCGTGGACTTGGCGGTGCCCTCCGCGGAGTCCGCGGTGGTCTTGGTGCGGGTCGTGGACTTGGTCGCCGCGTTCTTGGTCGCGGCCGTCTTCTTGGCGGCGGTCTTCCGGGTGGCGGTCTTCTTCGCCGCGGGCGCGGCGGTGTCTGTCTCGTTCGACGCCGCCGCGTCCGATGTGGCAGCGGTGGTCTGCGACGACGCCGCGGCGGTCCCCCGCGTGGCGGAAGCGCTCTTCTTAGCGGCGGTGCTCTTGCGCGCCACAGTCTTCTTGGCCGCGGCGGCCCTCTTCACGGCGGGCTTCTTAGCAGCGCCACTCGTGCTAGCGCCGCCCGTGCCTGCCTGAGAAGTGGTCTCAGCGGGGTCCGTCTGCGCCGTGGAGGCCTGAGAAGCGGACGCGGTCTTGCTGGCAGCTGGTGACACGGAGAACCTTTCGTTGGACAGATCTACGGGTGCGCACCGCATCAGCGGCCAACACACCTATGACCCTGTCAAGTCCGGCGTGGTGACACGGGGTCCCGCCGAGACTCTGAGGGCCTTATTCGCCCTAACACCGACCCTTCGCAGTTTGTTCCCGCACACCATGAAAAATTTCGCCCGCCCCCGTTACCTCTAGCGATGTGCCCCCATCACCCCTGGTCCGAGGCACCGCGTTCCCACACGCCCCGGCCTGGCCACGCGGTACGCCGGTCCACGCACCACCACGGCGTGGGCTGGTGCCGCAACCGGTGCGCCACGTCGGCCGCCGCGGAACGGCCGGGCATCGCGGATCGTTCGGACCCCGCGGCACCCTCCCGGTTCGCGCAGCGTGCGAGCAACCGCGACGCCGTGTGGGCGCGACCCCGGTACACCTCGAGCTGCGCCAAGGTGGCCACGACGCTCGCGGCAGCCGCGGTCAAGGGTTGCCGGTCACTCGAGGGGTTTGGGTCACTTGACGGCTCTCGGTCACCCGACGTCTCCCGGGAATCCGACAAGTCTCGAGGACCCAACGACTCCCGCGAGCCCGCCACGATCTCGGTAGGGTCGGCGAGCGGGTCGCGCCCCGCACCCAGAATCCCGTCCAGCACCTGCAACACCCGGTACGCACCGTCCAGGGTGTCCCAGTCCGGCGGGCCGTCCCATTCCCCGGCCACCGCGACCACGCAGCGCAGGGCCTCGTCGATCTCGTCCTGCGAGGGCTCGGACCCCGCGATGCCGCCGCCCAGTCGCACCATGGCGGCCCGCAACCCTGCGAGCGCCGCCGCGGCCCGAGCGGTGCTCCCGCTCAACCACGCGTACAGCAGCGCGTCCCTGACGAGGTCGTCGTGCACCCCCTCGATCAGCAGCGCGAGATGTCCGTCCGACAGACCCAGGACGGCATCCACCCAGTGCTGCCTGTCCGCCTGGACGCAACGCACCGCGCGGTGCCACGCCGTCAACGGATGCCGCGGATCGGGGTCGATGGTGGGCGGCGTCGGACCCGGCACCGTGGTCCGCGCAGGTGCGGAATCGCCGTCGTCCGTGCGCAGTCGCTCCCACGCACGCGTGACATGCTGTGCCCTCCGGGCGAACCGGTGCCGCCACCGCGGATGGTGCTCGGGCGCATCCGGTTCGGCAGCGCTACCCAGTGCGATCATCTGGGCGTTGACCGCGCTGTCCCGGATCAGCTCGACGGGCAACGCCCGGTCCGGTTCCGCGAGGTCCCACCAGTGCTGCGGACCCACCACGAGGGCGCGTAACACGGTGAGTCCCGCCCGTTCCACGGCGCACTCCCACCGGGCCGCGGCCACGGCCTCGCGATCCATCCCGCCCTCGAGGGCCTGGTCCGAGTACACCGTCACGACCACCTCCCCGCAGTGACGCACACGCGCGAGGACCTCGGCGAGCTCCGCACCGAGCTCGTACGGATCGGTCTCCACGGTGGGTGAGTTCATGCTCAGGCACAGGGCGCTGCTGTCGGCCACGGGGAAGAACAGCACCGAGGTGTTACGGGGCTGGCGACCCACCTGATGAGGGATCAGCGCGAGGAGGTCCTCGGTGCTGCGGATGCGAACGGTGTCGGCGGCTTCATGGGAAATGGTCATGACGCCACCCTGGCGACCGGACGCCCCTCGGTGGGGTCGGTCCGCGCGCATGTGCACGAGCTCGCTCCCGACACACCCCGGGGCGGTGCTGTGGAGGGCGCTTGCCGCGGTGGACGAAGTGGGGCGCCGTCGGCGGTGGGCGAAGTGGGGTGCCGTCGGCGGTGGAGCGGTAGGGCGTGGCGAACCGGAGCCGTAATGGGACGCGCGGCGCGGGTTCCCACTCACCCAGGGGTCAGACGGAATCGGGGCCGTGCACCCGGCGCACCTTGCGTGTGCAGCGAAGGATCGCGACCGTGCCCACGAGGGCCACGAGGGCCTGGGCGGCGATCGCGGGACGGAACGCATCGGCGTCGTACAGCGTGGGTGTGATCCCGGCGCCGAACAGCAGGTCGAGCACGAGCCCCGTGACGTAGATCGCGAGCAGGGACGCCGCGAACCCGCCCACGTTGGCGAGTCCCGTGGCGGTGCCGTTGCGCTGCGGCGGGTTGAAGGAGCGCACGATGTCGAACGCCAGCATGGACGCGGGCAGGGACAGAGCGATCATGCACACGGCCACGTAGACGACCACGGCGGGGGCGTGGCCCGGCCAGACGAGCAGTGCCGTCCACCCGGCCCAGCTCACGAGCACGCATGCCAGGGACAGTGTGGAGCGCCGGCGCGCGAAGCGCGCACTGAGTTTGCCGATCACCGGCGCCACCGCCACGTTGAACACCACGTACACGGTCATCACGGCGGAGGCCTGCGTGGGGTCCAGCCCCTGTGCGTTCTGCAGGTACGGGTACGCCCACATGAGGGCGAACGTGTTGCCCACGAACTGCACGGTGAAGTGGACCCAGAAGCCCAGCTGGGTCCCCGGTTCCTTGATGGCCTGCCCCATGGAGGTGCGCACGGTCGCCAAGGAGATCGCGTCGTTGAGCTCACGCGCGCCCGGCGGGTTGCTGCGCAGGAACAGGCCGGAGAGCACCGCGGCGAGCAGGGCGATCGCCGCCATGACCGCGAAGGACGGCACCCAGCCGACCACGTGGAGCAACGCCGCGAACGGGATCACGGAGAAGAGCTGGCCCAGGTTGCCCGTCATGCCCACGACCTGGGTGAGCATGGGTACCTTCAGCGCGGAGAACCACACGGGGAGCAAGCGCATGACGCACACGAACGTGGCGGCGTCGCCGGCGCCCACGAGGATGCGACCCACCACGCCCTCGGCCACGGACTGCGCCGCGGACAATTGCAGTTGTCCCGCCGCCATGGCCACGGCCCCCACGGTGATGAGGATGCGCGGGCCGAACCGGTCCACGAGCACCCCCACGGGCACCTGTAGTGCCGCATAGACGAGCACCTGCATCATGGAGAACAGGGACAACCCCGAGGCCGCGGTCTGGAACCGGTCGGCGGCCTCCACCGTGGCCACGCCGAAACTCGTGCGCTGCGCGACCGCGGAGAAGTACGCGAAAACACCCACCGCGAAAATCAACCATGCGGTGGGTGAGTCCTTGTACCGGGACGGACGGGGTGCAACCGGTTCGGGCATGCGGATGGGCCTCCCACGGGCTCGGCGACGGAGGCCCGTGCATACCGGGTGCGGGGCCCTACTCTCGGTGGTCCTCCGGGTCGCTCTGCGCGGCCAGGAACGCCTCCGCGGCGGCACCGAGGTCGTCGGCGTCGGGCAGGTCGGCGTCGTCGGGCCCGGCGAGAATCGAACGACGGGCGGACGCGTCCACCACGTCATCGTATCGCCGTTCCATGTTCTGGATGACACCCTGGACCTCGGGCGAGGAGTTCGCCTGCGCGTCGATCTGACGGATCACGTCCCGGGAGGCCTCCCGCAGCTCGTCCGTGGGCAGAGTGCGCCCGGTCACGGCACTGAGATACTCGAGGGCCGCGACGGCCGCCTGCGGAAGGTAGGACTCCGCGAGGTACTGCGGCACGTGCACGGACAACCCCACGTGATCGATCCCACCCTCCTGCAATCGCAGTTCGAGCAGGTGCGAGGCGGATGCGCTGACCTCGAACGTGGGCTTGTTGCCGTCGATCCGGGGCAGCAGATCCGCACGCGGACCATGGGCGGTCACCAGGATGGGCCGCGTGTGCGGCACGGGCATGGGGATCCCTCCCACGAGCGCCACGAGACTCACCCGCAGTCGTTGCGCGAGCCCCACCACGGCGGAGCTGAACCGCTCCCACTGGGTGTCAGGCTCGGGTCCGGTGAGCAACAAGAAGTGCCGGTCCAGCCCGTCGGTGACCACATGCAGGTTCAGCTCGGGCGCCTCGAAGTCCTCGAAGTGGTCCTCCGAGAACTTCACGTGGGGGCGCCGGGAGCGGTAGTCGTAGAGCTGGTCCAGGTCGAAACGGACCACGGTCTCGCTCGGCATGGAGTCGAGGATGACGGCCTCGATCTGACCGGCCAGGTGGCCGGCCTCCACGTATCCGGACAGCGCCACGATCATGGGCAGCCCACGCAATCGCTCGTCTCCCAGCAACGCGGGATTCCCCAGATACAGGGCCGTGGGATCCAGCACACTTCCTCCTCGTCGAATCATGGGCGCGGCACAGGGGCGCCGACGCTCGTGAGAAGGGAACGCCCGGAGCGACCCCGCCTATTCCCCGCTTCCCCGGGGCTGTGCTGGCTAGGATCGGAGTCGTGCGCGCCACACGAACGCCGCGCACGTCGCGGCCATCCGTACCGCGCCGCATCGTCGTCAGCCACCCGTGAAAGGACACGACAGTGACCACACCGCAGGACATCCTGGCCACCCACGAGGTACGCCTCGAGACCAGCACCAAGCCCCTGGGCACCTCCGCAGACGCCCTCGTGCTGGGGGTACGCCACGACGGCGAGCTCGCGGTACCGAGCGACGTCAAGGCGGGCGTGCGGCGTCGTCTGACGGAGCTCGCCGAACGGGCCCGGGTCTCCGGCGGGCTCGACCGCGTGCTCGTGGTGCCCGCCCCGGACGAGGTGGACGCGCGGTCCGTCGTGTTCACGGGACTGGGCCGTGGTGAGGACGACGAGCGTGGCGAGAACCTGCGCCAAGCGGCCGGTGCTGCGGCGCGGACCCTGCGCGGAGCGGCCGAAACCGCCGTGTTCGCGCTGCCCGTGGCCTCCGAGACCGAGGTCCAGGCCGTGGCCGAGGGGATCGGGCTGGGCGCGTTCAACTACGTCACGCAGAAGTCCCGCACGGCCTCCGAGGCCGACGTCCCGCTGAGCGCGGCGACCGTGGTCGTACCCAAGAACCTCGGCAAGACCGCGAAGGACGCCGTCATCCGGGCCGCCCACGTGGCGCGCGCCGTGCGCCTGACGCGCACCCTCGTGGACCTCTCCCCCGACACCGCGACCCCCGAGTTCGTCGCGGCCGTGGCGACCACTGCGGCGAAGGGCACAAAGGTCTCGGTCGAGGTGCTCGCCGAGAAGGAACTGACCCGCGGCGGCTACGGCGGACTGCTGGGCGTGGGGCAGGGCTCCGTCAACGGGCCGCGCCTGGTCAAGCTGCAGTGGTCCCCGGCCCGTGCCAAGAAGCACGTCGCGCTCGTGGGCAAGGGCATTACGTTCGACTCCGGCGGCCTGTCGTTGAAGCCGCCCGCCTCGATGATGACCATGAAGTCGGACATGGCCGGTGCCGCCGCGGTGCTCAGCACCGTCCTCGCGGCCGCTGCGCTCCAGTTGCCCGTGACCGTGACGGGCTGGCTGTGCCTCGCCGAAAACCTGCCCTCCGGCTCCGCGACCCGTCCGGGTGACGTGTTGAGCATGTTCAGCGGTCACACCGTGGAGGTGTTGAACACGGACGCCGAGGGCCGCCTGGTGCTCGCGGACGGGCTGTGGGCCGCGGGTCAGGAGAACCCTGACCTGTTGCTCGACATCGCGACCCTGACGGGCGCGCAGATGGCCGCGCTTGGCGTGCGTACCGCGGGCATCATGGGCGACGACGCCGCTCGGGAACGTGTCGTGCGCGCCGCCTCCCGCGCGGGCGAACCCGCGTGGCCCATGCCGCTGCCCGAGCACCTGCGTCCGTCCCTCGACTCGTTCGTGGCGGACCTGAAGAACATGGGCGACAAGTACGGCGGGATGCTCGTGGCCGGGCTGTTCCTGCGGGAGTTCGTCCCCGAGCAGCGTGGCCGGCGGATCCCGTGGGCGCACATCGACATCGCGGGCCCCTCCTTCAACGAGTCGCAGCCCTGGGGGTACACACCCAAGGAGGGGACCGGCTTCGGGGTGCGCACCATGCTCGCGGTGGCCCAGGACCTCGCCGAGTAGGCTTCCCCCGATCGTGCGCCACGCTGCGGGGGTCCACCGGGATGCAATGTCTGGTGAGCCCCCCCGGGGTGGCGTTAGGCTGGACCCCAACCGTGACCGCCCCACACACACCCAGGATCGGGACCCGGGCGGGCATCAGAAACCAAGAACTCGAACCCCGAGGGAGCCAACGTGGCCGACAACCAATACGACATTCTGGTCCTGGGCGGAGGATCCGCCGGGTACTCCGCCGCACTGCGCGCGGTGCAGCTGGGTTACAGCGTGGCGCTGATCGAGAAGGAGAAGCTGGGCGGTACGTGCCTGCACTGGGGTTGCATCCCCACCAAGGCGTACCTGCACTCGGCCGAACTCGCCGAAGGCGCCCGGGAGTCGGAGAAGTACGGCATCAAGGCCTCCCTCGAGTCCATCGACATGGCGGCCGTGCGCGAGTACAAGAACAAGGTCGTGCAGGGCAAGTACAAGGGTCTCACCGGGCTCATGAAGATGCGCAAGGTGGACGTGATCCAGGGCAACGGCAAGCTCACTGGCCCCAACACCATCGACGTGGACGGCACCACCTACACGGGTGAGCACATCATCCTGGCCACCGGTTCCTTCTCCAAGACCCTGGGCATCGAGATCGGCGGTCGCGTGATGACCTCCACCGAGGCCCTCGAGATCGACTTCGTGCCCAAGTCCGCGATCGTGCTGGGCGGCGGCGTGATCGGCTGCGAGTTCGCCTCCATGTGGCGCTCCTTCGGCGTGGACGTGACCGTGATCGAGGGTCTGCCCCACCTCGTGGCCAATGAGGACCCGGCCATCGTGAAGATCGCTGAGCGCGAGTTCAAGAAGCGCGGCATCAAGTACAACCTGGGCACGTTCTTCGAGAAGGTCGAGCAGAACGACGACGGCGCCAAGGTCACCCTCGCGGACGGCAAGGAATTCGAGGCTGAGATCGTGCTGGTGGCCGTGGGCCGCGGCCCCAACACCGAGGGCATGGGCTTCGAGGACCAGGGCATCCCCATGGACCGCGGTTTCGTGACCCCCGACGAGCGCCTGCACACGGGCGTGGCCAACATCTACGCGATCGGTGACATCGTCCCCGGCGTGCAGCTCGCCCATCGCGGCTACCAGCAGGGCCGCTTCGTGGCCGAGGAGATCGCCGGGCTCAACCCCGTGGTGGTCCCGGACATCAACGTCCCCAAGGTCACGTTCACCGAGCCCGAGATCGCCTCCGTGGGCTACTCCCAGCCCAAGGCGGAGGAGAAGTTCGGCAAGGACAACGTGGAGACCTTCGAGTACAACCTCGCTGGCAACGGCAAGAGCTCCATCCTGGGCACCGGCGGCATCATCAAGCTGGTGCGCGAGAAGGACGGACCCATCGTGGGGTTCCACGCGATCGGGACCCGCATCAGTGAGCAGATCGGTGAAGGCCAGCTCATGGTGAACTGGGAGGCCTACCCCGAGGACGTGGCGGCATTCATCCACGCCCACCCCACCCAGAACGAGGCCATCGGTGAGGCAGCGATGGCATTGGCCGGCACTCCGCTGCACGGCTGATCCACTGCACCGGGTGCCCGCCCCACGGGGTGGGCACCCGGCCCCTCACCACCCCGGGACCGCACGGACCCGGGACACGTTGCACATTTTCCGATCTTTAGAGAGGGACGGACGACACAATGTCTGAAACCGTTAACCTGCCCGCGCTGGGCGAGTCTGTCACCGAAGGAACCGTGACCCGCTGGTTGAAGCAGGTGGGCGACGAGGTGGCCGTGGACGAGCCCTTACTCGAGGTCTCCACCGACAAGGTCGACACCGAGGTCCCCTCCCCCGTGGCCGGCGTCGTCGAGAAGATCCTGGTCGAGGAGGACGAGGACGTGGAGGTCGGTGCCCCGCTGGTCGTCATCGGTGACGGCTCCGGTTCGGGTTCCGATGACTCCTCGGACGCTTCCGCTGACTCCTCGGACGCTTCCGCCGAGGAGGTCGAGGACGCCGCGACCGAAGCCGATTCCGGTGAGAACACCGAACAGGCCGCGGAGACCGAGACCGAGCAGGCCCCCAAGGCCGACACCAAGCAGTCCTCGGGCAACTCCGTGGAGGTCACCCTGCCCGCGCTGGGTGAGTCCGTGACCGAGGGCACCGTGACCCGCTGGCTCAAGGAGGTCGGCGAGCAGATTGAGGTCGACGAGCCCCTGCTGGAGGTTTCCACCGACAAGGTCGACACCGAGGTCCCCTCCCCCGTGGCCGGGACCCTGCTGGAGATCAAGGTCCAGGAGGACGAGGACGCCGAGGTCGGCCAGGTCCTGGCGATCGTGGGCGACGAGTCCGCCGCCGGCTCCGGTGACTCCGACTCCGACTCCGACAACGGTTCCTCCGACGAGTCGGGTGAGACCAAGGCCGAGCAGATCGAGGACGCCGCGACCGAAGCCGATTCCGGTGAGAACACCGAACAGGCCGCCGAGGCCAAGGCTCCCCAGAAGAGCTCCGGCTCCGAGGAGAAGCCCACTCCCGCCAAGCAGTCCGAGTCCGGTGCGTCCTCCGATTCCGGTGCCAAGTCCTCGGACTCCGGCACCAAGGACGTCCCCGGCTACGTGACCCCGCTAGTGCGCAAGCTGGCCCGTGAGAAGGACGTGGACCTGTCCACGATCACCGGCACGGGTGTGGGTGGGCGCATCCGCAAGCAGGACGTGCTCGCCGCCGCGGAGGAGGCCGCCAAGCAGTCCGAGGCTCCCCAGGTCCAGGACACCGGCGCCAACATGGCACCGGCCGTGTCCCGCCAGGGCTCCGAGGCCCAGCCGGCCTCCGCCCCCGCCCCGGACGCCAAGCGCGGCACCACGGAGAAGGCCCCCCGCATCCGGATGACCATCGCCAAGCGCATGCGCGAGTCCCTGGACGTCTCCGCCCAGCTCACGCAGGTGACCGAAGTGGACATGACTCGCGTGGCCCAGCTGCGTCAGAAGGCCAAGGACCAGTTCCAGAAGCGCGAGGGCGCCAAGCTCACGTTCATGCCGTTCTTCGCCAAGGCCGTGGCCGAAGCATTGCAGGCGCACCCCGTGCTCAACGCTACGTTCAAGGAAGAGTCCAAGGAGATCGTCTACAACGCCTCCGAGGACATCGCGATCGCGGTGGACACCCCCCGCGGGTTGCTTGTGCCGGTCGTCAAGAACGCCGGTGACCTGAACCTGGGTGGTCTGGCCAAGCAGATCGCGGAAGTGGGTGCCGCCGCCAAGGACGGTTCCATCTCCCCGGATCAGCTGACCGGTGGGACCTTCACCATCACGAACATCGGTTCCTTCGGTGCTCTGTTCGACACGCCCATCATCAACCAGCCGCAGGTCGCCATCTTGGGCACGGGCACGATCGTCAAGCGCCCCATGGTGCTCACGGACGCGGACGGCAACGACACCATCGCCATCCGCCACATGTGCTACTTGTCCCTGACCTACGACCACCGTCTCGTGGACGGCGCGGACGCCGGCCGGTTCCTGGGCACGCTCAAGAAGCGCCTGGAAGCGGGTCAGTTCGAATCGGAGGTCGGCCTGTAAGGGTTTCCCTGTGACCCACCGCGGTCAACCGTTCGGTTGATTTTCCGGCCGCCGGGATGTGTTCTGGATCACTCAGAACGCATCCCGGCGGTTTTGTGTGACGGGGCTCCGATAGGCTCGAATCATGTCTTTCCTCTTCAGCCTCATGTTGTTCCTCCACTTCCTCGGTCTAGCCGTCATCATCGGCACGTGGCTCTTCACCATGAAGCGCCCCACCGTCACGTCCGGTCAGTTCTGGGCCGCGCTCGTGATGCTGCTGACCGGTTTGGTCATGGTGGTCTTCCGCGAGATGCAGGACGGTTTCGCGGTCAATCACATGAAGATTGGCGTCAAACTGATCATCCTGCTCGTCGTGGCCGTCGCGGCGTTCATCGGGATGCGCAAGACGAAGCGCGGTGAGCCCGTGTCCACCGGGCTGGCCCACGCGGTCGGCGGTCTGGCCGTGATCAATGCCGCCGTCGCTGTGTTCTGGTGAGCCACCCGCTTCCCTGAACGTCCCCCGTTCCCACCGCACGCCCCGGTGCCGCGCGTTCCCTTCAGATTGCGACGGCACAGGGGCTTCGCGTTGCTCACGACCCGCGGGTCAGCGCCTCCGCCCATGGGCGGCGGCTGCCTCGCAGCCACCCGTTGCGGGCCTGTCGATGCCGTCGGCGCGCGGCAGCCTCCCTCGGCGATCCGACCCCCATGACGAGACCGTCACGAGCCGACCCTCATGTCGCGGCCGCCGCGCGGGGGCCGTCATGGGCCGCCTCTCACGGGGCGGCCTCGACCGGTGTGACGTCGGCAAGCCGCCACCCCCGCGGGGTGTGGGTCACCGAGATCCGCAGGGTCTGAAGGGCCTCGTCCCCCTGCCGGGTCACGTGGGAGCCCGAGGGTAATTCGCCGTGCCAGCCCCGCGTCCGGACCTCGGCGTCGTAGGTGCGAGTGCGGGCCGCCTCGGCGGGCGTGAGACCCGACCCGGCGCGGGGCCGCTGTTCGGTCAACCGGACGACGTCCATGCTCACACCGGACAAGGCCGTTAATCCCGATCCCGCGGTGTCCTGGGCCTTCGCGCGCCGGATCAGGTCCCGATCCCGCGCAGCGAGTCCCGAATCCGCGACGTACACTTCCGCGACGGCCGTCTCGTCCCCGGCCGCGAGCGCCGCCGCGCGGGCGGACACGAGGCCTTCGACGGCCCTTCGCGCCTCACCGTCCTTGTCCTGCATGGTCTCTCCTGGCGCGGTGGCCGATCGCTCGGTAGCTTCCCTGGACGCCCCCGCAGCGTCCGGCACGGGGGTCGCCCCAGGCGACTGCGAGCTCGTTCCGGAGGGTGTCCCGGCGGCCGCATCCGGGGGCGACGACGCCGTCCCCACCTCGGCTGCCGACGTCGCACCGGATTCGGCGGGCCTGGCGACGGGCCCGCCACCGTCCCACGCGAGGAATCCCCACGCCAGGGCCGCTGCACCCAGGACTCCGGCGGCCGTGAGCCACGCCCTGCGCCGCACGGACGTGTCCACCCCGGCCACGGCGACGCCGCCCGGACTCATCCGAATCCGACGCGGGGGAACGAGCCGACGGGGAACGGGGCGCAGGGGCATGAGGCGGCGGGGCCGCGCCACGGTGCCGTCCGCGCGGATGACCTCCGGGGTCATGCGTTCGGGTGGCCGGCCGACCGGTTTGCTCCGCGGTGCGGAGGCCGAGAAACCCGCGGCGAGTTCCTGCGCGGAGGGGCGCGCGGCGGGGTCGTCAGCCAGGGCGGCCTCGAGCATCAGCACGAGGTGACGCGGCGCGGCGGGACACATGAGCGTCAACGGCACCCGGTGCGACTCGGGGCCGGGGTGCCGGCCCGTGAGCGCGAGCCACCCCAGCACGCCCAGGGCATGCACGTCCTGCACCGCGGTGTATGCATCCTCCGCGGGGCCGAGCGCCACCCCGGGGTGCGCGGACCGATCCGCGACACCCCATGGCACGGGCCCCACAGAGCTGCCCGCGGGAACGCCGTAGCCGTCCACGAGCGCGCGCCCGTCCGGTGTGAGGAGGACGTGATGCGCCGCGAGGTCCCCGTGCACCCAGCCGCGCTCGTGCAGGTGCGAAAGCACACGAGCGACCGCCGCGAGAACCGGCGCGGTGTCCTCAGGCCGCAGCCGTCCCCGGTCGCGCATGGTGTCCTCAAGGGTCTTGCCGCGGACGTGGTCCGCCACGAGCGCCCGGGATACGCCGTCCCCGCCGAGGGTCGCGCGCACGCTCACGAGCTCGGGATGCGGTGACTCCGCCCATGCCTCGACGAGGGCGGCGATCTGCTCCTCGCCGGCCCGCCGGTGTTCGCGGTCCTCGGTCACGACGAATGTGACGGTGTACTTCTCATGGGTCGTGCGTTCCCGGGCCAGCCACGTGCGGGACCCACCGCCCTCCCCGAGCTTCTCCACGAGTTCGAGACCGTCGCGCTCGACCGTCTCGGCGGCCGGATCGCTCATCGACTCGGGCGACTCCGCACGGTCGGCGGGCTGCACACGGTGGACGGGTCCCGAATGGCCGGCGGATACCGCACTAGCGGTGGGGGCCATACCCGGGGTGGCCGCGGCGTCGTCGTGTCCCTCGCGACCGTGACGACGCCGCTCACCGGCGCGCACGGCCCGCACGCGGTCCCGGGCGCTGTGCCCACGCGACGGCGCGGACGCGTCACGGGCCCTGGACGGCGCCTCGAGCTGCTCCGGTTCCTGCTCTGCGTTCATGACCTCACTGTGCCGTGAAACACGGAGGCCCGCTCGCGTTATCCACAGACGGGCGGAAGGGATAGGCTGGCGGAATGGCTCTGCACTTCGAACGCATCGGTCTGGCACCGGACTTCGTGAACTACCGCGAGTGCTTGGACCTGCAGCGGGAGGTCCACGGCGAGGTCGTGGCCGGAACCCGCGGCAACACGGTGCTGATGGTGGAACACGAACCCGTCTACACCGCCGGGCGCCGCACCGAGAAGCACGAGTACCCGTGGGACGGCACGGACGTGGTCCCGATCGGGCGGGGCGGGAAACTGACCTACCACGGCCCCGGGATGCTCGTGGGGTATCCCATCGTGCGCTTGCCGATCCCCTTGGACGTGGTGCGCTTCGTGCGTGTCCTGGAAGAGGTCATCATCGCCGTGGTCCGCGACTTCGGCGTGCCCGCGACCACCGTGGAGGGCCGGTCCGGCGCGTGGGTGCTCGCGGACGAGCGGGGCCCCGATCGCAAGATCTCGGCGATCGGTGTGCAGGTCTCCAAGCGTGCGACGATGCATGGTTTCGCCTTGAACTGCTCGAACGACCTGCGCCCGTTCGGCAAGATCATCCCGTGCGGGATCACGGACGCCGGCGTGACCTCGATCAGCCAGGAGACCGGGAATCGGATCGACCCGGCGGACGTTGTGCAGCGTATGGAGCAGGAACTCGCGGCCCGTGAGGCGGACCTGTGCGTCGCCTTCGAACCCGATGTCCCGGCACCGCCCGTGCGACTGCCGCACACGGGTGACTCCCGAGCGAGGGACGCGTCACCCACCGCGGTGTCCTGACCGGGCCACAGCCACCGCACGAATCGCGGATCGTCGAGAACAGACCCCTGAGAACGGCCCGTACCGCTCATCCGCGTGGACCGGGCCCCGCCAGCGCCACCAGCGAGGAGTACTCATGACCATCGCCCCCGAAGGCCGCAAACTGCTGCGCGTCGAGGCACGCAACGCCGAGGTGCCCATCGAGAAGAAGCCCTCGTGGTTGAAGAACACCGCCAAGATGGGACCCCAGTTCACGGAACTGAAGTCCATGGCCCGGGGTCGCGGGCTGCACACGGTGTGCGAGGAAGCCGGGTGTCCCAACATCTACGAGTGCTGGGAGGACCGTGAGGCCACGTTCCTGATCGGCGGGGACACGTGCACGCGCCGCTGTGACTTCTGCGACATCGCCACGGGCAAGCCGGGCATGGTGGACGTCGCCGAGCCTCGCAAGGTGGCCGAGTCCGTGCGTGACCTGGGACTGCGCTACGCGACCGTGACCTCGGTGGCCCGTGACGACCTCGCGGACGGCGGCGCATGGCTCAACGCCGAGACCATTCGCGCGATCCACGCCCTGAACCCGAGCACGGGTGTGGAGATCCTGATCCCCGACTTCAAGGGTCAGCCGGACGCCCTGCAGCAGGTCATCGACGCCCAGCCCGAGGTCTTCGCGCACAACCTGGAGACCGTCCCCCGCATCTTCCGCCAGATCCGTCCCGCGTTCGCGTACGAACGCTCCCTGGACGTGCTGACGCAGGGCAAGGAGAACGGGATGATCGTGAAGTCCAACCTGATCCTGGGAATGGGCGAGACCGACGACGAGGTCTACGACGCCCTGTGCGACCTGCACGACGCCGGGTGCGACATCATCACGCTCACCCAGTACCTGCGCCCCGGGCCCACGTTCCACCCCATCGACCGGTGGGTCAAGCCCGAGACCTTCGTGGAGCTGTCCAAGCAGGCCGAGGAGATCGGCTTCCTGGGCGTGATGGCTGGGCCCATGGTGCGTTCCAGCTACCGCGCCGGCAAGCTGTGGGCACGCGCCATGAAAAAGATGGGCCGCGAGATCCCCGAGCACCTGTCCCACATCGACGACTCGGGTTCCGCGAGCCAGGAAGCCTCCTCCCTGTTGGCCCGCCTGGGCTGACGCCCGCATCAACACCGCTCCGCGAACGACGCCGCCCGCTTCCGGGCGGCGTCGTCCGTTCCGGGTGCCGCGCGGCACCCGGAAGGGCTTCCCTACGGACGAGACGCCGCGTCGACGGGCCTCAGCGGATAGAATGGCGGGGATCCCCTGTGTCAGCGAGTGCGAGGAAGAACTGTGTCACCAGCCACGTCCACCAAGGCCAAGGCCGCCGAACGCGACCGTAAGCGCGAGGAGAAGCGCCAGCGCAAGGCCGCCAAGGGCCCGGGCATCTTCGCGCAGATGAAGCAGGTCTTCCAGATGACCCGCGAGCGCGAGCCGAACATCCTGTGGTGGATGATCCTGCTCGGCCTAGGCGTGCTGCTCGTGTTCCTGCTCATCGGTGTGCTACTCGGCAACTGGATCACGTGGTTGCTCATCGGCATCCCGTTCGCGGTGCTCGCCGCCGTGATCCTGCTGTCACGGCGGGCCGAGAAAGCCGCATTCTCGCGCATTGAAGGACAACCCGGTGCCGCGGGGGCCGCGCTGTCCACCCTCAAACGCGGGTGGATCGTGGAGGAGGAACCCGCCGCGATGGATCCCAAGTCCAAGGACCTGTTGTTCCGCGCCGTGGGCCGCCCCGGTGTCGTGTTCATCACCGAGGGCCCGGTCAACCGCGTGGACAAGCTCGTGAAGAAGGAGCGCCGCCGCATCGGCCCGGTGATCCAGAACGTCCCCATCCACGTGCTCAAGTCCGGCAACGGCGAGAACCAGATCCCCCTGAGCAAGCTCACCAAGGAGATGAAGCGCCTGGAGAACAAGCTCACCAAGCAAGAAGTTCAGGTGGTCCACCGCCGGATGAACACCCTGCAGAACAAGCTGCCGATCCCCAAGGGCGTGGATCCCCTGCGTGCGCGCCCAGATCGTAAGTCCATGCGCGGTCGCTGAACCAGCGCCCACGCGCCGTGGGGCGATCCTGCTGATCAGCGCACGCGCACCAGGACGGTGTCGACCGCGCGATCGTGCAGACCCCGTTGGTCCTCGTCCGCGATCAGCGCGGGGATCACCAGACACAACAGCAGCGTGCGAAGGGCCGCTCTGCCGAAACCGGCGGGGCGGCCCTTCATTGTCTGGACTTGCAACCCCATGATCCAGTGCCCCGGGGTGCGCCCGAAGAACCCGACCATGAGCACGCTGATCACGAAGAACACCGCGAGGTTCATCAGCCCCGACCCGTTCCACTGCGCGAGGAACAGCCCCGCGAGGACCACCGCAAGCACCCAGTCGATCACCAGGGCCACCAGGCGCGCAGGGAAGCGAGCGATCGAGCCCGGCCCCTCAGCGGGGCGACCCAGACGACGACCGGGGTACGGCTGGCTTCCCTGGGGGGCGCCGTCGAGCCACGAGCCCATGTCCTGGCGAGAAATCATGACTTCACCCTAACGGGCCGACGTGGGAGCGCGCGCACCCGCCGGTAGACTGGGGCTCGTATTGACCGGTCGGCGAGCCCTCCGTGCATCACGCTCCGGGCGTTACACGGACGAAACATTCGTGTCATGGACGGGCAACGCCAGGTTCCTACGCTGGACATCAGAACCGAACGACCGCGGTGGTCCCCGCCACCGCGGCGTCGATCGGACGCCCACACAGAAGGAGAACAGGTCCATGTTCCAATCAGCCGAAGAAGTGCTCGCATTCCTCAAGGACGAAGAGGTCATGTTCGTCGATCTGCGTTTCACGGACATGCCCGGTGTGCAGCAGCACTTCAACCTCCCGGCCAAGGCGGTGGACGAGGACTTCTTCACGGACGGGCAGTTGTTCGACGGTTCCTCCATCCGTGGTTTCCAGGGCATCGCCGAGTCCGATATGCAGCTGATCCCGGACCCCCAGTCCGCGTTCGTGGACCCCTTCCGGCTCGAGAAGACGCTCGTGGTCACGTGCTCGATCGTGAACCCGCGCACCGGCGAGCCCTACCACCGCGACCCGCGCGGTGTGGCCGAGCGCGCCGAGGCGTACCTGGCCTCCACCGGTATCGCGGACACCGCGAACTTCGCGTCCGAAGCCGAGTTCTTCGTCTTCGAGGACGCCCGCTTCCAGGTCTCCCCCGAGCACACCTTCTACCGGATCGACTCGGACGAAGCCTCCTGGAACAGCGGCCGTGAGGAAGAGGGCGGCAACCTCGCGAACAAGACCTCCGTGAAGGGCGGCTACTTCCCCGTGTCCCCCGTGGACAAGCAGGCGGACCTGCGCGACGCCATGTGTGTGGCCCTGGACGAGGTGGGCCTTGAGGTCGAGCGCTCCCACCACGAGGTCGGTGCCGCGGGTCAGGCGGAGATCAACTACAAGTTCTCCACGCTGACCGCCGCCGCGGACGACCTGCTCAAGTTCAAGTACGTGATCAAAAACACCGCGGACTCGTTCGGCAAGACCGTCACGTTCATGCCCAAGCCCGTCTTCAACGACAACGGCTCGGGGATGCACTGCCACCAGTCGCTGTGGAAGGGCGGGGAGCCGCTGTTCTACGACGAGAAGGGTTATGCGGGCCTGTCGGACGTGGCGCGCTGGTACATCGGCGGCCTGCTGGAGCACTCCTCCGCGGTGCTCGCGTTCACCAACCCCACCGTGAACTCCTACCGCCGCCTGGTCAAGGGCTTCGAGGCCCCCGTGAACATGGTCTACTCGCAGGGCAACCGCTCCGCGGGCATCCGGATCCCCATCACGGGCACCAACCCCAAGGCCAAGCGCCTGGAGTTCCGCGCGCCGGACCCCTCGTGCAACCCGTACCTCGCGTTCGCCGCGCAGCTGATGGCCGGGCTGGACGGGATCCGCAACCGCATCGAGCCGGCGGACCCCATCGACAAGGACCTCTACGAGCTGCCCCCGGAGGAGGCCAAGGACATCAAGAAGGCCCCGGGCACCCTGTCCGAGGCGCTCGAGGCCCTCGAGGCGGACCACGAGTTCCTTCTCGCCGGTGACGTGTTCACCGAGGACCTGATCGAGACCTGGATCGAGTACAAGCGTGAGGTCGAGCTCAAGCCGCTCTCTGTGGTGCCCCACCCGCTGGAGTTCCAGATGTACTTCGGCGTCTGATTCCCCGCTCCACACCAACGCGGCCCCGCTCCTCGTGAGCGGGGCCGCGTTCGCGTCACAGCACGGGCGACGTCGCCCGCTCGCCACGTGGGGGCCGCGCCACACGCCGGGTGGCCGGGTCCAGTAGCCACAGGTAGATGCCGTACGTCAAGGCCACGAGCGCGGCGATGACCCGCGCCGCGAAGAGGTTCAGGTCCAGGTAGGGGAACACGTCCAGCTGGTCCGCCACGGCGTAGACCATGAAGAACGCGGTCACGAAGAACAGCACATCCACCTGCCAGTCGTCGCGGATCCCGGAGATCGCGAACAACGGGATGAGCCACACCACGTACCATGCCTGGATGATGGGGGCCAGCAGCACGAACGCGGCGAGCGCCCACGCGAGCCGGCGGAACAGTTTGGCGTCCCGCCCCACGAACATCAGCACGACCACCACCGCGGCGGAGAGCACCGTCCCGGCCGTGTGCACGGCGTCCATCCACGCGGAGCCGTTGAACCCCCACGAGCTGCCCACGAGCTGCGCGAACAACCCCAGCAGTCCGATCGGCGCGTACCAGATGTACACGGTGCCCGGTGTGGAGACCGCGGAGACCCACCCGAAACCGAAGCCGTTGACGAATCCCATGAGCGCCAACAGGGCCACGGAGTAGGCCAGCGTGAGGGCCCAGATCGCGAACCGGCGCGGCCACGACGCACCGCGCCCGGCCCAGAGCAGGCCCACGAACGGCAGGAAGATCAGTGTGATGGGCTTGATCGCCACAGACAGGGTCACGAGGGTCGTGCCCGCGATCCCACCCTTCCAGTTGCGGTGCATTGCCGCCACGTAGGTCCCGATCAGGGCCAGGGCCAGCATGATCGCGTCGTTGTGGGCGGCCACCACGAAGTTCGTGAGGAACAGCGGATTGGCCACCGATAGCCACATGGCCCGCCGCGGATTGACGCCGTGCAGCCGGGCCAGGCGCGGGATGACCCACATGCACGCGATCACGGACACTACGCACAAGGCCCGAAACAGCAGCACGGAGGCGTCCGGGTCCGCACCGGTCACGAGGACCACGAGCTGTTCGAGCCACAGGAACACCGGGCCGTACGGGGGCGGGGATTCCGCCCATAACTGGTCCGCGCCCAGTTGGAAGAAGTTGTCGATCGTGGAGACCCCGGACTCGTACGGGTTCAACCCGTTCGCCATCACGCGGCCCTGCCCGATGTACGAGTACACATCCCGACTGAACAACGGGATGCTCACGAGCATGGGCGCCGCCCACGCCGCGATCGAGATCAGCACCCAGCGGGCGCTCTCCGGTCCCCACGGTCTGAGTTTCTGGCCCAGGCGCAGCCACTGCCGCACCAGGAGCATGGCTCCGAGGGCGAGCATCACGACCGAGACCACCACGCCCACGGTCTCGAAGCGCATCCACATGATCAGCGGGATGCGCCGCAGTGAGGACACGCTCGCGAGCCATCCCACGCCCAGGGAGCCGAACAGCAACATGAGCGAGCCCAGCGAGCCCATCACCACGGTGCGGGTCAATGACGCCGAGGACGTCGCGTCTCGTCCCGGGGCTGCGTCCCGTCCGGTTCCGGGGGGCGTCGGGTGACGTTCCGTCCTGGACGTGATGCGCACTACGGGCCTCCCGGTGCTTCCGCGGTGGCCGCAGATGAGGGGTCTGGGAATCGTCCGCCGCGGCGCGCGGTGCGCGGGGGCGGCGTCGGGGTGATCCTACCGTGCGACGTCGTACGCCAACCGGATGCCCGGGGCGAGGCGGCGTCGCGGGGGTGCCCACACGACGCGATAGATTGGAGGGCGTGACGACTGCAAACCGGAAAATAGTGTGGATCGACTGCGAGATGACGGGGCTGTCCCTGTCCGATGACGCGTTGATCGAGGTGGCCGCGCTCGTGACCGACGACGAGCTCAACGTGCTGGGCAGTGGCGTGGACGTGGTCATCAAACCCCCGCAGGCCGCGCTGGATCAGATGTCTTCTTTCGTGCGGAACATGCACGAGACATCCGGGCTGCTGCCGGAGCTCGAGAACGGCATGGACATGGCGCAGGCGCAGGACGCGGTGCTGGACTACATCCGCAAATGGGTCCCCGAACCGGGCAAGGCGCCGCTGGGTGGTAACTCCGTGGGCACGGACAAGACGTTCCTCACGCGGGACATGCCGCAGCTCGTGGATCACCTGCACTACCGGGTCATCGACGTCTCCACGATTAAGGAGCTCGCGCGGCGCTGGTACCCGCGCGCGTACTTCCAGGCGCCCGAGAAGACGGGCAATCACCGTGCGCTCGGAGACATCGAGGACTCGATCGACGAGCTGCGATACTACCGCCACATCCTCTTTCCCGGCGATCCCGGCCCCACCTCCGACGACGCCCGCAAGATCGCCGCGCTCATCAAGGCCTCCCCGACCCGCTCGGGTTCCTGACCGGGACCTGACGCGTTCAGGCGCTCGATGCGGGAATCCGCCCGGGCGTGCGCTATAGTGGTCGTCGTTGCCCGGAGGGATCGAACGGTTCTTCCACGGGTTCATGGTGGGCGTAGCTCAGTCGGCAGAGCGCCTGGTTGTGGTCCAGGAGGTCGCGGGTTCAACCCCCGTCGCTCACCCCATACACGAGGTGCGAACATCGATCGGTGTACCGGTCGGGGTTCGCACCTCGTTCTCGTTGGCGGGCCAGTCCTGCATGACCTCGACCGCCCGCTTCCCAGCGGCCCGTCCGGCCTGACCACTCCCACCGCTGCGGCCATCCCCGCCACCCCGACCGCCCGCGCCCGCCGTCCACATGCACAGTGGAGGAAAAACAGCTTGGCGCGCGAATATCTGTTCCAACTCAGTAAAAGCACAGCCGGGGGTGCTCCTATGTTCTGAGTCAAACCGCGAGGGTGGTTGGTTCGGGGCTAAGGGTAGTGGTCGGGGGCTGGTAGTAGGTGCCATTGCGGAGCATCGCGTAGATGACGTTGCAGCGGCGGCGGGCGAGGCAGATGACGGCGGCGTGGTGGCGGTTTCTCTCGGCCCGCTTCCGGTCGTAGTAGGCCTTGGAGATCGGATCTGAGTCCGAGGCGACCCACGCGGAGTAGAACAGCGCGTTCTTCAGGCGTTTGTTGCCGGATCAGGCGGGGAACTCGCTCCTGATCGAGGTCCCTGATCTTCGCGTGACCGGCGCGACACCGGCGTAGGCTGCGAGACGGCCTGCGGTCTCGAATGCGGAGCCATCGCCGAAAGCCAGGAGGATCTGGGCGGTCTTGATGCCGATCCCCGGCATGCTCATCAAGACCCCGGCGAGAGAAAAGTCCTCCAGCATAGCCTCGACCTCCCGGGCCACGGTCGCCCGCTGTTCCTTGAGTTCTTTGACCTGGCCAGCGACTCGGGGGATCACCAGTTCCACCCCTGCCGTTGCGGGGACCACCACGGTCGGCTCGCTGAGCGCCGTGAAGAGCCGATCGACCAACACCTCCGGGTCAGCGGGATGGATCTGTGTGAGCAGAGACCGGATCCGGTTCAGTGCCCGGGTGGTCTCGTGGGCGAGGTCCTCGTCGAAGCCGGCTAAGACTGTCAACGCGGAGAGGACGTCTCTGTCACGGTCGACGGTGCGGAGGGTGTGGGGCATGGTACGGGCAGAATTCGCGATGATGAACGCATCGCGTGCATCAGTCTTTGACCGGTCCGGATACAGGTCCGCGGCCTTTCGCATCGCCAACCCGGGTAGGTAGGCCACCGCGCAGCCGACGTCGCGAGCGACTGCGATGGGCAGGGCTCCGATGGTGTTGGGCTGATCGGCGACCATCAGCACGTCGCCGTGCTCCTGCAGGTGTGTGAAGAGGTCGCGCAGCTGGGCCTCGTCCTGCGGGAGGGGCTTGTCGAAGAGCCTGTTCCCGTCGGGGTCCAGCGCGCAGGCATGATGCCCGGTCTTCCCCACGCCCAGGCCGATCACGGCCGCGAATCTGGCGTTCATGAGGTCGTCCTCGTTGAACGCATCACTGCTGGTCGCAGTCTTGAGACCCGATGCCGGCACCCACGTTACGAAGAGACCTCAGAGAAGCTGGGCCGTGTCCCTATGAGCGGTCAACGCGTGTCTCTCGACCGGGCGGCAACACCCCCCCCGGACCATGGATGGCTGGGCAGACAAGCCATACCCGGTCGAGCACCAAACGCCCGGCGATCGGGGGTACTCACAACGTAACTGGCGGGCACCACGAAGCCCCTCCTACCTCCGAGCGCGCCGCGAGGTGGGAGGGGCTTCCTCGACCTTGCCTAGAACCGGAACGGAATGGGGATGGGCCCGCAGCAGCAGACTCCGCTCACGTCGCCGCGGCCCGCGGGGCCGAGCATGAGTGCCGCCCGGTAGCAGGCCGCGAAACGGAGCATCGTGGGGATGATCCCTCGGATCACGCCGTACTGCGCAATGATGCCGCGCACCGCCGCGGAGCAGGACTGCCCGCCCCGTGCCACGAGATGCGCGCACGTGAATCCTTTACGCGGTGAGAGGTGGCGCTGGTATCCGCGGATGAGACGATCGACCACACGGCGGGGTGCAGTGACTACTCGAAGCAGTACGTCAGTCAAGGGCGACCGGCTCCTCTTCCCATGAGCATGATCGTGGTGTGCACAGGGTCATGGCTTGAGGACCACCTTGATGCAGCCGTCCTTCTTCTCCTGGAAGATCTTGTACATCTCCGGTGCGTCCTCCAAGGACACGTGGTGGGTGGCCAGTGACTCGAGGCCGAGGACGTCGTCCGGGCGGCTCGCGATCTCCAGCAGCTCATCGGTCCAGTGGCGCACGTGGCACTGGCCCATGCGCATGCTGATGCCCTTGTCGAACATCTCCATCATGGGCATGGGATCCGCCATTCCGCCGTACACGCCCGACACCGAGACCGTGCCCGCGCGGCGCACGCTGTGGATCGCGGTGTGCAATGCGTCCAACCGGTCGATACCGGCCGTCTCGATGGCCTTGCGCCCGAGCGGCTTGGGCAGTCGCGCCGCACCGGCGACGATCTTCTCCGCGATGGGGTTGCCGTGCGCTTCCATGCCCACGGCATCCAGGACGCCGTCGGGGCCGCGCCCATCCGTCATGTCGACGAGCGTGTCGGAGACCTCGTCCACCTCACGCATGTCCACGGTCTCGATCCCCCAGCTCTTGGCCAGGGCGAGGCGCTCGTCCACACGGTCTACGGCGATGATCCGCTTGACGCCCTGCAGCTTGGCCGAACGCACCGCGAGTTGGCCCACGGGTCCGAGGCCCAGCACCGCGAGGGTGTCCTCTTCCCCCACGTTCGCGTACTTCACGCCCTGCCACGCGGTGGGCAGGATGTCGCTGAGGTAGAGGAAACGCTCGTCGTCGAAGTCCTTGGGCAGTTTCACGGGGCCGAAGTCCGCGTGCGGGACGCGCACCATTTCCGCCTGGCCCCCGGGGACCGACCCGTAGAGGGAGGAGAAACCGAACAGCGCGGCGCCCGTTCCCATCTCGCGGACCTGGGTGGTCTCGCACGCGGCGTACAGCCCGCGGTCGCACATCCAGCAGTGACCGCACGCGATCACGAACGGGACGACCACGCGGTCACCGGGTGCGAGGTTGCTGACCTCCGGTCCCACTTCTTCCACGATGCCCATGAACTCGTGACCCATCACGTAGTCCTTCTGCAGGTACGGGCCCAGCACGCCGTAGAGGTGCAGGTCCGAACCGCAGATCGCGGTGGACGTGACCCGCACGATGGCGTCGGTGGGATCCTGCAGAACGGGATCGGGGACGTTTTCGACCCGGACGTCGCCGAGTCCTTGCCATGTGAGTGCTCGCATTCACCCAGTAAAGCATGATCACCCCGCCCGGGCACCACCCCTGCAGGGGGGTCGAACCTGGGCGGCGCACCGCGTAGCGTGTCCCGTATGACCGCATCGCATCAGGTTGCCCTCGTGGCCGGAGCCTCCCGTGGACTGGGGCTGCTCGTGGCCAAGGAACTTCTCTCGCGTGATTTCGACGTCGCCGTGTGCGCTCGCGACGCCGCCGAGTTGGCCCGCGCGCGCGAGATGCTGTCCCCGTTCGGCACGGTGCGCGACTACGTGTGCGACGTCGCCGAGGCGGACCAGGTCGAGGCCTTGGTGCGGGACGTGGAGCGCGATCTGGGACCGGTGGACGTGCTCATCACGGTCGCCGGGATCATCCAGGTGGGCTCGGTGGAGGGTGTCACGGTGGAGCAGTTTCGGGACGCCGTGACCACCATGACCATGGGTCCCGTGCACACCGCGCTCGCGGTGTTGCCCGGGATGCGCGAGCGTGGCCGCGGCCGGATCGGCACGATCGCGTCCGTGGGCGGACTGGTCTCCGTGCCGCACCTGTTGCCGTACTGCACGGCCAAGTTCGGCGCGGTGGGGTTCAGCGAAGGTCTCGCGGCGTCCCTGTCGGGGACCGGCGTCACCGCCACGAGCATCGACCCCGGCCTCATGCGCACGGGATCGCACGAGCGCGCCTACTTCACGGGCGAGTCGCAGAACGAGTACGCGTGGTTTGCGCCGTCCGCCTCCCTGCCGGTGTTGTCCATGAACGCCGACCGCGCGGCCCGCTTGATCGTGGACGGCGTTCTCGCGGGACGCCCGATCGTGCTGCTGGGGTGGTTGCCCAAGGTCGCCCAGCGGGTCCGGGGTATCGCCCCCGGGCTCACGATTCGCGCGTTGGGCGTGGTGAACCGGGTGCTCCCGTCCGCGTCCCCCCAGCAGACGGATCTCGTGGTGGGGGCCACCGCCAAGCAGCGCCTGGGATCCCGCGTGGTCAACGCCCTGAGCACGCTCGGCAGCAAGGCCGCACAGCGCAACAACGAGCGCTGAACGAACCGCGGTCGTCCGGCTCGCCGGTGCGCCCCGTGCCGGACGACGGCGCGCGCGGCGGCGGCATGCAGCGGCAGCGCCCGGCGGCGTGGTTCGCGACGGCTGTGCAGCATGGCGTGACGCGCCCTCGCCAGCCGGGTCAGCGCCGTCGCACCCTAATCCCTCGGTACACGATGCCCAGCGCCAGCACGAGGACGCCGCCCGCCACGGACGCGATCGGGAGCGTGACCACGAGGACCACGCACAGCACCGTGCCCAGGACGGACACCGCGCGCGGGTAGCGGCGATGCGGCCCGGTCTGCGTGAGCGCACTGAGGTTGGCCACGAGGTAGTACAGCAGCACCCCGAACGACGAGAAGCCCACCACCCCGCGCACGTCCATGGTGAACACCGCGATCACAACCACCGCTGCCACCACGATTTCGATGCGGCGCGGGACGCCGTGGCGCTCGTCGAGCTCGGCGAGGGGCGCGGGCAGATCCGCCGTGCGGGCCATGGCCAGGCCGGTCCGACCGATCCCCGCCGTGAGCCCCAGCAGCGCCCCGAGCGTGGCGGCAGCGGCCGCAATCGTGACCACAACCGTGGTCCACGGCCAGTCGGCGGCCGCGGCGAGGTCCGCGAGCGGCGTCGTCGTACGGGACAGGGCCTCGGGACCGAGGACGTGCAGCGAGAGCACCGCGAGTACGCCGTAGATCACGAGGACCGCGCTCAGGGAGATGACGATGGCCCGGGGGATGATCCGGGCGGGATCGCGCACTTCCTCCCCCATGGTGGCGATGCGTGCGTACCCGGCGAAAGCGAAGAACAGGAGTCCCCCGGCCTGCAGGACGCCGTACGCCCCGCCCGGCGGTGCCGCACCGAAGGTTGATGCGGCGGGGCCGGACCCGGCGAAGAGCCCGGCCACGAGGACCACGGCCAGGCCCGCGAGCACGATACCCACGAGCACCTTGGTGGCCGAAGCAGTGCGCGTCACGCCGAAGCAGTTGACCGCGACCACACCGAGCACCGCGAGAGCAGCGACGGGCCGTTGCCAGGGCTCGGGGACCACGTAGGCGGCGAACGTCATGGCCATGGCCGCGCAGCTCGCGGTCTTACCGGTGAGGAAACACCACCCGGCGAGGAACCCCGGCCAGGGGCCGAGGCGCTCGCGACCGTAGACGTAACTGCCGCCGGCCACGGGGTACTGGGCGGCCAGCTGGGCCGAGGACAGTGCGTTGCACAGTGCGACGACCGCGGCCAGCACGAGGGCCAGCGGTAACCAGGCGCCCGCGGAGGCCGCAGCGGGGGCGAACACCACGAAAATGCCGGCGCCGATCATGGAACCGAGCCCGATGGTCACGGCGTCCGTCAGGCCAAGTCTGCGGTGCATGGCGGAAGGATTCGTCACGAGGCTCCCGGGTTTCACATCACGTGCCCGTGACACACCAATGGGCGGGCCGCGTATCGCGTCCCGCCCACGGTGGTGTCATGTGCACTTGTCTGTCGTGGCTCTCGAAGGTGGCCTAGAAGACGGGCTTGCCGCCGGTCACACCGATCACCGTGCCGGAGACGTAGGACGCCTCCGCCGGGCTGGCCAGGAACACGAACGCCCCGGCCATCTCGGAGGGCTGTCCCGCGCGGCCGAGCGGGGTGTCCGACCCGAACTGAGGCATGCTCTCGCCGGCCTTGGTCGCGGGCTGCAGCGGGGTCCAGATGGGTCCGGGGGCCACGGCGTTGACGCGGATCCCCTTCTCCCCCAGCTCGCTGGCCAGGTTGACCGTGAAGTTGTTGATCGCAGCCTTGGTGGAGGCGTAGTCGATCAAGTTCTCGGACGGGTCGTAGGCCTGGATGGAGCTCACGTTGATGATCGAGGAACCACTCTTCAGGTACTGCAGCGCCTGCTGGGAGACCCAGAACAGGGCGTACAGGTTGGTCTTGAAGACGCGGTCCATCTCCTCGGTCTTCAGACCCTGCAGACCGCCGTCACGGCGGGCCCACTGGAAGCCCGCGTTATTGACGAGGATGTCCAGGCCGCCGAGCTGCTCGGCGGCGTCGTCCACGACCTGACGGGCGGTGGCTTCGTCGCGCAGGTCCGCGGGCAGCAGGACGGCCTTGCGACCGGCCTTCTCGATCCACTGCTTGGTGTCCTGCGCGTCCGATTCCTCGTCCGAGAGGTAGTTGATGGCCACGTCCGCGCCCTCACGGGCGAACGCGATGGCCACCGCGCGGCCGATGCCGGAGTCGCCACCGGTCACGAGGGCCTTGAGACCCTCGAGGCGACCGCGGCCCACCCAGTTCTCCTCACCGTGGTCCGGGAAGGGCTGCATGTCCGTGGACAGGCCGGGCGGGGTCTGTTCCTGCTCGGGGAAACCGCCCTCTTCACCGGCGAGTTCCCGTGCTTTCCTGGCTGCTGCGTACTTGTCTTCGGTCATGTGTCCATTGTGCCCCGCCGTACCCCGGGCTGTCGCCCACCCGGAAGGATGAAACCGCTGGTCGGTCCCGGATGACGCTGCGGGTCAGACCGCGGTCGTGCGCTGCTGCTGACCCGTGGGATCCATCCCGTGCTGGACGCCCCACAACACGGCCTGACTGCGTCGCTCCACGCCCATCTTGCGGTAGGCGGAACGGATGTAGGACTTCACCGAGTTGATGCTGAGGTAGCAGTGCCGGGCGATTTCGTCATTGGTGAACCCCTGCGTGATCAGCGCGATCACCTCCGCCTCACGCGCGGAGAGCCCCTCGGGCCGGCCGGGCCAGTCCAGCAAGGTGATGTCCTCCCGCACTGGTTCGGGGGCCACCACGCGCTCCCCCTCGTGCACGCGCACGAGGGCGTCCGCGAGTTCGTCCCCGGTGAGCTCCTTGGAGAGATAACCGTGTATGCCCAGATCGAGTGCTTCGTCAACGTGCTCGGCGCGCACGTGCCACGTGTACATCACGACCTTGAGGCAGTGGGGGTCATCCAGTAGGCGCATCACGTCATGGGTGCCACGGTCCTTCGCGGCGAACGCGTCATAGAGCACCACGTCCGCGTCCGTGTGCGGCAGACACCCGGAATCGAGTTCCACGACCCGCAGGCGCGGATGACCCTGCAGCATACTCGCCACACCCTGGAGGACCACGGGATAGTCGTTGATCAGGGCCAGGGTGATGACAGGGCGTTCGGAACTCACACCCCGAGCATAATCGTATGCTCACGCATCATCGGTCGAACCCTGTTCGAAGACGTGCCAGTCCTCCCCCGCGCGTGTCAAGACCCCCAAGTTGCGGAGTTCCCGCAGCCACCCCTCCATGGGGTCGAACCCCCACGTACGGCGGAAGAGGTTGGCGTTGCGGGCGATCGCCGCGGCGTGCTGGACGGGCGGTGACTGGGTCGGGTGGTACTGGTGGTACGCGGCGGCTCCGCCGAGCCACCACAGGCTCCCCCCGCTCGCGGCCAGGCGCTGCCCGAAATCCGTGTCCTCGCCCCCGTAGCCCACGTAGCGCTCGTCGAATCCGGCCGCCGCGTGCCACGTCCGTACCGTGGTCGCCATTGTCAGCGACCACAGCATCCGGGGGTCGCCCTCGACCAGTTCCCCGGGCTCCGGCAGCACGCGGGCGGCGTGATCCCGTCCCGCGCGGGCGACGCCCTCGGGCGTGTAATCGGCCTCGGTCATCCCCTCCGGGAGGTACTGCACGCGCCCGCTCACCACGGCGCGCTGGTCTGCGAGCCTCTCGAGGGCGCGCGTGTAATCGGCCATCAGGTCACGGTGGGGAAGGCAGTCCACGTCCAGTAGCACCACGGTCTCCGCGCCCAGCTGCTCCGCGTGTGCCACGCCGGCATTGCGCGCGGCGGCCAACGGCAGTTCGACGGCCGGCGGCAGTTCCACGAGGTCGGTGGGCAGTTCCGGCCGTTGCTCGAGCACTCCGCGGATCCCGGGATCGCCCATGCTCACGACCACATGGGTGATCGGGGGTTCGCTCTGCGCGGCCACCCAGTCCCGTTGCCGCCGCAGGTGGGTGTGCCGTCCGCTCACGATCGTGATCAGGGCAGCGGCCGTCACGACGTGACCCCGTGCAGCAGGTCCTCGAGCGCGCGCGCCGCACGGTATGCGCCGTCGCCATGGCGCCACGCGTCCCAGCGGGAGCCGCCGAGTTGCTGGGCACGTGCGAGCAACCGGGGCCACGCGGCGGCGTCGGGCCAGTGCTGCAGGCCCACGCAGATTCCCGCTCGCTCGAGCGCGGCGGCCGTGGCGGCTTGCTCGTCGTGCGGTCGCGGCTGGGCGACGACGACGGCGCGCGAGTGCGCCGCGGACAGCTCCGCCACGGCGTTGTTGCCCCCGTGGGAGATGATGACGTCCGCCTCGTGCAGTTCGCGCCACAGGTCCGGGGAGGGGTTCTCCGGCGAGCGCACTGTCCACGACCACCCGGGGGTCGCCGCGCGAGCCGCCTCGATCTCGGTGTCCCCCACGTCGGTCCCGCCGCGGCCCCACACCACCAGGACGCGTTGGCCGCCGACGTCGCTCGTGCCACTCCCGCTCGCACCTCGTGTCGCGGTGCGCTCACCGGGAGCTGGCTCGCCGGAAGAGTACGCGCCGGGAACGTGCTCGGCGGAGGAGCCCGGCACCCGCACGGGGACGTCGAAGCGGGAGATGGCCCCCGTGAACGTGGTCTTACGGGTCCATTCCTCGGGCCAATAGGTCTCCGCGGTCTCCCGGGACCACGGCGCGATCAGAGCGGTCGCGGCGTCGTACGCCGCACGGTGGGTGCGGTCGGTGCGATCCCCCCGCATGGCCATGACCACGGTGGGCACACCCATCAGACGCGCGAGCAGGGTGACCTCCGCGGAGGTGTCCGTGACCATGAGTTCCACATCCGAGCGCAGGCGCTGCGCCATAAGACCCATGCGTTCCCGGTACCCGGGATGCTCGAGAGGCGCCCAGTGCAGCACGTCGTTGGCGGTGGGGTCCACGGGGTCCTGGGCGACATCCGGGGGCAGCTGGACCCACTCGCCGGGCCACGCCTCCGGGCGCTCCAGGGAACTGAACCCCGTCACGGGCACCGTGAGTTCCCGGGCGATCTGGGTGGCCCGGTTGCGGTGGCCCAGACCCTGGTGGTGGATGTAGTACCCAATCACGCGCTCACCAGTTCCCGGTAGAGCGCGGCGTAGGCGTCCACGGTGACGTTGAGGGAACAGTGCTCGAGCGCGTAGTGGCGCACCCTGGTGCGGTCCAGGGCCACCACGCGGGGCAGCTCCGCGACCGCGGACGCCACCGTCTCCACCTCGCTCGCCCCGGGCTGGGACGTGTGCCCACCGGGATCGCGCACGATCTCGCTCAGGCCGCCGCGGGCCACGGCGAGCACGGGCGTGCCGCACGCCATGGCCTCCGCAGCCACGAGGCCGTAGGGCTCCTCCCATGCGGGCGTCACGAGGCTCGCGGCGCTATTGCCCACCAGGGTGCGCAGCTGCTGCGTGTCCAGGTGACCCACGTAGGTGATGTCTTCATTGAGCAACGGCTTTAGCCGCGCCTCGAAGTAGTGCCGATCCGCGATGGGCCCGGCGATCCGCAGTTTCCACCCGGCCTTGCTCGCGATCAGCGCCGCGATGTGCGGGGCCTTCTCCGGGACCACGCGCCCGGACCACACGAGGGCATCCCCGCCGGGTCCCGGTCGCCACTCGTGCGGGTCCACGCCGTTGCGGATCACGCGGGCGGGCGTGACCTTGCTCCACATCTGGGCCACCGAATCGCTCACGGCCACCGTGGGTGCCGTGGGCGTGAGACGCAGCGCGGGTTCGAGCCACGGGGTGGCCGGGGTGTGAAGGGTGGTCAACAGGGGTTGCGGGATGGCCGGGGACATCACGATGGGCAGGAAGTGCAGCGAATTGTTGTGCACCACGTCGATGTCCGGGCGGCGTGCGAAGTCCCGCATGACCTGCAGGTACGAGAAGGTCTCCCGCACCTGCGCCTCCGGTGGCATGGCGACGTCGTTGCGCGCCTCGTCGCTGAGCACGAGCGGTTCCACGTCCAGTTCCTCGACCCCGAGCTCGGGGTCGGAACCCGGCGCAGCGAAGACCACCACCTCCATCCCGCGGCACTTGAGCCCGCGGGCCAGGTGCCATGTGAAGGACTCGAGACCCCCGGAGAACGGCGGGGCGATCGGGAACCGGTCATGCGCGAGCAGTGCCACCTTCATGCGGCGTCCCCTTTCCCGGCCTCCCGGACCACGACGACGCGGCGGTAGACCTCGGCGTGGGCTGCGGCGATGCGACGTCGTTGTTGGGTGCGTTCCAAGGCGCTCGCCTGCCAGGGCGCGTTCCCGCGCAGACCCGCGAGCGCTTCCCGGATCTGATCGGCGTCCGGCTGACCGTCCCGGTCCCAGTCGAAGCGCAGCACACCCGGATGCTGCTCGTGGTAGAACCCCACGGACGGCGCCAGGACATGGGTGCCCAGGTCGTAGCACAGTTCGAGCCACCCGGAATGGGTGCCGAAGCGGTACGCGAGCACCGAGAGATCGAGCCCGCGCAGGTACTCCCACAACTGCTCGTCGGTGTAGAACTCGTGGACGTTGACCTGAACGTTGAGGGTCCGACGCGCGGTCTCCAGTAGGTGACTCACTACGGGGTCGTGGTGCGGGGTGCCCCGGGTGACCACGTCTGTGTGGACGTCGAGCTGCAACCGGATCTCCCCGCGGGACGCGCATTCGAGCAGCACGCGCGCCACCGGCAGGGGGTTCATGTTCGCCCGCATGCTCTTGAGGTTGAGTCCCACCACGGGTACGGATCCCACGGGCGCGTGATCGCGCCACCGGTCTAGCGGGAGCAGGTGCGGGTGCGGGATGACCGTGGCCCGGCGGCCCCAGCGCCGCTCGATCACGCGTGCGGCGCCGTCGGTCAGGGTAATCAGTTCGTCGGCGGCCGGGATCAGCACGTCCAGGGCGGCGTCCTGGGCGGCGGGGTCCGTCTGGTGGGGGTTGCGCAGATCGTGCACCGTGTAGACGAACGGTTTGCCCAGCTCGTGCAGGGTGTCCACGATCCGTCGCAGCTCCGCGGGTGAGGTCTGATCGAACCCGAAGTGCAGGTGGTAAATGTCGAACTCGTGTGCGTGCCGCCGGATCCAGGCCTCGCTCAGCATCACGAGGGGCCACCACGGAGCTCCGGGGACCGGGTGTGCTGGCGCGGGGTCCGGCAACCGGTGGACGGGCTGTACGGCGCCGGGGTCACTGAGGTGCTCGACGTACACGTGACCGTGGGGTAGGGACGCGACCCTCACTCGATGTGACCTCCTGCGCAGAACTGACGTGGACGGATGGGACGCCCGCTGGCTGTGCGGACCGGGAACGGCGCGGGATCCGGTGCCTGAGCCGATTGTGTGCACGGCCCCCGGCGACGATACACACATTACTGATGGTCAGGGACACGATATATTGTCCTCCGTCCGCCCGCCCTCCGCGCGGCCGCGCGGCGTGGGTCCAGGGACCACGCCCACATATGACGTCCACCCGTGAATCCCGAGGTGCTTTCCGCATGACCGTCCGTCCCATTGTGATCTCCGGTAACCCCGTGCTGCATCGCCCCGCGGCCCGGGTGACCACCTTCGACGACGCACTGCGCGAGCTCGTGGCGGACATGCATGAGACCATGGACGCGTCCCACGGCGTGGGTCTGGCGGCGCCGCAGATCGGGGTGGGGCTGCGGATCTTCACCTACATCTTCGAGAACGAGGACGGTGTGCCCCCGCGCGGCACGCTCGTGAACCCCGTCCTGAGCACCGGGCGGATCTCCGAGACCGCCCCGGACCCGGACGACGAGGCCGAGGGATGCCTCTCGGTGCCCGGCCAGTCCTGGCCCCTCAAGCGGGCGGACTGGGTGCGGATCGCCGGGCAGGACGAGAACGGGGACCCCGTGGCGTTCGAGGCCAACGGCTGGTTCGCCCGGGTCATGCAGCACGAGTACGACCACCTGGACGGGAAGCTGTACGTGGACCGGCTCAACCGCAAGTGGTCCAAGAAGGCCCGCAAGGCCATCTCCGCGGAACAGTGGGGCACGGATTCGACGTGGCTGCCCGGTGTGGACGAGGACCCGTTCGGGCACTGACCCGCTGAGGGGATCCCGCATCACGGACGCGCCGTGGCGGCAGGCCCCGTCTCAGCGCCCTCGTCAGGCGAGCCGGTTGCTGCCCGTGGCTCAGCGCGGCTTGGTTACTGCGGATCCACCACGATCGTGAGCGTGCCCGCCTTGCGGGTCGTGGGTTCGGTCAGTTCCACCGTGAACCTCTCGGCCAGCGCCGCGCTCACCTGCTCCACGGTGTCCAGCGGACGCCCCGCTCCCCCGATCTCGCACAGCGCACGGGCCACGAGTCCCCGCGTGTGTTTGGCGTGATGTGACACCACGGACCGGCTCCCGTCCGGCTTGAGCTGCTCGACCCGTACCGTGACGGTCCGCGCGGCGGGAGGTTTCCACGCCGCGGCGTAGGCCGCCGAGCGACAGTCCACGATCACGCCGTCGGCGGCGAGCGCGTTCAGCACCGGGGTCAATCGCGGTTTCCACCACGCACCGAGCTTGCCGGTGTCCGGCAGCGCGGTCCCCATACTCAGGCGGTAGGCGGGGATGCGGTCGGTGGGTCGCACCGCGCCCCACAGTGCGGAGATCACGAGCAGCGACGCATCGGCGACCTCGCGGGCCTCGGGGGCGAGGGAGCTGACATCCAGCGCGTCGTAGAGCACCCCCGCATAGACGTCGGTGGCGGGCGCGGCAGGTGCGGTCGCGAGTTCACGGTTGCGGGCGACGTCGTCCGCGAGCGACGGCCCCACCCCCAGGATCTCTAGGGCGTCCGGGCGTTCGCTGACCTCGGCGAGGTGCTCTGTCAACACTGCGCGATCACGTGAGAGCTCGGGGAAGCTGAGTTCGGCGGGCATGACGGGATTCCCGGTCGCGGGCGCGGTCTTGGACTCGGAGGGAGGCAGCAGAATCAGCACCCCACGAGTGTAGAGGGACAGGTGGGCCTGTGAGCCGGGTTCTGTGCCGCGGGCGGTTACCCGCACCGCGGTGACGACCATCCATCTAGACCGTGCGTTGCCGCACGGCTCGAGCAGCCTACCCGGACGCTCGGGCGAGCAGCCCTCGAACGCGCCCTGCATGGCCTTGCTCCGGACGGGGTTTACCGAGCCGCGCCGGTCACCCGGCGCGCTGGTGGTCTCTTACACCACCTTTTCACCCTGACCCGCTCGCGGCGGGCGGTCTGTTTTCTGTGGCACTGTCCTGCGGGTTACCCCGAGTGGGTGTTACCCACCGTCCTGCTCTGCGGAGCCCGGACTTTCCTCGAGACGCCGTCCTTCACGACGACGCCGCGCGGTCGCCCGGCCCACCTGTCCGCCGTCGATCCTACCGCGCCGCCGGGCCACCCGACGCTCAGCGCCTGGCACCCCTGGCGCGGGGCACCCGAGTCAATGCGAGCGGCCGATGAGGAGCGGGCCGCGCAGTTCAGGACCGGACGCGTGCAAGCCCGGGCTCACACCAGGAGCAGCGCGGAACACTCGGGGCACTGGGGCACGGTCTGCGGCGGAGTATTTGTCAGCGCCGCGGCGTCGGCGGGGCTCAACCGGGTGCCGCACGCCCCGCACGTTCCGTTCTCGAAGCGTGCGACGGCGATCCGGCCTCCCCCGCGGGCGGTGCGCAGGCCGTCGTAGCGGCTCAACAGGGCGGGATCAGTGAACTCCGATACACGCGTGGAGCGCTCCGCGGTCAGCCGCGCGTGCTCCTCTTTGAGCCGGGACAGCTCCACGTCCCGCTCGGCCACCGCCGCGCGGGCCTCAGCGTCCGCGGCGCGCAACAGGGGCAGCTTTCGGTCCCGGTCCGCGGTGACCTCCTCGGCGTGGTTCATGGCCTGCAACTGCGCGTCCTCGGCCCGTCCGCGCTGCGCGGTGAGGGTGTCGATCTCGTGCTGGATGCCCATGAGGTCCTTGGCGGAGCCGCCGTGGTTGAGCCGCTCGGTGTCCTTGTCGATCCGGTCCTGGATCCGGGTGACCTCCCGCTCCGCCTCGGCCACCGCCCGCTCGGCCTCCTGCTGGGCGGTCTCGAGGGCGCGGGCCGCCGCGATCGCCTGCGTCCGCCGGGCCATGAGGGAAGCCACCCGCTCGGAGGTCTGTAACTCCTTGGCCCGGGCCATCACGGTGAGCAACCGGGAATCCACGGACTGGAGTTCCAACAGGGCGGGAAGGGCCGAGCGGGGTGAGGTCATGGCGTTCTCCTGGGGTGCGGCTGGTTGAGTGCGGTGGTGGGTCCGCGTGTGCTTCAGGTCCCGGGCGTGTCGATCCGGAAGTCCCACGGATCGGTGCGCAGCGAGCTGACGGAGGTCTCCACGGCGAATCCCCGCCGCTCGAGTTCGTGCCGCAGGTCCTCGGAGGCCCACGGCAACCACAGGGCCTCGCTCGCGGAGTGGGCGGCGTCGATCAGCGCAGGGGTGCCCGATCCCCCGGGCCCCAGGGCGGCTTCCCGCGCTTCGGAGGCCGGGTGGTGGCGCAGGTCCGCGGTCACGAACACGTCCGCCCCGTGGGCGCGGACCTCGTCGAAGAGGGAGTCCCCGGAGCCCCCGCACACCGCCACGGTGCTCACGGGTCGCTCGGGGTCGCCGGCCACGCGCAGGCCCTGCGCCGTGGGCGGGATCCGCTGCGCGAGTCGGTCCGCGAGTTCGCGCAGCGTCACCGGCGTGGCCAGGGTCCCCACCCGACCCAGCCCCACGCGGGGGTCCGTGTCGTGCGGGACGAGCGGAGCGGCGTCGTCGGGAGAGACACCGCACGCCGCGATCAAGGCGTCCGACACGCCCCGGCGCGCGGAGTCCGCGTTCGTGTGGCAACACAGCAGGGCGCAACGGTTCTCGATGAGGTCGTGGATCGCGCGGCCCTTGAAGAGGTGCGCGGCCACCGACGTGACCCCGCGCAGCAACAGCGGGTGGTGGGTCAGCAACAGGTCCGCGCCCCTGGAGACGGCCTCGTCCACCACGGCGGCCACGGGATCCACCGCGAAGTGGATCCGCCGGATCGGCTGCTCCGCCCGCCCCGTGACGAGCCCGGACGCGTCCCAGTCCTCCTGCAACCGGAAGGGCCACAGGGTGTCCGCGGCGGCGAGCACGTCCTCGAGCGTGGGCGGGGCGTCGGACGGGCGTTCGGTGCTCATGACCTCATCCTAGGAGTTCGCGCTGGGCGAGCGGCGGGAATCTTCTGGCGCGTCACGCGTTGTACTGGGCATGACTTCATCGACACCGCAGACGTTCGTGCTGGCCGGTGGCTGCTTCTGGTGCCTGGACGCCGTCTACCGCAGGGTGCGCGGCGTGCAGGGGGTGCGCAGTGTCTACACGGGAGGGCACACGGACCACCCCGACTACGAGTCCGTGTGCTCGGGCACCACGGGCCACGCCGAGGCCGTGGAGGTCACGTTCGATCCCTCCGTGGTTCCCGCCGACGTGATTCTGGACCTGTTCTTCACGGGCCACGACCCCACCACGCTCAACCGCCAGGGCTACGACGTGGGCACGCAGTACCGCTCCGCCATGTTCCCCGCCGACGACGAGCAACGGCACCTCTTCGAGGCCGCGATCTCCCGGGCGCAGACCCTGTTCGACGATCCCGTGGTGACCACCATCGAGCCGCTCGGGCCCGTGCACGAGGCAGAGGACTTCCACCAGGACTTCTACGGGAACCAACCATTCAACGGCTACTGCCAAGTGATCATCAACCCCAAGCTCGCGAAGGTGCGCCAACATTACGCCGTGTGGCTGAACGACTGAGCCGCCACCCGGGCCACCGATACGCTGGAGAAGACTCTGTGCGGGGACCGGCACGTGTGCCATGCCCCGCGGACCGACTGAACAGGAGACATGTCATGGGCAAGATCTACAACGACGTCACCGAGGTCGTGGGAGGCACTCCCCTCGTCCGCCTGAACCACCTGGACAAGGACCTCCCCGGCAACGTGGCCGTGAAGCTCGAGTTCTACAACCCCGCCAACTCCGTCAAGGACCGGATCGGCAAGGCCATCGTGGATGCCGCCGAGGCCTCCGGCCAGCTCAAGCCCGGTGGGACGATCGTGGAGGGCACCTCCGGTAACACGGGCATCGCCCTGGCCATGGTGGGTGCTGCCCGCGGGTACAAGGTCATCCTGACCATGCCCGAGACCATGTCCACCGAGCGCCGGGTCATGCTGCGTGCCTACGGTGCGGAGATCGTGCTGACCCCGGGTGCCGACGGCATGCGCGGCGCCGTGGACAAGGCCCAGGAGATCGTGGACTCCTCGGACAACGCGATCCTCGCGAGCCAGTTCGCCAACCCGGCCAACCCCCAGGTGCATTACGAGACCACGGGCCCCGAGATCTGGAACGACTCCGACGGCGCCGTGGACGTCTTCGTGGCCGGTATCGGCACGGGCGGGACCATCTCCGGCGCCGGCAAGTACCTGCGCGAGCAGAAGCCGGACATCCGGCTCGTGGCCGTGGAGCCCTCCGACTCCCCGCTGCTGACCGAGGGCAAGGCCGGCCCCCACAAGATCCAGGGTCTCGGCGCGAACTTCGTCCCGGACGTGCTCGACCGTGAGATCTACGACGATGTCTACGACGTCACCGTGGAGAACTCCGTGAAGTTCGCTCGCGAGCTCGGCACCCAGGAAGGCATCCTGGGCGGCATCTCCTCGGGCGCCATCGTGTGGGCCGCCCTGCAAGAGGCCGCCAAGGAGGAGAACCGGGACAAGCTCATCGTCGCCGTGGTGTGCGATTTCGGTGAGCGCTACATCTCCACGATCCTGTACGAAGACATCCGGGGCTGATCCACTCGACCCGACCGTGCGGGTGTCCGGGATGCGCACCACAAGTGAGGCGCACCCCGGGCACCCGTTCTTCACGGCGGGCGGCCCACCCCGGCACACCACGGAAGAGGAAACACACGTGAGCTTCTGGCGCAGACTCAACGAGGACCTCGACACGGCTCGGACGCACGACCCCGCGGCGCGGTCCAACCTGGAGATCGCTCTGAACTACTCGGGGCTGCACGCCATCTGGGCCCACAGGTTGTCCCACCGGTTGTGGCGTAACCCGGACCGCCGGTTGCTGGCGCGCACCGTGTCCCAGCTCGCCCGCTGGGCCACGGGCGTGGAGATCCACCCGGGCGCCACGATCGGCCGGCGCTTCTTCATCGACCATGGCATGGGTGTGGTGATCGGCGAGACCGCGGAGATCGGTGACGACGTGATGATCTACCACGGCGTGACCCTCGGTGGTCGCTCCTTGGAACCCGTCAAGCGTCACCCCACGATCCAGGACCGCGTGACCATCGGTGCCGGTGCCAAGATCCTGGGTCCCCTGACCGTGGGCCATGATTCCTCTGTGGGCGCCAACGCCGTGGTGGTCAAGGACGTCCCCGAGGACTCGATCGTGACCGGCATCCCCGGCAAGGTGCGCCGGCGCACCCCGGAGAAGCAGGAACCGCTCGTGGACCCCGCAACCTACATCGATCCCGCGATGTGGATCTGAAGCTGACTACCTGACGGGTTCGACGAGAACGGGCCGGGTCCCCACGTGGGGGCCCGGCCCGTTCTCGCTACCACCCCCTGTCTCGGGAGCGGTCGACGGTTCACGTGCTCAGGACACGACCTCGGAGCGGTCCCCGCTCCACAGCACGTGGAAGCTGGAGTCCGGGTCGTCGATGCGCTTGTACGTGTGGGCACCGAAGTAGTCCCGCAGGCCCTGGGTCAGGGCGGCGTTCAGCCGCGGGCGACGCAGAGCGTCGTAGTACGCGAGCGCGGAGGAGAACACCGGGGCGGGGATGCCGCGTTCGACGGCGCGTGCCACCACGCGGCGCCACGACGGCAGTGCGTCCTCGATGGACGTGATGAATTCGGGCGCGAACAGCAGGTTCAACGGGGCCTTGTCCCCCTGGTAGGCGGCCATGATCACGTTGAGCAGTTCGGCGCGGATGATGCAGCCGTTGCGCCACAGGCTCGCGATGGTCGCGAGGTCCAGCTGCCAACCGTACTCCCGCCCGGCCATGGTGAGCATGTCCAGGCCCTGCGCGTAGGACACGAGCTTGGACGCGTACAGCGCCTTGCGCACGTCCTCCACGAACCCGGGGTCCTTCACGACGTCCTCGGTGGTGTCCCCGATGCCGGCGGGCAGCACCTCTTGGGCCTCCTTGCGCATCACGGGCTCGGAAGACGACAGGGCGCGGGCGAACACCGACTCGGCGATCGCGGTGACCGGGGAGCCCAGTTCCAGGGCTTCCTGCACGGTCCAGCGGCCGGTGCCCTTCTGACCCGCGGCGTCCGCGACGACGTCGATGAAGGGCTTGCCCGTCCGGGAGTCCACCTGACGCAGCACCTGCGCGGTGATCTCGATGAGGTAGGAGGACAGCTCGGTGGCGTCCCATTCCTCGAACACGTCCGCCTGCTCGGCGGGCTCCAGTCCGGCCACGGAACGCAGCAGCTCGTGCGCCTCACCGATGACCTGCATGTCCGCGTACTCGATGCCGTTGTGCACCATCTTCACGAAGTGACCCGCGCCGTCAGTGCCGATCCACGCGCAGCACGGAGCGCCGTCGTCCGCCTTGGCGGAGATGTCTTCGAGCATGGGGCCCAGGCTCTTGTAGGACTCCTCGGAACCACCCGGCATGATGGACGGGCCGTTGAGGGCGCCCTCCTCACCGCCGGAGACACCCACGCCCACGAAGTGCAGGCCCTTCTCTGCGCACTCGCGCTCACGACGCCGCGTGTCCTGGAAGTAGGAGTTGCCGCCGTCGATGATGATGTCGCCCTCGTCCAGCAGCGGGGTCAGCTGCTCGATCACGGAATCCACGGGCGCGCCCGCCTTGACCATGATCAGCACGCGGCGCGGCTTCTCGAGGGAATCGACGAGCTCCTCCATGGTCTCGGTGGGGATGAAGTCCCCCTCGGAACCGTGCTCCTCCATGAGGGCCGTGGTCTTGCCCTCGGAACGGTTGTGCAGGGCCACGGTGTACCCGTGGTGCGCGAAGTTGCGGGCCAGGTTGGCGCCCATCACGGCCAGGCCGGTGACGCCGATGTGAGCTTTCTTTTCTGCTGCCATGGTCCCTAGCCTACGCATCTGCCCTGTGGGGTTGCAGCGATTGCCGCCTGTTCCCCCAGATACGCTCGGACATGTAGAAATCCCCGGGACTTGAGTCCCGGGGATTTCTTGAAGTGGTGGAGACCGACGGAATCGAACCGCCGTATCTGTCACGCCCGAAAGCGATCTAGCGCACCAGCGTCCCCTCAAGCAAGACACGTCACCGAGCGCGTTTGCATCATCAGCTTAACGCATCGTGACCGCGCGGTGTCAAACGCGACGCCGAACGGGGAACCTATGGTGGTCAACATCACACACGGACTCGTGCATCGTGTTGGGTCCCGCCGTGACCTGCGGGTAGGCTGATCCGCAATCGGGTGCTGGCAGCTGGTCCAGTCGTGCCCACCCGATCCCGGGCCTTTAGCTCAGCTGGTAGAGCGCCACGTTTACACCGTGGATGTCATCGGTTCGATCCCGGTAGGGCCCACCACACGTACGACGAACGGACGTCAAGCCCGTCGCGCCGGGGTCGCGGAATGGCCCCGGCCTATCACCTAGGTCGAGCGATGCAGGTCTACTGAGACGGTGGGGACTCTCCGAGCACATCGTGGACGGCGTCGTCGACACGAGTATCAACGGCACGTTCCTGAGCCCCGCGGCCGCAGTGATCGCTGGCAGCATCGAACTCGCACAGGTGCGCAAGGCGCATCTCAGGGCGATCTTCGCGGGACCCGGAGGGAACCTTCCGGTCCCTCACGCCACGGGCGGGCGCCACATCCCGATCGCGGGGACCGTCCCGCGGGACGGCACCGGTCCCCGGGAGATGAACCCGAAACGCGAGTAGAAGGGCACGAGGTCCAGCGAGGAGGCCTCCAGGTACGCCCCAGTGTGCTCGCGGTCGATGTGGGCGAGCCGTTCGTTGAGCAGCATGCTCCCCACTCCCGTCCGCTGCAGATCGGGCAGGGTCCCCACGGCCTTGAGGTACCAGTGCGGGGTGGCTGGATGCTGGCGGTGGGCCAGGAACTCGGTCGCAAGGGCATCCGGGAGGCGATCACGGAACACCCGCGCGTAGGCCAGCAGACCCGGAAGCATCCGAGGGATCGAGACCTTGCTTCCGGGGGCCTCCCACAGGGCCACGCCCAACGGACGCTCCTCACCCCGCCGCTCGGCGAGATACGCGTGGCCGCCCGCCTGCAGGGTCTCCCGCACGATGCGCTCCCACAGGACGGTCAGGGACCCGATCACGTCACCGGGCGGGAGCAGACCCACCACGTGGGGGTCCACCGAGAACGCCCGGGCCAGGGTCGCGGCGGCGCGCTGCGTGTCCGCGGCGGCCGCGGGGAGGATGTCGATCTGCTGCGCGGCGTCGTGGTCGGCGCCCTGAGTCGTCTGCACAACCAGAGAGTAACAGCACGCCCCTAAGAGCGGGCCGGGTGCCGAACCCGTCCATGACGAGCTCGTTCACCCGGCAGGCAAAGGACGTGCGACGCTCAGAGAAGTCGCGGCTGCGTGGGCGTCTCCGCCGGTTTCTTGGCCCGACGACGCCGCGTCGGAGCGGCCTTTTTCGGTGCCGTGTCGTCCTCGGGGGCCTCCGCGGCAGTGTCCTCCGACGCCGCGTCCGTGCCCTGCGCGGGGCGCCGGCCCGAGCGACGTCGTACGCCACCGTTGGTTCCCGGACCCGCAGCGGGAGGAACGAGGGTCTGCTGACCCGCGAGCTCCGCCTGCTGATCGCGGAGCACGTTGATCGCGCGCTCAAAGTCCTCGAGGTCGTCGAACGCCTGGTACACGGACGCGAACCGCAGGTAGGCCACGACGTCCAGGCGGCGCAGGGGCGGGAGGATGGACAGGCCCACGTCGTGCGCCTCGACCTCCGCACTGCCCGAGGCCCGGATGGATTCCTCGACCTCCTGGGCGAGCATCGCGAGGTCGTCCTCGCTGACGGGGCGACCCTGACATGCCTTGCGCACGCCGTTGACGATCTTCTGGCGGTCGAACGGTTCGGTCACCCCCGAGCGCTTGATCACCGAGATGGTCGTGGTCTCGAGCGTGGAGAAGCGTCGGCCGCACTCGGTGCACCGGCGGCGTCGGCGGATGGATGTGCCGTCGTCCGAGGTGCGCGAATCCACCACCTTGGAGTCGTTGTGCCGGCAGAACGGGCAGTGCACGGCTCAGCCTTCCCGGCCCGGTGCGGCGGCCTCGGAGCGGATCGTGACGGCGCGGCCGTGCGCGGGCAGATCCTCGGTGTCCGCGAGCGCCACGATGTCGTCCTCGAGCTGCGCGAGCGCCTTCTTGCTGTACTCGATGACCTGCACGGCTTTCATGAACGACGCCGCCTGCAGTCCCGAGTTGAACACCGCGGTCCCGCCCGTGGGCAGCACGTGGTTGGAACCGGCGGCGTAGTCCCCGAGGGGCACGGGACTGTACGGGCCCACGAAGATCGCGCCGGCGTTGCGCACTCGCGCGGCCACCACGGCGGCGTCCCGCGTGTGGATTTCGAGGTGTTCGGCGGCGTACGCGTCCGCAACCGCCACGGACTGGTCGAGGTCGTTCGTGAGCACGACCCCGGACTGGGGTCCACCCAGTGCCGTGGCGATCCGCTCACGGTGTTTGGCGGCGGGCACCTGGACCGCGAGCTGCTCCTCGACCGCCCGGGCCAGGTCCTCAGAATCGGTGATCAGCACGGACCCCGCAGCGGGATCGTGTTCGGCCTGCGAGATGAGATCCGCGGCCACGAACCTCGGATCCGCGGAGTCGTCGGCGAGCACCGCGATCTCGGTGGTGCCGGCCTCGGCGTCCACGCCCACCACGGAGCGCAACTGCCGCTTGGCCATGGCCACGAAGATGTTGCCCGGGCCGGTCACGGTGTTGACGGGTTCCAGGACGTCCTCACCATCGGTGATTCCGTAGGCCAAGGCGGCGAGCGACTGCGCGCCGCCTACGGCCCACACCTCGTCCACACCGAGCAGACCGGCCGCGGCCAGGATCACGGGGTGGGGCAGTCCGTCGAAGTCCTTCTGGGGCGGCGAACACAGCACCACGGATTCCACGCCCGCGGCCTGGGCCGGCACGACGTTCATGACGACCGAGGACGGGTACACGGCCAACCCACCGGGGATATAGAGCCCTGCGCGACGCACCGGGGTCCACCGGTGGCGCAGGACCGCACCGGGGGCGACCTCCACGCTCACGTCCTGCGGCCGCTGCGCCCGGGCGAAGGCGCGCGTGCGCTCGATCGCGGACTCCAGTCCGTGGCGCACCGCGGGGTCGAGTTCGGCCACCGCGCGCTCGATCTGCTCGGGCGCCACCCTGATCCGTTGCTGGTCCACGCCGTCGAACGTGAAGGCGAGATCCCGCAGCGCCTGCGCGCCACGGGAGCGGACGTCCTCGATGATTGAGCGGACGCTGTCCTCCGCCTCAGCGACGGACGACGCCGCTTGGCGCGGCACCGCCGCACGCAGCTCGTTCCAGTCCAGGTGCCGTCCCCGCAGGTCGATGACCCGCAGGTGGGAACCAGTGGTCGCCGGGGATGCGGATTCAAGGCTGTACTCACTCACCCGCCCAGTCTACAATCGCGCCCCGCGCGGACCGCTCGGGCAACACCCGCACACGGCTAGAACCCACGCACCGTGCATTCCGAGGTCACGCAGCGTCAAGTCCGACGCCGCGCGGCGGCCCGGGCAGCGTCGCGCAACTACCCGTGCGGCGTCGAACCGCGGCCCGTTCGACGCCGCCCGTTCACGAGCGCCCGGTGACGCGCCCGGCGCCGCGTCGTCACGCCTCGAGGCAGGCCGGGCCCAGGAGGACCTTGAGGTCACCGAACAGGGCCGGCGACGGGTTGACCCGGTACTCGGGGCCCAGGCGCATGACCTGGACGCTGCGATGCGTGTCCAAGTGGATCCGCACCTCCGAGTCCCCCTTGTGATTGCGCAGCACCTCCCCGATCCGGCGGATCACGGCCTCCGTGGCCCGGTGCTCGGGCAGGGCCACGCACACGGGTCCCGAGGAACCATCCACGCTCAACTCGGGCACCGTGAGTTCCTGGGCGGAGATGGAGATGGAACCGTCGTCGCGGCGCTGCATACGGCCCTTGATCACGCAGATCAGGTCCTCGGCAAGGACCCCGGCGATGGGCGCATATGCCTTGCCGAAGAACATGATCTCGATGGATCCCGAGCGGTCCTCGAGCTCCACGCGCGCGTACGCGTTGCCGGACGACTTCGCGATCCTGCGGGACAGGGACGTGATCATCCCACCCACGGTAATCACCGCACCGTCGGGACGGGTGTTCTCCTCGGTGAGCAGCGAGGCGATCGCGGTGTCCGTGTACTGGCCCAGGGCGTCGTCGAGCCCGCGCAGGGGATGGTCGGAGACGTAGAGACCGAGCATCTCGCGCTCGAACGCCAGCAGGTCCTTGCGCTCCCACTCGGGGACCTCCGGGACCTCCACGGAGAACGTCTCCTGCTCGGCGTCGTCGGCGCCGCCCATCGCGAAGATGTCGAACGTGAACTCGCCGTTGTCCTCCTTCTTCTTCTGCGCGACGACGTCCTCCACGGCCTGCTCGTGGCACATCACCAGGCTGCGGCGCGTGTGACCCAGCTGGTCGAACGCACCGGCCTTGATCATGGACTCGATGGTGCGCTTGTTGCACACCACGGCCGGGACCTTGGCCAAGAAATCGGTGAAGGACGTGAACTTGCCCTGCTCGGTGCGCGCGTCCACCATGGCCTGCACCACGTTGGACCCCACGTTGCGCACCGCGCCCATGCCGAAGCGGATGTCGGTGCCCACCGGGGTGAAGTTCAGTTCGGACTCGTTGACGTCCGGGGGCAGCACCGTGATCCCCATGTGGCGGCACTCGGTCAGGTACATGGCGAGCTTGTCCTTGTCGTCACCGACCGAGGTGAGCAGCGCGGCCATGTACTCGGCCGGGTAGTGCGCCTTGAGGTACGCCGTCCAGTAGGACACGAGCCCGTAGGCCGCGGAGTGCGCCTTGTTGAACGCGTAGTCCGAGAACGGCAGCAGGATGTCCCACAGCGCCTTGATCGCGTCTTCGGAGTACCCGCGGTCGATCATCCCCTGGTGGAAGCCCTGGTACTGCTTGTCCAGCTCCGCCTTCTTCTTCTTGCCCATGGCGCGGCGTAGGATGTCCGCCTGACCCAGGGAGTAGCCGGCCACCTTCTGGGCGATCGCCATGACTTGCTCCTGGTACACGATCAACCCGTACGTGGTGCCCAGGATCTCCGACAGCGGTTCCGCGAGCTCCGGGTGGATCGGCGTGATCTCCTGCGCGCCGTTCTTGCGCAGCGCGTAGTTGGTGTGCGAGTTCGCACCCATGGGCCCGGGGCGGTACAGCGCGATGGTCGCGGAGATGTCTTCGAAGTTGTCAGGGCGCATCAGTTTGAGCAGCTGACGCATGGGCCCGCCGTCCAACTGGAACACACCGAGGGTGTCACCGCGCGCGAGCAAGTCGTAAGAACCGGCGTCGTCGATCGGCAGGTGCTCGAGGTCCAGGACGAACCCGTCCCGGTTGAGCGTGATGTTCTCGAGGGCATCCGAGATGATCGTGAGGTTGCGCAACCCCAGGAAGTCCATCTTGATCAGCCCCAGCCCCTCGCACGTGGGGTAGTCGAACTGGGTGATGACCTGCCCGTCCTGCTCGCGGCGCATCAACGGGATGATGTCGATCAGCGGGTCCGAGGACATGATCACACCGGCCGCGTGCACACCCCACTGGCGCTTGAGCCCCTCGAGGCCCTGGGCGGTCTCGAAGACCTTCATGGACTCGGGGTCGTCCGCGAGGATCTCGCGCAGCTCCCCCGCCTCGTCGTAGCGCTTGGCGTCCTGGTCGTAGACGTCCTGCAGGGAAATGCCCTTGCCCATGACGTCCGGCGGCATGGCCTTGGTCAACCGCTCCCCCATGGAGAACGGGTAGCCCAGCACGCGGGAGGAGTCCTTGAGCGCCTGCTTGGCCTTGATGGTGCCGTACGTGACGATCATGGCCACGCGCTCGTCGCCGTACTTCTCGGTCACGTAATGGATGACCTCGGAGCGGCGGCGATCATCGAAGTCGACGTCGAAGTCGGGCATGGACACGCGGTCCGGGTTGAGGAAGCGCTCGAAGATCAGCCCGTGCTGCAACGGGTTGAGCTCGGTGATGCGCATGGCGTACGCGACCATGGACCCCGCACCGGAACCACGGCCCGGACCCACGCGGATCCCGTTGTCCTTGGACCAGTTGATGAAGTCCGCGACCACCAGGAAGTAACCGGGAAAGCCCATCTGGATGATGATCTTCTTCTCGTACTCGGCCTGCTCGCGGACGTCGTCCGGGATGCCCCCGGGGAAGCGGTAATGCAGCCCTTTCTCGACCTCCTTGATGAACCACGAGGTCTCGTCCTCGCCCTCCGGGGTGGGGAAACGCGGCATGTAGTTCGCGGAGGTGTCGAAGTCCACCTCGCAGCGCTCGGCGATCTCCAGGGTGTTGTCGCACGCCTCCGGGAAGTCCCGGAAGAGCTCGCGCATCTGTTCCGGGGACTTGAGGTAGAACTCGTCAGCGTCGAACTTGAACCGCTTGGGGTCCTGCAACGTGGAACCGGACTGCACGCACAGCAACGCGGCATGGGATTTGGCGTCCTCCGCGTGCGTGTAGTGCAGGTCGTTGGTGGCCACGAGCGGCAGGTTGAGCTCTTTGGCGAGCTTGAGCAGGTCCTGCGTGACCCGCTTCTCGATCCCGAGCCCGTGGTCCATGAGTTCGCAGTAGAAGTTCTCTGCGCCGAAGATGTCCCGGAACTCGGCGGCCGCCTGCACGGCCTGGTCGTACTGACCCAACCGCAAGCGGGTCTGCACCTCACCGGACGGGCAGCCCGTGGTGGCGATCAGACCCTTGCCGTACTGGTTGAGCAGTTCACGGTCCATACGCGGCTTGTACAGCTGACCCTCGAGCGACGCCTTGGTGGACGCACGGAACAGGTTCTGCATGCCCTCGCTCGTCTGCGCGAGCAGGGTCATGTGGGTGTAGGCACCGGCGCCCGAGACGTCGTCGCGCCCGCCGTCCGCGAACTTCACGCGGGAACGGTCCTGCCGCGCGGTGCCCGGGGTCAGGTAGGCCTCCACACCGATGATCGGCTTGATCCCCGCGGCGCGCGCCTTGTTCCAGAAGTCGAACGCCCCGAAGACGAAGCCGTGGTCCGTGGTGGCCAGGGAGTCCATGCCCAACCGGTGGCATTCCTCGAAGAGGTCGGTCAGGCGCGCGGCACCGTCCAACATGGAGTACTCGGTGTGCACGTGGAGATGGGTGAAGCCTTTTTTGCCGGTCGCCGAAGTCACCGCCCCAGTCTAGGACCCCGCACCGACCCGCTGAGGGTGGACGCGGTGGAGATCCGTCACAGCTGCGGGCCGCCCTCCCGCAGCGTCTCCACGGCATAGGCGAGATCCGCGGGATAGGGGCTCGTGTACTCCACGTCCTCCCCCGTGTCGGGGCTCGTGAACCCGAGCCGCGTGGCGTGCAACCACTGCCGCGTGAGCCCCAGCCCCGCGGACAGCGCGGGATCCGCCCCGTACGTGAGATCCCCGCAGCACGGGTGCTGCAGGGCGTTGAAGTGCACGCGGATCTGGTGGGTGCGCCCGGTCTCCAGGTGCACCTCCACGAGGGACGCCCGCCCGAAGGCCTCGAGCACCTCGTAATGGGTCACGGAACGGCGACCGTCCTGCAGCACCGCGAAGCGCCACTCGTGTCCCGGGTGCCGCCCGATCGGGGCGTCAATGGTTCCCTTGAGCGGATCCGGGATGCCCTGGACCACCGTGTGGTAGACCTTGGTGACCGTGCGCTCCTTGAAGGCGCGCTTGAGCACCGTGTAGGCGTTCTCGTCGCGGGCGACGACCATGAGCCCGGAGGTCCCCACGTCCAGGCGGTGCACGATCCCCTGCCGCTCCGGAGCCCCCGAGGTCGCAATCGTGATCCCGGCTCCGGCCAGCGCCCCGGCCACGGTGGGTCCCTTCCACCCGGGCGAGGGGTGCGCGGCAACCCCTGCGGGTTTGTCGATCACCACGTAGCCCGGGTTCACGTGCACGAGGCGCAGATCCGGTACGTGCTGCGCGGCGATGCGGTGGGGGTCCTCGGGCACCGGGACCTGGACCGTGTAGGTCTCGGCCGCACCCACCCTGTGGGACTTGGGCGCGGGCCGCCCCCGGAAGCTCACCCGCTCCTCGGCGCACAACTGTGCCGCCGCCGAACGGGACAAGCCCGTCCAGGCGGCCACGGCGGCGTCGAGCCGGGAACCTTCCTGCTCGGCCGTGGCCGTGAACCGCTCGCTCACGTACTCGGGTTCGGAACCGGTGGGGCGGGTGTGCTCAACGGCCACGGGGCACCTCCATCTGGCGATTGGTCATGATCAGCACGAGGATCAGCACCACGCCCACGACCACCCCGCAATCGGCCACGTTGAAGATCGCGAAGCGGGGCACCGCGATGAAGTCCACCACGTGTCCGTGGGCGAAGGAGGGCTCCCGGAACAACCGGTCGGTGAGATTGCCCGCGGCACCGCCCAGGACCAGTCCCAGGGCGAGCGCCCACAGCGGGTCCCGCACCCGGCGCAGGTTCCACAGGATCGCAACGATCACCACGGCCATCACGATCGTGAAGACCCACGTGACGTTGGAACCGAGGGAGAACGCCGCGCCGCTGTTGCGGATGTGTTCCCACCACAGCAGGCCGGGGATCACGGGGTACTGCCGGCCGATCGGGAGGTTCTCCACGACCCACAGCTTGCTGAGCTGGTCCGCCGCGTACCACGCCGCGGCCACGAGCAGGGAGATGACGAGGCAGCGGCGGCCCACCCGGGAGGTCCCGGGGGCCGCCGCCGCGTCAGGGGTGTGTTCCGTCACCGGCGCTTACTTGGTGCCCGTGCGCTTGGTGGTCGCGGAGACGGGAGCGTCAGCGGGCTCGAGCGATCCGGTGTTGGCGAGATCGTTCAGCTGGGCGTTGAGGAAGCTCTTGAGGTTGCCGCGGTAGTCCTCCTCGAAGCTGCGCAGCTGCGCCACGGAGGCCTCGAGGTCCACCTTCTCGCGCTCGAGCGAGGACAGGGTCTCCTCCTTTGTGCGCTTGCCGTCCGCCACGAGCTGGTCCGCTTGGGTGCGGCCCTCGGTGATCAGGCGCTCACGCTCGGCCTGGCCCTGCGAGACGTAGTCGTCGTGCAGCTTCTGCGCCATGGCGAGCACCGCGGCCGCGGACTCGGCGGACTCGGTGGTCGGGACGTTCTGCGTCGCAGCAGGCTGGGCGGCGGCCGACGACGTCGTGCCCGCGCTCGGAGCGACCGTCGCGGCGGTGCTCGAGGACTGCTCGTCCGTCACGCGCACGGGCTCGGACACCGTGGTCGTCTCGGAGGTCTCGGTCACCGAGGCGGCCGGAGTCGCCGTGGTCTCCTGGACGTCCTCGGTGGACTGCGAGACCGCGGAGGTCTCCACGGCGGACTCCTCGGGGCGCCCACCCAGGGTCTCGACCTGCTTGCGCAGGGCGTCGTTCTCCTGGTTGAGGCGACGCAGCTCCACGACGATCTCGTCGAGGAAGTCGTCCACCTCGTCCTGGTCGTAGCCCTCACGGAACTTGGTGGGTTGGAAGCGCTTGTTGATGACGTCTTCGGGTGTCAAAGCCATGAGATGTCCTCACTCCTCTAGATGAATTGAACCGCTCGGATGGTGACCGTGCGCGGCGGTGACTGCCGCCGTTGCGCGGTGAATTCTGGCCCAGGATACAGCCGCGTGGCCGCGCCCGGGGCACGGACCGCTCAGCCGCGCAGCAGGAAACCGGCCAGGACGGTCTGCAGGATGCTGACGGCGAAGACCAGGATCAGGAACCCCAGGTCCAGCGCCACCCCGCCGAAGCGCAGCGGCGGCACGAGCCGGCGCAGCGCCTTCATGGGGGTATCGGTCAACGAGTAGATCGTGGACGCCGCCACGAGCGCCATGCCCTTGGGACGCCAGCCGCGCGCGAACATCTGTACCCAGTCCAGCACGAGGCGGCCCAACAGGGCGATGTAGAGCACGTGGACCACGAGGTAGACGATCGACAGCACCAGGCCCATGCTCAGCCCTCGACCCGCTGGACCGAACCGGTATCCTCGTCGATCTCGTCCGAGTGGCCCTGGTCCAGGACCTCCACGAAGGACGGGGTCAGCAGGAACACCTTGGCGGTGACCCGTTCGATGGACCCGTGCAGGGCGAAGACCAGCCCCGCGGCGAAGTCCACGAGACGCTTGGCCTCGGCCTCACCCATGTCGGAGACGTTCATGATCACCGGTGTGCCGTCCCGGAACGCCTCACCGATGGATTTGGCGTCGTTGTACGACCGGGGGTGCACAGTGGTGATGGTGCGCAATTCGTTGTCGTCCTCTCGGGAACTGGGAGCCCGCTTGATGGGGGTCACGGGGGCTCGGTACTCGGGGGACCGGCGGGCCATGGAGGTGCTGCCGGTCTCGCTCACCGCAGTCGTGGAACCGCTCGAGGCGTGCTGGGGGGTGTCCCGAGGGCGGGGGGTTTCTTCGGAGTGGTACTCGTCGTCGCTCTCGGCCAGCCCGAGATAGACCATGGTGCGACGCAGCGCTCCGGCCATATTCTCTCCTCAATCACAGAACGGACCGACTCAGGTCGGCCCGCATGTCGTCCGTCCTTACGCTACCGCACGGCGGGCCGCGGCCCGAGAACATCCGAACCGATCCGCACGTGCGTGGCCCCCGCGGCCACGGCTGCTTCGAGGTCCGCGCTCATGCCCGCGGAGATCGCCCGCGCGTCCGGGAATTCCCGCTGCACATCCTGGGAAAGCTTCCACAGTGTCTCGAAGGCCTCACGGGGTTCGGCGCCCAACGGGGCCACCGCCATTACACCGCCCACGCGCAACCCCTCGGTCCCCTCGAGCGTCCGCGCGAGCTCCAGGACGGTGTCCGGGTGCGCTCCCCCGCGGTGGCCGTCCGGCTCGGCAACCGGGTCCAGGTTGACCTGCACGAGACACGGCAGATCGACGTCGTCGCACGGGGCGGGCCGCGCGTCCCCCGCGAGGGCCGCGTTGCGGTGCGAACGCACCGCCTTGCCGAGCGCGGTGACGAGCGAGGGTCGGTCCACGGAATGCACCCAGGACGCGTACTTGACCACGTGCTTGGCCTTGTTGGACTGCAACTGACCCACGAAGTGCCACGCGGGAGGACTCACGGGAGGCTCCTGCCGGGCGAGGGTCTCGGCGACCTCCGCGGCCTTGGGCCCGGCCTCCTGGTCCTTGTTCTCCCCCACCGCGCGCACGCCGAGTTCCCGCAGGCGCAGGACGTCCTGCGCGGGGAAGAACTTGGTCACGACCACGAGCGAGGGCAGCTCGCCCCGGTGGGCGCGCTCGGGTGCGCGGCCCTCGGCCGCGTGCAGGATCCGTTGGCGCACCGCGGACAACCGTTGTGCGAGTTCCGCGGTACGGCCCGCGTCCTGCGGATCCGTGGTGGTCGTCATTCGGTGTCCCTCCCGTTGCGGGCCCACACGAGCCCCGCCAATCGCTGCGGTGTGGTGTCCCGGCGGTACGAGTACAGCGCGCGGTGCTCGAGCGTGCACCAGGCCTTGCGATCCGTGCCTGCGGTCGCGACGCTCACGCCCCGCTCACGCAGCAGCGCGTCCGCGGCACTCGGCAGGTCCAGGCCGGGGGTGCCCCACGCCGTGGTGGTCGCGATTCCGGGCAGCGCGGCCTCGGCCGCCTCGGCCATCTCCGCGGGTACCTCGTAGCAGTCCCCGCACACCGCGGGGCCGATCCACGCGGTGATCCCGGTGGCACCGCGGTCCTCGAGCGCGCCGACGGTATGCTGCAGGACCCCGTCCAACAGACCCTTGCGGCCCGCGTGGGCCACCGCGAGGACCGGCGCCGCGGCGTCGTCGTCCGTGCGGCCCACGAAGACCACGGGAAGGCAGTCCGCCGTGAGGATCCCCAGGGGCGTGCCGTCCGTACTCACGGCCGCGTCCGCCTCGGGGGCCTGTTCGGGGGCGTCGGTGCCCGTGGCGTCGTGCACGGTGGTGCCGTGCACCTGGTGTACGAACCGCACGCCGCGCGCCCCGGTGCCCAGCTCGCACTCCACCGTACGACGCCGCTGCCGCACCACCGCGGGATCGTCGCCCGTGTGCGTGGCCAGGTTGCCCTCGGTCGCGTCCGTGAACGCGATGCCCACGCCGTGGTGTTCACTGCGGAACCACATGCCGTTCTCCTTCCACTGCCGTGCCCCGCGCGGGCGCGGGACGTCGACGGGGTGGTCACCTCAGTGGTGACCACCCCGTACTGCACCCCGATCGGTGTTTGCGCTGCAGGGCGTTCACACTGCAGGGTGCTCGCGCGAACCCGTGCCGCCCGTGGGGGCACCGGCCCCGATATCAGTCCCCCGGAACGATGCACACCAGTGAACTCACCTGGTGCGCATCGCTGGACTCACTTCAGGAAGTCCGGGAAGTCCAGGGAGTCCTTGCGGCCCGAGGAGTTCGTGGAGGACGGCGCGTCCGACTCGGCGGGCAGGTCCACGTCGAAGCCCGCGTCATCGGGGATGTCGTCGTCCTGGTTCTGCCGGGACGCGAACCCCGCGGCGGGTGCGCCGTAGGAGGAACCGCCGCGCTGAGGAGAGCGGCCCAGACCCGAGGGCCGGGACGCGTCCCCGCCGAAGGTCGCGCGGGTGTTCTCCGCCTGGCGCTGCGCGGGCGAGGAGTTGTTGGCGTTGGTCTCCTGCGAGACCGAGTCGAACCCGGCGGCGATGACCGTCACGCGGGCCTGGTCCCCCAGGGCGTCGTCGATCACGGCACCGAAGATGATGTTGGCCTCCGGGTGGGCGACCTCCTGCACGAGGCGCGCGGCCTCGTTGATCTCGAACAGACCGAGGTCTGAACCACCCTGGATGGACAGCAGTACACCGTGGGCACCGTCAATCGAGGCCTCGAGCAGCGGGGACGCGATCGCGAGCTCCGCGGCCTTCACGGCACGGTCCTCGCCCTGGGCGGAGCCGATGCCCATGAGCGCCGAACCGGCACCCTGCATCACGGACTTGACGTCCGCGAAGTCCAGGTTGATCAGGCCCGGGGTGGTGATCAGGTCAGTGATGCCGGAGACACCGGACAGCAGTACCTGGTCCGCGGACTTGAAGGCGTCCAGCATGGACACGTTGCGGTCCGAGATGGACAGCAGTCGGTCGTTGGGGATCACGATGAGCGTGTCCACCTCGTCCCGCAGGGTCTCGATGCCGTTCTCGGCCTGGTTGGACCGGCGCCGACCCTCGAAGGTGAACGGGCGGGTGACCACACCGATGGTCAGCGCGCCGAGCGAACGGGCGATGCGGGCCACGACGGGCGCGCCACCGGTACCGGTTCCGCCACCCTCGCCGGCGGTCACGAAGACCATGTCCGCGCCCTTGAGGACCTCCTGGATCTCTTCCTCGTGGTCCTCGGCGGCCTGGCGTCCCACGTCCGGGTTGGCGCCGGCGCCGAGACCGCGGGTCAGTTCGCGGCCGACGTCCAGCTTGACGTCCGCGTCCGACATCAACAGCGCCTGGGCGTCCGTGTTGATGGCAATGAACTCGACGCCGCGCAGACCTTCTTCGATCATGCGGTTGACGGCGTTGACACCGCCGCCGCCGATGCCGACCACCTTGATGACGGCCAAGTAGTTCTGGGGGGTTGAGGAGTCCATATGCACCTAACTCGCGTGGGCTTGCGGAACAAGGGATGTTCGATTGGGGGTAAAGCTTCAACCTTGAGGTGAAACTCGTGAGGTATTGACACCCGCGGGTGCAATATTCCGATCAGGGCAAGGATAACAACCCCGCCCGGTTCTCCGTATCATGCTCCCACGTGTTACCGGAGTTTGCCATAAATCCCCTGGTCACGCCCAACTTTGAAGTTTCAGGAACTGGTTGAACGATTCCGACCCCTTCTCACCGGACCACGGGGTGCAGTGGTGCGGACACGTCGATGAGCGTGGCGTCCTTGGTGGCGTCCGAGTTCACGAGGGCGGCCACGACCTGGGATTTCAGTTCGCTCTCCCCCGCGTCCCCCCACAGGACCTTCTTGCCGCCCTTGAGGGTCAGCTCCACAGTTGAGCCGGACGGGGCGTCGGCCGCGTCCAAACGGGACAGCACATCCGCCGGCAGAGCGGCCAGGACCTCGGACACGTCGGTGAACTTCTGGGTGCTCAAGACACCCCGGCCACCCGCCACGAGGGGCACGTCCGGGCGCTGGGCGCGGGGCACCGTGCTGAGGGGTTTGCCCTCCGAATCAACGAGCACCAGGTTGGCTGCGTCCTCGACCACGGCCACCCCCACGCGTTCGTGCAGGTGCACCGTGATGGTGTGCGGGGGTCGCAACACCACGTCCACCGATTTCACTTGGGGGACGTCGCCGACCGAGTCCATGATCTCCTGCTTGGAGATCCGGGTCATGGGGACTCCCTCGTACCCGGCCAGGGCCTGCTCCACCGTGCGGGGGTCCGTGAGGGTCGCACCCTGCACGTCGATCGTGCGGGTCGCGAACAACGGCGAGAAGAAGACCACGAGCGCCAGCGCCGCGAGCACCACGAGGCTCAGCAGCAGTGCGAGCAGGCGGCGGCGCCGGGCGCGCCGATGCGGGCTCGGCGGGAACGGGACCACGGTCGTGGAGTCCTCGTCGGGCTCGACCGCCGTCTCCTCGGGTGCCTCCTCGGTGGCGCGAGCGGCCCGGCGCTGGGCCCGCCACGTCGAGAACCGTCCACCGGCACTCGGCACGGCCTCGAGTTCGTCCGTGGCCACACGCGTGACCTTGGCACCGCCGTGCACGCGGACGAGGGTCTGTTCGTCCGGGGCAACGCCCATCGCGTCCTCGGGCGCGCTGCCGCGGCCGCGCGCGGACCTCGACCCACCCGAGGACGCACCGGGCGTGCGTCCCCGCGATCCCCGACCCACGGCCGACGACCCCATTCCGGTGGGGCTCGACGTCGGGAACGGGAGGTCCGCGTCCCACGGGGTCGAGGCGTCCGTCCCGGTCCCGGAGATGTCAGAGATGCCGGACGGGTCGGCGGTTCCGGACGGGTCGGCGGCGTCGCGCGCGGCGGCGTCGTCCGCGTCGAACGGAGCGCCGCCCACACGGGGCTGGTGCGGAGGGACGGAGCGTGCCATCAGCGCTGCGCCAACGCGGAGAGGATCCGCGGCCCGAGAGCGGTCACGTCACCGGCGCCGATCGTCATGATCACGTCCCCGGGACGCGCACGGGCCACCACGGTCTCGATCGCCTCCTCGGCGCTCGGGGTGGAGACCACCCGGTCGTCGGAGGCGTGTCCGGTGATCGCGGCGCCGGTGATCCCCGGCTGGGGTTCCTCGCGCGCGCCGAAGACGTCCGTGACGCACGCGAGGTCTGCGATCTCGAGGGCGCGGCAGAACGCCTCCGCGAACTCCCGGGTGCGCGAGTACAGGTGGGGTTGGAACACAGCGAGCACGCGGTGACCCTGGGCGACGTCGCGCGCGGCCGTGAGCGCGGCGGCGACCTCCGTGGGGTGGTGAGCGTAGTCGTCGAAGACCCGCACCCCGCCGTCCTCGCCCTTGGGGTCGAAGCGCCGTGACGAACCGTGGAACGAGCCCAGGCCCTCGGCGAGCAGGTCCGGGTCCGCGCCCGCGGCGAGGCCCGCGGTGAACGCCGCCGCGGCGTCGGCCACGTTGTGCGCTCCGGGAACGGCGAGCGTGAGCGCCACGGTGCGCCGGGCGCCGTCGTGGTCGAACGTGAGCGTGCAGGACGAGCCCGTGCCGTGCGGCGTGGCGTCCAGGACGACGACGTCCGCTGCCGGGTCCTGCCCGTACGTGAGCACGGCCTCCCCGCAGTCCCGACGACGGCGCGCGAGCCGGTCCGCGCCCGGATCGTCCGCGCACGCCACGAGGGTCCCACCGGGGCGGATGGTGTCGCAGAACGCCTCGAACGCGGCGTAGAACGCTTCCGCGCTGCCGTAGTGGTCCAGGTGGTCCGGTTCCACGTTGGTGATGATTGCGATCCGCGGGTGGTAGGTCAGGAAGGAGCCGTCCGACTCGTCGGCCTCAGCCACGAACCAGTCGCCGGAACCGAAGCCCGCATTGGCGCCGAGATCCGGGACGTGGGCGCCCACGGCCCAGGACGGGTCCATGCCGGCCGCCTGCAGGGCCACGGCGGCCATCGAACTCGTGGTCGTCTTCCCGTGCGTCCCCGCGACCGCGATCACGTTCCTGCCGTGCATCGCCGCAGCGAGTGCCTGCGAGCGGTGCAGGATCCGCGCACCCGCGGCACGTGCGGCGGCCAGTTCCAGGTTCGTCTCCTTGATTGCCGTGGAGACGACCACCGTGGCGGCGTCGGCCACGTGGGCCGCGGACTGCCCCACGAACACCGTGGCTCCCAGCGCCTCGAGCTGCCGCAACCCGGCCGAGTCCTTCGCGTCCGAACCGCTCACCGCCACACCGCGCGCGAGCAGCAACCGCGCGACCGCGGACATGCCCGCCCCGCCCATGCCGATGAAGTGCACGCGGCCCAGGCCGTGGGGATCGAGGGGTTGCTGGGTGTTCACTGGTTCTCCTGGGGACGTGGGGGGGGGAAGGTTTTCAGCGGCGGGCGTGGTCGAGGGTGAGCCGGGCCATCACCTGCGCGGCGTCGCGGACACCGTGGGCGGCAGAGGCCTGGGCCATGCGATCGAGCCGGGGAGCGTCGGTCACGAGCGGGACCACGGTCTCGCGGTAGAACGCGGCGGTGAACTCGGCGTCCCGCACGATCTCGGCACCACCCGCGGCTACGATGGAGCGGGCATTGAGTGCCTGCTCACCGTTACCGATGGGCAGGGGCACGAAAACGGCGGGCAGACCCACGGCGGCGACCTCGCACACCGTGGCCGCGCCTGCGCGGGCCACGAGCAGGTCCGCGGCCGCGTAGACCTTCTCCATCCCGTCCACGTACTCGGTCTGGACGTAGTTCGGCGCGCGCAGCAGCTCGCCGTCCGGGGTGCGCACTTCCTTGGCGCGCCCCGTCACGTGCAGCAGCTGGTACCCGTGCCGCGCGACCTCCCCCGCAATCGCGGCCACGGTCCGGTTCAGGGACTGGGCACCGGAGGAACCACCCGTGACCACCACGGTGGGCAGGTCCGGGTCCAGCCCAAGCGCCGCGCGGGCCTGCGCGCGTTCCGCGGTCCGGTCCAGCGTGGCGATCTCACGCCGCATGGGCATGCCCACGGTGCGCGCACCACGCAGCGGGGTGTCCGGGAAGGCGGTCGCCACGACGGACGCGAACCGGGCGCCCACCCGGTTCGCCATCCCGGGCTTGGCGTTGGCCTCGTGGATCACCATGGGGATCCGACGCCTCGCGGCCGCGAGGTACACGGGCGTGCACACGTACCCGCCCACGCCCACGACCACCGTGGCCTGTTGCGCGTCCAAGATCCGGCCGGCCTGGCGCACCGCGGCGGACAGCCGACGCGGCAGGCGCGCGAGGTCCAGGGACGGCTTGCGGGGCAGGGGCACGCGGTCGATCAGTTCGAGGGGTACACCGGCCTGCGGGACGAGCCGCGTCTCCATGCCGGAGGCAGTGCCCACGGCGCACACCGTGGCGTCCGCGCGCAACTGCTGCACGGCGTCGGCGATGGCCAGCAGGGGGCTGATGTGCCCCGCGGTGCCGCCACCGGCGAGCACCACGCGGGCGGATCCGGCCCGCTTTTGCTGGTGGTCGATGTCGTGCGTGGTTGTCATTCTCGTCCCTTTCCGAACCGCTGGGTCACGCGCTGCGCCCACGACGTCCGGGGGCGTTCCGGTTGCGTGGCCAGCCCGCGCTCGTAGGCCTCCTGGTCGTCCAGGATCTGGGTGCCCGATGCCGCCCCGGACCGTCCGGGACCCACACGCACCGAGCGCGGGACCCGGGCGAAGGACATGACCACGCCCACGGCCGCCATGGTCATCAGCAGCGCGGATCCACCGTAGCTGATGAAGGGCAGCGGGATACCGATCACCGGGAGCAGGCCAGTGACCATGCCCAGGTTCACGAAGGCCTGGCCCACGAGCCACGTGGCCACGCACGCGGTGGTGATCCGCACGAACGTGCTGCGGGTGCGCAACAGGATCCGGGCCATGGCCACGACCATCACGATGAACAGCGCCAGGATGATCACGGTACCCACGAGGCCGAGTTCCTCGCCGATGATCGAGAAGATGTAGTCGTTGTGGGCCTCGGGCACGTAGTTGTATTTGAGCCGGGACTGGCCGAGCCCCACGCCCCACCAGCCGCCGGTGGCCAGGGCGTTGAGTCCTTGCTGTGCCTGCCAGCACGCGTCCGTGGCGCCGCACTCCCCGAACAGCCACCCGGTGATCCGGTCCAGACGGTGCGGCGCAGTGATCACGAGGAACAACCCGCCCAGGACGAGGCCGGCCGCGCCCACGAGGAAGATCTTCAGGGGTGCGCGCGCGAACCACAGTGCCGCGGCGTAGATGAGGCAGAACACGATGGCCGTACCGGCATCCCCGCCGGCCAGCGTGAGGAGGGTGGGGACCAGGAATCCCACGACGGAGGGCCACAGGGCCGGCTTCCAGTGCTGCGCGACCGCATCTCCCTGGCGCGCGAACATCGCCGCGAGCCAGATACACAGCGCGAGCTTGGCGAACTCCGAGGGCTGGAACGACTGACCGCCCAGCACGAGCCAGTTGCGGTTGCCGTTGACCTCCCGCCCCAGGGGTGTGAACACGAGCAGGGACACGAGCACGCTGAGACCCCACAGCACCCACGCGATCCGCGTGTAGAAGTGGGGTGGCACCATCGACAGCGCGAACATCGCGATCAACCCCACGACCCCGAACAGCGCCTGGCGCGCGAACAGGGCGTACGCCGAGCGACTGTCGGAGATCGATTCCACCGCGGACGCGGAGAGCACCATCATCACGCCGATGCCGGTGAGCAACACCACGCACCCGGCCAGGGCGTAGTAGGAGTGGAAGAGCGGGCCGTCGGTGAGCTGGTGCCACCAGCCGCGCATCCTGGTGCTCAGGGCGATCGATCGGGTGCCCGGCTGCGCGGGCTCGGCTGCCCGGGGACGTTCGGGGGTGCGGGTGGCCATCAGAACCCCAATTCTTCGTGCACGACGTGCATGAACGCGTTGCCGCGGTCCGCGTAGTCGGCGAACTGGTCCATGGACGCGGCCGCCGGTGCCATCAGCACGGTGTCTTTGGGCTCGGCGTGTTCACGGGCCAACCGCACGGCCCGGCGCATCACGGCGTGCCCGTCGGTCGGGTCGATGCCGGAGTCGTCCGGTGCGGTGCCGCCCTGGCCCGGGGTCGCCGCGAGGACGGGCACGTCCGGGGCCAGGCGGGAGAGCGCGTCCAACAGGGCGGCGTCGTCCGTGCCGATCACGACGACCGCGCGCAGCCGGCCCGCGTTGCGCTCCACGAGGGTGTCGTACGTGACGCCCTTGGAGAGCCCGCCGGCGATCCAGACCACGGAGTCGAACGCGGACAGGGACGCCTGCGCGGCGTGCGGGTTGGTGGCCTTGGAGTCGTTGATCCAGCGCACCCCGTCCGATTCGGCCACGAGCTGGATCCTGTGTTCACCGGGGCGGTGGGCGCGCAGTCCGTCCCGTACGGCCTCGGGGCTCACCCCGGCGGCGCGCGCGAGCGCCGCGGCGGCGAGCGCGTTGGCCACGATGTGGCGCGTGGGGATGGAGCCGGTGTCCTCGATCGATCCGATCTCGGCGGCGGTCGTGGCGCGCTCTGCGACGAACGCGCGGTCCACGAGCAGGTCGTCCACCACGCCCACCATGGACAGCCCCGGGGTCTGCGTGGTGAAGCCCACCGCGCGGCAGCCCTCGAGCACGTCCGCTTCCTCTACGAGTTCCTCCGCGCCGTCCTGTTCGGCGTTGTATACGCACGCGACCCGCGTGTTCTCGTATACACGGGACTTGTCCGCGCGGTAGTTCTCGAAATTGCCGTGCCAGTCCACGTGGTCCTGGGCCACGTTGAGCACCACGGAGGCCAGGGGCGAGACGGAGTGCGTCCAGTGCAGTTGGAAGCTGGACAATTCCACAGCCAGGACGTCGTACTCCACGGGATCGCGCAGTGCGTCCAGGATGGGCGTGCCCACGTTGCCCACGGCCACGGCCTTGAGCCCGGCGGCCTGCAGGATGGAGGCGGTCATGCCCACGGTCGTCGTCTTGCCGTTCGTGCCCGTGATGCACACCCATTCGGGGGTCTTGCGCCCCGCGCGGCGGTTCACGCGCCACGCGAGCTCCACGTCACCCCAGATCTGGATGCCCTCCTCGCGCGCCGCGGCGAGCAGCGGGTGGGTGGGTGGGAAGCCCGGGGACGTGATCACGACGTCCGGGCGGGCCCCGGCCACGTCCGGGACGCTCGTCATGGCGTCCGGCCCCAGGACGACGTCGCTCGCGCCCACGATCTTCAGGGTGTCCGCGCTCTGCCGGTTGCGTTCGGTGTCCCGGGAGTCCAGGACGGTGACGAGCGCACCGAGTTCGATCAGGGTGTCCGCCGCGGCGAAACCCGAGACCCCGATCCCGGCGACCACGGCGCGCAGACCGGACCAGGGCGCGTCCCAGCTGGTCAGCTCCGCGAGGCGGGGGTTGTCCAGGACGGGGTTGTCGTTGCTCGCGTGCATCATGTCTGGTCTGTGCCTCATCCTCGTGTCGGTCGTGGGTGGTCTCGCGGGTGACCGGCGCGCTCCGCCACCCGAGAGCGGGGTGCGCGCCGCGCGGTCAGTGCAGCGCTTCCGCGCCGGGGAACGCGCCGCCGTTGTGCAGCAACCAGTCACCGTAGAACACACCGAGCGCGGCGGCCACGAACAGACCGGCGATGATCCAGAATCGGACCACGATCGTGACCTCCTGCCAGCCCTTGAGCTCGAAGTGGTGTTGCAACGGGGCCATCTTGAAGATGCGTTTGCCGTGGGAGAGCTTGAAGTAGCCCACCTGCAGGATCACGGACAGGGTGATGATCACGAACAGGCCGGCGATCAGGATCAGCAGCAGTTCGGTGCGGGAGAGCACCGCGAACGCCGCGAGCGCGCCGCCCAGGCCGAGCGAGCCCGTGTCCCCCATGAAGATCTTCGCCGGGGACGTGTTCCACCACAGGAACCCGATGAGCGCACCCACCAGGGCCGCGGCCACGATCGAGAGGTCCATGGGATCCCGAACCTCGTAGCACGCCGCCTGTGCCACGTTCTCGCACAGGTGCCCGGCCTGCCACAGTGTGATGAGCATGTACCCGCTGAACACCAGGATGGACGCGCCCGTGGCGAGCCCGTCCAGACCGTCCGTGAGGTTCACGGCGTTGGTGGTTCCGGTGGCGATCAGATTCACCCAGATCACGAACAGGATGGCCCCCACGATCGGCCCGGCGAATGCGAGGTCCACGCCGGTGTCCCGGGTCCAGGAGATCGCCGTGGAGGCCGGAGTGTTGCCCGCCTCGTCCGGGAAGAACAACACGAGCAGGGCGAACGCGATGCCGATGGCCCCCTGCAGGGCCATCTTCCCGGCCGCGGTCAGCCCCAGGTTCTGTTTCTTGGAGATCTTCTTGAAGTCGTCCAGGAACCCCACCAGCCCCATGCCGAGCATCAGGCCGAGCGCCAGGACGCCCGAGAGGGTGATCCCACCGTTCTCAGGCCACGCGATCACGCTGATCAGGTGGGTCACCAGATAGGCGGCCACGACCGAGAGCAGGATGGCCACGCCACCCATGGTGGGGGTGCCGCGCTTGGTCTGGTGAGACGTGGGTCCGTCGTCCCGGATGTACTGGCCGTACCCGCGCCGGGCGAGCACCCGGATCAGGGCGGGCGTACCGAAGATCGAGAACACGAGGCCGAGCCCCGCTGCCACGAGCAATTGGATCACGGGCTCAACCCTCCTGGTGGTTCGTGTCGGTGGTGGCCTGGGCCACCCGGTCCCCCAGGTGCTGCAACCCCGCGGCGTTGGACGCCTTGAACAACACGATGTCCCCCGGGCGCAGCGTGTCACTCAGGTACTGCTCGGCGTGCTCGGTGTCCGGGACCCAGGCCGCTTCCTCACCCCACGAGCCCTCCAGGGTCGCAGCGGTGTAGACCGGCCGGGCGACCTCCCCCACGGCCACGACATGCGAGACGTTCAACCGCACGAGCAACTGCCCGAGGTCCGCGTGGGCGGTGATGGACTCGTCACCGAGTTCGAACATGCCACCCAGCACGGCGATCGTGCGCCGCGCGGGGTGCTCCTCGTCCCCGCGGCCCAATTGGGCGAGGGTCTGCAGGGCGGCCCGCATGGACTGCGGGTTAGCGTTGTAGGCGTCGTTGATCACGGTCACGCCGTCCGGGCGCTCCGTGCGTTCCATCCGCCACCGCGAGCGAGGGCCGCGGCCCGTCAGACCCGCTGCGATCTCGGCCGCGGGGACCCCGGCGCCGAAGGCCACGGCGGCCGCGGCCAGCAGGTTGGTCACATGGTGCGCACCGATCAGCTGCGAGTGCACCGGGTGGGCGGAGCCGTCCGGGAAGTGCAGCGTGAAGGCGGGGCACCCGTCGGTACCGACGGTCACGTCCTCGGCCCACACGCGCGGGTCCTCGTGGGCCGGGTCGTGGGCGTCGGGTCCCTGCCCGAAGGAGATGATGCGCGCGTCGGTGCGCTCGCGCATGGCACGCACGCGGGCGTCGTCGTCGTTGAGCACCGCGGTGCCGTGCGCGGAGAGGCCCTCGACCATCTCGCCCTTGGCGCGCGCGATGTTCTCCACGCCACCGAACTCGCCCGCGTGGGCCGATCCCACGCACAGTACGGCGCCCACGTCCGGGCGGACGGTGTCGCACAGGTAGCGGATGTTGCCGATGTGCGTGGCGCCCATCTCGATCACGAAGTACTCGGTGTCTTCGGTGGCCGTGAACACCGTGAGCGGGACACCCACCTCGCCGTTGTACGAGTTGCGCGGCGCGACCGTGGGGCCCTGCGCGGCGAAGATCCCGTGCAGCAGGTCCTTGGTGGTCGTCTTGCCCACCGAACCCGTCACGGCCACCACGGTGACCGGGTGCACGGCACGCAACTGCTCGAGCACGTGGCTCGCGAGCGCGCCCATCGCAAGCACCACGTCTGCCACGACGACGCACGGGTACGGAGCCCCCGCGTCGTCGGTCACCACGCGTTCGGTCAGGTGCAGCACCGCGCCGGATTCGGCCGCGACGGGCACGAAGCGGTGCCCGTCCGTGGTCTCACCCGGCTTGGCGACGAACAACGCGCCGTCCGTGACTTCCCGGGAATCGGTCGTGACGGAGGTGACGGTCACGGACTCGGGGTCCGGGACCCCCGCGAGCTCACCGTTCACGGCCCGCGCGAGCTGCGCGGCGGACATGGCAATCATTGCTGCTCCTTCGTGTCCGCGTGCAACGCCGCCAGGGCGTCCCGCAGCTCTTCACGGTCGTCCAGGTGCACGACCACGCCGTTGAAATCCATGGCGGTCTCGTGACCGCGGCCCGCCACGATGATGGCGTCGTCCGGGTGGGCCATGCGCACTGCTGTGCGGATCGCGGTCGCGCGCGGTTCGATGACCAGCACGTCCGTGGCGCGAGCATGGTTCGCGACGGCCTCACGAGCGCCCTGCGCGACTTGCTCCCGGATGGGCGCGGGTTCCTCGGCGTGGGGATCGTCGTCCGTGATGATCACGACGTCCGCCTCCTCCGCCGCGACCCGGCCCATGATGGGGCGCTTGGTGGTGTCGCGCTCGCCGGTGGCGCCGAAGACCACGATCACGCGACCGCGCCCGTCCTCGGGGGTCACGGCGCGCAGCGAGCGCGCGAGCGCGTCCGGGTTGTGCGCGAAGTCCACGAGGGACGTGGGCCGCGTGCCCACAAGTTCCATGCGTCCGGGCACGCCCGCGCTCAGGGGGTCGTGCTCGTCCAGGACGCGTTGCAGGGTGTCCAGTGCCACGCCGGAGTCCAGGACCATGAGCACGGCCAGCGCCGCGTTGGCCACGTTGAACTCACCGGGCAGTCCCGTGTGCATGTCCAGCGCGCGCCCGTCCGTGTGCCGCAGCGTGAACGAGTGACCGATGCCCCGGCGGGTCAGCGAGCGCAGGGTCCAGTCCGCGGCATCCGACCCGCCGGTCCCGACGGGGGCGGTGCCTTCCGCATCGCTCGCGTCCTGACGCGTTCCTTCCGGGCCGCGCAGGGCAACGGTCGTGACGTTCTCCGCACCCAGGTTTTTGCGGGCCCGCTGCGCCATCGCGGCGCTCCACGGGTCTCCGTCCCCCAGCACGACGACGCCGCGGCTCGTGCGCTCGCGCGTGAACAACCGCGCCTTGGCCTCGAAATACTCGGCCATGGACCCGTGCAGGTCCAGGTGGTCCTGGGTGAGATTGGTGAACCCAGCGACGTCGTAGTGCACCCCGTCCACCCGGTGGAACTCGAGGGCGTGGGACGAGACCTCCATGACGGTGGCGGTGATCCCGCGTTCACGGGTCAGGGCCAGCAGGGAATGCACGTGCGGAGCCTCTGGCGTGGTCATGTGTGACGGGATGGGTGTGTCCCCCGCGAGGATCTCGATGGTGCCGATCAACCCGGTCATGTGGCCCAGGGCGCGCAGGATCGAGGTGATGAAGTAGGTCGTGGTGGTCTTGCCGTTGGTGCCGGTCACCGCGAAGAGCTCCTGGCCGGTGCCGTCCGCCGGTTGGGAATCGTAGACCGCGCGGGCCACCGGACCCACCCATGAACGGGGTTCGGGGCTCACGAGCACCGGCAGGCCCACGCCCGCCTCGACCACGGACCGCGCGCCGTCCGGATCGGTGAGGATCGCCACGGCACCGGACGCGGCGGCGTCGGCGGCGAATCGCGCCCCGTGGACCTTGGCGCCGGGCAGCGCGGCGTAGAGATCACCCGGCTGCACCTCCCGCGAGTTCAGGACCACTCCCGTGACGGGAGCGGTGGTCCCCGTGGGGGCGGGGACCACCCGCGCGCCCGTGAGCCGCGCGAGCTCCTCGAGCGAGTGGGCCACGGGCCGGGACGGACGCAGACTCTGCGCGTCGGTCCCTTCTTGGGCAGATGCCACCATAGAAATCCTCTTCGAACCTGTCTGTGGACGTACCCCGTCCACCCGGGCCGGTGTCTCACCGGTCGTTGCTGCCGCCATGTGCTTCTGTGTGGGAAGTTTAGTCCTGGGACTCGTCCCTCCCCGGCTGCGGCCACGTTTGCTCGAGCGCGTTCGTGGGTGTCACGTCCCGGTCCACGTTCTGCGGCACCTGCATGTCGAACGTGGGCCCCGTGGTGGTGGAGGGCGCCACGTTGAAGTGGTGCAGCACCTGGGACATGATCGTGGAGAACGTGCTCGTCACGCCCAGGGTGCGCACGTCCCCCTGGGGGCGCTGCATGGTGATCGCCACGAGGTACTGAGGGTCCTCCATGGGGGCCACACCCACGAAGGACGTGGTGTAGCCCTCGTACCCGCCGCTCTCGCTCGGCGCCTCGGCCGTACCCGTCTTACCACCCACGCGGTATCCCGGCACGGCCGCTTCCTTGGCGCCGCCCTGCGTGACCACGTTCTCCATGATGTCCAGCGTCTGCTGCGCGGCGGACTCGGAGAGCACCTGTTTGGGTTCAGGACGTTCGGGGTGCGTGACCGTCCCGTCCGGCGCGGTCACGGAGTCCACGAGGCGCGGTTCGATCTGACGGCCCTTGTTCGCGACCGCCTGGAAGATCGACGCCGTGCGCAACGGGGTCTGGGACACGCCCTGACCGAACAACACCGTGTACTCCTGACGCGGGTCCCACTGATCCGCGGGCGCCAGGATGCCCGTGGACTCCCCCGGCAGTTCGATGCCCGTGGCGGAACCCACCCCGAAGTTCGCGAGGTTGTCGTGGCGGGCCTGCTTGTCCATCTTGGAACCCATGATCACGGTGCCCGTGTTCATGGAGTCCGCGATGATCCCCGCGACCGTGCGGTTCTGGGTGCCGTGGTCGAACGCGTCGGTGATCTTCTCGGAACCGATCTGCAGGTACGGCGGGACCGTGATCTCCGTGGTGGGGGACACGATCCCCCGGTCCAGGGCGCCGGCCACCGTGGCGATCTTCTCCGTGGAACCGGGCTCCACGGCCTGGGACACGGCGCGCGAACCGAGGTCGGCGGCGTCGGCCTTGCCCGGGACGTTGGGGTCCACCGAGGAGGTGTCCGCGAGCGCCAGGACCTTGCCGGTCTTGACGTCCATGACCACGGCCGTGCCCCATTCGGCCTTGAGCTGCTTGGCCCGTTCGCGCACGGCCTGCTCCGCGAAGAACTGGACGTCGCTGTCGAGCGAGAGCTTGACGTTCGAACCGTTCTCGGCGGCCTTCTGTTCCTGCGGGGCCACGGGGATGCGCACGCCGTCGCCGGAGATCTCGAAGCGGCGCTCGCCGTCGGTGCCGCGCAACAGGGAGTCCTGGGTCTGTTCGATCCCGCCGAGGGCCTGGTTGTCCCCGCCCAGGAACCCGACCACGGAACCGCCCAGGGAACCGTCCGGATAGCTGCGCTGGAACGTGGGCTGGCCGTAGATGTACGGCAGGTTCAACTCCCGCAGGGCGTTGTACTGCTCGGGGGTTACGCCCCGCGCCACGTAGTTGAAGCTCTTGTCCCCGTCCAGCGCGGCCTTCACGTCCGTGTCCTTCATGCCCAGGGCGTCCGCGATCTTGTACACGGCCTGCGTGGGGGTCACGGTCTCGGTGGAACCGTCCTTGTGGGGCACGGTCACGGCGGCGACGGCGCTCTGGTCCACGGTGATGTCGTAGCGCTGCAGTGTGCGGGCCAGCACCGTGCCACGGCTGTCGGTGATCTCCCCGCGCACCGCGGGGATGGACTCCACGAGCGTGCGCTGGGCGGCCGCGGCCTCGGCCCGGCCCCCGGGGTCCAGCCCCTGGACCCAGAACAGGCGGCCCACCACGAGAAGCAACAGGACCAGCAGGAAGGCGATGCCCACGTGCATGCGCGAATAGGGCCGGAACAGTCGGTTCTTGCGCGCTGACGATGCTGACACGGTCTTCCTCGATTCCTGGACTTCAGCGTGGTGGGGCCACCTCCGACGGGTTCTACTCCCGGTCCGCGGCGCGGACCGGCGCGTTCACTGGCCAGGCGCGCGCTGCGACGGCGCGGGGATGGAGCCCCCGTTGAGATCCCGGGACTCGTCGGCCTTCTGGGCCGCTTGACGCTGGGCGGTCTTCTTGTCCGCTTCTTCCTTGGCGCGCTTCTCCGCGCGTTCCTCGGCGGCGATCCGGTTCGCCTCCGCGGCGTCGGAACCCTTCATCTGCGCGGGCGGCACGAGGATGTTCTGCGCGTCCGTTTTCTCCGCGGGGGCGCTCGGGGCCGTGACGGCACCCGTGCCGAGCTGGATGCTCCCCACATCCTTGGCCGGGACCATGCCCAGGTCGTTGGCGCGGGCGGCCAGGTTCTGCGGCGCGGAATTGGCCTCGATATCCTGAGTGAGCGCCTCGTTCTCCTGGGAGAGAGCGCGCTGCTGACCCGTGAGCTCGGTCAACTGGTACTGCCCCTGGGTGATCTGGATGTTGAGCAACAGGATGCCCACGAGAGCTGCGGCCAGGGCGAGGGTGCACATGACCACGGTGGAGACCCGGCTGCGGCGGGCCGTGCGGCGCGGCACCACGGAGAGCGGCCTACGCCCGTCCGCCCCCCGGCCCGAGGGGTCACCCGACGACGGGGGCGAGGCCGACGTCGCACTGCTCATCGCTCACTCCCTGGTCTCGTGGTCTCCCGGAGCCGCTCGACGGCACGCAACCTGGCCGAGGCGGCCCGGGGGTTGTCCCGGACCTCCTGCTCGCCGGCGCGTTCCGCACCGCGGGTGAGAACCTTCAGCGTGGGCTGGTGTTCCGGCAGTTCCACGGGAAAACCTCTGGGGGCCGTGGAACGTGCACCGCGAGTGAACTCCTGCTTGACAATTCTGTCCTCCAGGGAGTGGTAACTCATGGCGAGGACACGCCCTCCCACCCTGACAGTTTCCACGGCGGCGGGCACGGCACGCTCCAGGACGTCGAGTTCCTCGTTGACCTCGATCCGCAACGCCTGGAAGGTCTGCTTGGCCGGGTGGCCCTTCTTGTGCTGGGCCGCGGCGGGGACCGCGGAGCGGACCACGTCCACGAGCTGGGCGGTCGTGCGCAGCGGGGCCTCGGTACGGGCGGCGACGATGGCGCGCGCGATCCGCGGCGCGAAGCGGTCTTCGCCCCAGCGGTAGATGATGTCCTTGAGCTGGGCCTCCGAGTACTCGTTGACCACGGTGTACGCGGACAGTTCCGCCCGGGAGTTCATGCGCATGTCCAGGGGGGCGTCGAACGAGTACGCGAAGCCGCGCTCGCGTTCGTCCAGCTGCAGTGAGGACACCCCGAGGTCGAACAGGATGCCGTCCACCCGGTCCACGCCGGCGGTTGCGGCGGCCTGATCGATGTGGTCGTACGTGGTGTGGATGCCCGTGAACCGCTCCCCGAAGTGCGCAAGGCGTTCCCCGGCGAGGTCGAGGGCCTGGGGGTCCCGGTCGATCCCGACCACGCGCAACCCCGGGAAGCGTTCGAGCATGGCGTGGGTGTGCCCGCCCATGCCCAGGGTCGCGTCCACGACCACGGGGTGTTCGGTGTCCAACGCCGGCGCGAGCAGGTCCAGACAGCGCTCCAGCATCACGGGGATGTGTCGTTGCTCGGCGGGGGCGTGGTCCATGCCGGGCTCCTGGTCTGTTGCGGATCGTGCGGGTACTACGGGTCGCAGGTCTCGGTGCGCACGGCACCGATGTCCTCCGGGGGCATCCTACGGTGCGCCCGGACACCAGATCCCCATCCGCCGCTCGCCCCTCGAATCCGGCCTGACTCGGGGGAAGTCGAGTCAGGACGGTGACGTGGGCGGCTGGAGATCTCATGTCCGGGGACGGCACCGGCGGGGGTCCCGCGCGGTGGTCCTCGGGTGATCAGAACAGCCCGGGTATGACCTCGTCCTCCGTGGCGGAGAAAGCCGCTTCCTTCTCCGCCAGGTACTGCTGCCACGAGGCCGCATCCCAGATCTCGGCGCGGCTGCCCGCCCCGATCACCGCCAGTTCCCGGTCCAGGCCCGCGTACGAGCGCAGGGACGCCGGAATGGTGATGCGACCTTGCTTGTCCGGGACCTCGTCCGATGCCCCGGAGAGAAAAACGCGGATGTAATCCCTGGCCTGCTTGGACGACAACGGGGCCGCCCGCATCTGTTCGTGGACCCTGGCGAACTCCTGCGCGCTGAACACGTACAGGCAGCGTTCCTGCCCTCGGGTCAGCACGAGTCCGTCCGCCAGTTCGGCCCGGAACTTGGCCGGGAGAATCAGCCTGGCCTTGTCGTCCAAACGCGGTTCGTATGTTCCGAGAAACACAGCCACCGCCTTCGAATCAGGGCCAGCCCAACCCTCGCTTCTCTACCACGCTCCACTTTACTCCACTGCCCTCCCCCGTCAACGCGCATCCCCTCCACGGCACGCCACGACGGCGCTGCCCCGGGGCGTCGTCGACATCCCTTTCCCGGCGTGGTCTGCGGGCACGCCGGAGACGATGGGTCCGGACATGAAAGAACTCCCCGACGCGGTGCCGGGGAGTTCTCGGAAGTTCTACGGGCTGGACAGCCTGCGGGGAGGCTCAGTGCTAACCCTGATTGCGTTTGTCCCACTTCTCCTCGAGGTTCTGGAGGAAAGTGGAGGACTTGCGTGGACCGGAGGAACCGCGGCCGGACGGCCCGTTCCCGGGGTTTCCGGGATTGGCGGCGCCCTTGCCCGGGGTGGCCCGGCCCCGCACGGTGGCCACGTACGCGCCGGCGGCCATCACGATGAAGCCCAACACGCCCACGATGATCAGTTGCAGGGCGACCCCGGCGAGCAGGACGCCCAGGCCAACCACGGCGATCACGACCCCCAGCACGACGTTGCGCATGGACCCGCGCCCCCGAACCGCTTCGGTGTGCATGGTCGACGCGAAGCGGGGGTCGTCGTCGTGCAACTGCTTCTCGAGCTGGGCGAGAAGCTGTTGTTCGTGCTCGGAGAGAGGCACGATTCCTCCTGTGGTGTTGAGGGAGCGAGGCGGGGGCGGTACGGCTGCCTTCCTCACGTACCGTCCAGAATATCCCGTGCGGGACGGATTGGCATCGTCGTTTCCATGAGTTTGGCTGGGCGTACAATTCCGGGGCCGAATCGGTGGTGCACGCGGTCCATGGCTTCCTCCGCGGCACCCCATTCCTCCTCCCGTCCGTCCAGGCTCAACTGGAACGCGTGATCGGCCCCGGTGAGCTTCTCCGCCCTGATGCCCACGAGCCGCACGGCCTGCGCTCGCGGGCCCAGGCCGTCCAGTAGCGCGCACGCTTCGGTGTAGAGATCGTGGGCCGCGGTGACGGGGTGACTCAGCGTCCTGGAGCGGGTGATGGTCGAAAAATCGGCGTAGCGCAGCTTGAGTCCCACGCGCCCGGCGCGCAGTCCGTGCCTGCGCAACCGGACCGCGGTGTCGTGGGCCAGGCCCAGCAGCACACGTTTCAGAGCCGCACTGTCGGCGACGTCGCGCTGGAACGTCCGTTCGGCCCCGATGCTCTTCTCCTCGCGCGCGGGCGTCACGGGACGGGGGTCGTGGCCGGTGGCCAATTGTTTCAAATGTGTCCCGGACGCGGTGCCCACGAGCGCGTGCAACCGGGGCAACGGCGTGGCGGCGATGTCCCCGACCGTGGACAGCCCGGCGGACTGCAGGATCTCAGAGGTGCGCTTGCCCACCCCCCACAACTTGCCCACCGGCAGCTGTGCCAGGAACGCGAGGGTGTGCTCGGGCGTCACCACGAGCAGCCCGTCCGGCTTGCAGTACGCGGAGGCGATCTTGGCGACCGTCTTGTTCTCCGCGACCCCCACGGAGGCGGTGAGTCCCGTGCGTTCGTGGATCACGCGCCGCAGGGTCCGGGCGATCTCGACGGGCGGTCCGCTGCGCCGGATCGCCCCGGACACGTCCACGAACGCCTCGTCCACGCTCAGCTGCTCCACGCGGTCCGTGACCGAGCGGAAGATGTCCATCACGATCCGTGAGTAATGGGTGTACGCCTCGCGATGCGGTTCGAGCACCACCGCGGAGGGGCAGCGAGCGCGGGCCTGGGACACGGGCATCGCGGAGTTCACGCCGTACTGGCGGGCTTCGTAGGACGCGGAGAGCACCACCGAGCGCGGACCGGAACCGGCCACGATCACGGGGCGGCCGCGGTACTGGGGGGCGTTGAGCAGTTCCACGCCCACGTAGAACATGTCCATGTCCACGTGCAGGATGGCGCAGCGCCGGTACTCGGCCAGTTGCTGCGGACTCGGCCCGCCCATGGCGCCTCCTTCCACGACCCTCCGGCATCGGGAACCCATCGCCACGCGGGACCCGTCCGGATCGAGACCCGTTGATGACGGACATGCCACCCGCGCGGGATCTGGTTCGTCTTTCATAAGCCTAGGAAGGGGCTCCGACACGCACACGGGCCACGGCACCACGAACTTATCCGACCCCGGGCCGCTCGACGGGGCGGCACCGCTACGCATCCGCGGCGCCGCGTCCGGTTAGGCTGGTCGGGCGCCCGCGGGGCGGCCCGGCGTCGTGGAGCCCGTGCCCGTGACGCCCGCCGCGACCCGCGGTACCGCGCAGCGCGGCCGACAGCATCCCCTCGATCAAAGGTGCCCTGGCATGACCCCTCCCGACGCGTCCGTCACCGCGACGCAACAGGACCGTGACTTCTCCGCGCTCCTGGACGAGCGGATCACCGAGTTCTTCGCGCGGGAACGCGAACGGGTCACCGGGATCTCCCCGCACGCGACCGTGCTCGTGGACGCGATCGAAGACCTCACGCGCGGCGGCAAGCGCCTGCGCGCACGGCTGTGCTACTGGGGCTGGCGCGCGGCTGGCGGGGCCGTGGCGGACGACGTCGCCGTGGCCGCCGCGGCGTCCCTCGAACTTTTCCAGACCGCGGCGCTGATCCACGACGACATCCTGGACCGCTCGGACACGCGCCGCGGCAAGCCCAGTGTGCACCGCGTTTTCGAGGCCCTGCACCGCGACGCCGGGTGGTCCGCGGACGCCGCCCACTTCGGGGTCAGCGCGGCCGTCCTCACCGGGGACATGAGCCTGTCCTTCGCGGAACAACTCTTCGCCGACGCCACCGCGCGGGTCGCCGCGGACGCGGCCGCGACCGCACGGGAGATCTTCTCCACGATGCGCACCGAGGTCATGGCCGGGCAGTACCTGGACATCCATGCGGAGGTCGCTCCCGCCGTGGGCGACCCCGAGGAACAACTCGAGCGTGCCATGACCGTGCTGCGCTACAAGTCCGCCAAGTACTCGGTAGAGCACCCCGTGGAGATCGGCGCGGCACTCGCCGGCGCGGACCGCGCGTTCCTCGCGGACTGCTCCGCGTTCGCGCTGCCGGTCGGCGAGGCTTTCCAATTGCGCGATGACGTCCTGGGGGTCTTCGGCGACCCGGAGACCACGGGCAAGCCCGCCGGGGACGACATCCGCGAGGGCAAGCGCACCGCGCTGATCGCACTGTGCGCGGCATCGAGTTCGGCCGAGGACATCGCGTGGCTCGAATCGGTGCTCGGCCGCGCGGAACTCACCGAGCAGGAGGTGCACCGCGCGCGGGACCTCATGTGGGACAGCGGCGCCCACGCGCGCTCGGAGGACCTCATCGCGTCCCTCGTGCGCACCGCGGACACGCAGCTGGCGCGCTTGCGCACCGACGACATCGCCCGGGCCGGACTGCAGGCGCTCGCCGACGCCGCCGTGCGCCGCGCCAAGTAGGCCGCCTCAGCGGGCGGGTGTCACCAGCCCAGGGCCTGGGCCCTGCGGCGCACCTCGGTCTTCTGGCCACGGCGCAGCGCGTCGATGGGCCGCCCGGGCAGGGACTCGTCCTCGGTGAACAGCCAGCGAATCGCCTGGGCGTCCGTGTAGGCGGCATCCCGCAGGACGGCCACGGTCCCCTTGAGGGAGTCCACGGGGCGGTCGCCGTCCATGAATTCGGCGGGGACCACACGCACGCGGTCTTCGGGTCGGCGCACCTCGAGCAGGGCGCCGTCGTCCACGAGCCGGTGCACCCGGGTGATCTGGATGTCCATGGCCTCGGCGATGTCGGGAAGGTAGGTCCACTCGCCCACCAACGAGTCGAGTTCGGCGAATTCCTGGGCGGAGAGATCGGTTGAGTAGTTCACGAACCCTACTGTGCCACGGCGCACCGACCGGCTCACACACCGGTCGCGACCAGGGGTCGGGTAATCTGGGGGCACCGTGCTGTACCGGAGGGTGCCGCCGGATCTTCCCCCGTTCCCCCGTCCAGAGGTAGGAATCGCGAACATGCCGGTTGACCCGCCCCACGACCGCCGGTCCCCCCGTTCCACATGGTCCCGCCGCGCCGCGCAGGGCTCCGCCGCCGCGCTGGCCGCCCTCACCGCCCTGGGCACCGTGGGTTCCGCGCACGCCGCGCCGGCGCCCGCCCCGAACGTCCACGTGGCGCAGCATGCCCAGTCCACGCACGCGACCGTGGCCCCCGGGGACTCCCTGTGGTCCCTGGCGACCGCCCACGGGGTGCGAGTCCAGGACCTGATGAGCGTCAACAAGCTCCCGGCCCACGGCATGATCCGCCCCGGCCAGCGGCTCGTGATCCCGGGATCGGACCGCGCTCCCGCCTCCTCCTCCGCGGCCGCATCGCGCGCCGACGACGCAGACCCGGCCGGCTCCGACCGCGGCGGCTCCCGGCGCCACACCGTGGCCGCCGGTCACACCCTGTGGGACCTCGCGCAGCGCTACGGCGTGAGCGTGGCCGAGCTTATGCGGGCCAACGGGGTCTCCGCTGCCTCCGTGTTGCGCCCGGGCCAGGGACTCACGATCCCGGGCGGGGCGGCGGGACCCGCCCGAGCGGCGTCGTCGTCCGAACCCGCCGCGACGGTGCGTGACGCTGGCACGGCCGCGGCCCCGAAGCACAAGGCCGCCGTGGGTGACACGTTCGCGGGCCGCACGTACCCCCGCGAGGTCGTGGAGTCCGCGAACCGACACCACGCCCAGTTGCAGCAGCGCCAACTGCCGGCCCCGGAGCAGATCCGCGAGATGGTGCGAGCGACCGCCCAGGAGTTGGGGGTGGACCCGGCGCTCGCGCTCGCCCACGCCTCGCAGGAATCCGGGTTCCGCCACGGGGTGGTCTCCCCCGCGGACGCCGTGGGCACCATGCAGGTGATCCCGTCCGCCGGTGAGTGGGCGTCCGCGATGGTGGGTCGGGACCTGGACCTGCTGGACCCCCAGGACAACATCACCGCGGGGGTCGCGCTGATCCGGGAGCTGCAGGCCAAGGCCCCCAACAGGGCCGCGGGGATCGGCGCCTACTATCAGGGACTGCACGGCGTGAAGACGTACGGTATGTACCCCGACACCAAGGCGTACGTGAAAGCCGTGAGCGCACAGGAACGAGAATTTGCCCAGTAGCAGCATGAACGACCACCGCGTGGGATCCCTGCTGGAGGGCCGGTACCAGGTCCGCCGCCTGATCGCCCGCGGTGGTACGGCCACGGTCTACGAGGGGCTCGACGAACGGCTCGAACGTCCCGTGGCCCTGAAGATCATGCACCCCCACGTCGCGGACGACCCGTCCTTCGTGGCCAGGGCACGGCGTGAGGCCAAGTCCGCCGCGCGCCTGCACCACCCCAACGTGGTGGCCGTCCTGGACCAGGGTCACACCGCGGATGGCGTGCTCTACCTGGTCCTGGAATACGTGGACGGGCCCACTCTGCGCGACGTCGTGGCCCATGAGGCGCCCATGACACCGCGCCGCACGCTCGACCTGCTGATCCCCGTGCTGCGCGGCCTCACCCAGGCGCACCGGATCGGCCTGGTCCACCGGGACGTGAAGCCCGAGAACGTCCTGCTGACCCGGGGCGGGCAGGTCAAGGTGGCCGACTTCGGACTGACCCGCGCCGTGGACGAGCACACCACGAGCACCACGGTCATGGGCACGGTGGGCTACGCCGCCCCCGAACTCGTGGGGGACGGCCCCGTGGACCAGCGCAGCGACGTCTACGCCGTGGGGATCATGGCGTACGAGATGCTCACGGGCTCACGCCCGTACACCGGTACCGCCCTGCAGGTCGCGACCGCCCACGTGAGCCGGGACGTCCCCGCCCCCGGTGGGCTCGCGCAGGGCGTCCCCGCTGCGCTCGACGAGTTCGTGCTGCGCGCGACGTCCCGCGACGCTGCCCAGCGCCCCGCCGACGCCGCGGCGCTGCTGGACCTCGCGCTGGCCATCCGACGCTCGCTGCCCGGGCAGATCGACCCGCCCTCACTGCGGGACACGGACACGGTCGTCCTGGGAGGCGGGTCCCACGCCTCGACGGCTGCGGCGGCGGTCGCCGGAGGGGCACTGGCCGGCGCTGCGGGAGCGTCCGCCGCTGCCGGCGCGGCCACCGTTCCCACCGCGGGAGGCGACGCCGCCGAGGCGCCGACGCAGGCACTCGGCGGAGTACCCACGGAGGCCCTCGGCGATGCGGGAGCGGATCCCACCGGGGAGAACGCCACCACCCCGCTCGGTAGTCAGCACACGCATGGAATGGGCCGTCCCGGCGAGCGCGGGGCCGGTGCGCCGATCCTGCCCGCCTTCGAGCCCGACGCGACCGGGACCATCGCCATGACCCAGGTGGGCTCCACCGCCCACCGCTCCCGCGACACACCCCGGGTCCGGCTGAACCCCCAGCCCCCTGCCCTGCACCTGGCCGTGGGCGCCGTGGTCTTCGCGCTGCTGCTCTCGGTGGCCGGATTCCTGGGCTGGTGGCTCGGCTCGGCCCCCGGGGCGGCGTCCGCGACCGTCCCTGCCGTCGCGGGTCAAGACACCGCAACCGCGGAACGCGCCCTCAACAGCGCGGGCATCTCCAACGTGGGCGTGCGCTCGACCACGAGCCCCGAGGTCCCGCAGGGCATCGTGATCGCCACGGATCCCGGGGTCTCCACCACCGTGCGCGGTATCGAGCAGGTCAACCTGGTGGTCTCCGAGGGTCCCGCCCGCGTGAGCGTTCCCACCGTGGTCGGTTCAGCGGGCGACGACGCCCGGGCCGCGATCACCGGCGCCGGGCTGCGCGTGGGCGAGATCTCGCGGGAGTACTCCGCGCAGGCCGTGGACACCGTGCTCGGGCAGTCCCCCGCTGCGGGGACGAGCGTGGACGAGGGCACGACCGTGGCCCTGACCCTCGCCGCGGACACCCCGCAGGGTGCACCGCCCAACGTGGTGGGCCAGGACGCGGACTCCGCCCGGCAGAGCCTCGAGGAGCAGGGGTACACGGTGGAGATCAACTCACCCGTTGGTTCCCACCTCAACCGGGTCGTGCGCCAGCGTGAGGACGGGAACACGGTGATCCTCACCGTGTTGTGACGGTCGTGCGGACACGACCGCATGAGTGGCGACCGTGCTGTCACGACCACGCCGTGACACCCGCGCCCCGAAGGCGATGACGACACGGACGCCTTACACACGAAAGATGACCCCGGCACCAACGGTGCCGGGGTCATCGCATGTCAATGGATCAGTTCTGCTGGGAGAGGTACTCCGCGACCAGGAACGCGATCTCCAGGGACTGCATGTGGTTCAACCGGGGGTCGCACAGCGTCTCGTAACGTTCGGCGAACGAGGACTCGTTGACCGGGTCGGACCCGCCCAGGCACTCCGCGACGTCGTCACCGGTCATCTCCACGTGGATGCCGCCCGGGAACGTACCCAGCGCACGGTGCACCTCGAAGAAGCCGCGGACCTCATCCACGACGTCGTCGAAGTTGCGGGTCTTGTACCCCGAGGGCAGCGAGACCGTGTTGCCGTGCATGGGGTCCGTGACCCACACGGGCTTGGCACCCGACGCCTCCACGGCCTGAATCACCGGGGGCAGCTTCTCGCGGATGTTCTTGGCACCCATGCGGGTGATGAACGTCAGGCGACCCGGCTCGCGCTCGGGGTCCAGGGCATCGATGAGCCGCAGGGCGTCGTCGCCCGTGGTGGACGGGCCGAGCTTGACGCCGATGGGATTGCGCAACCGGGAGAGTAGGTCCACGTGCGCGCCGTCGAGTTCGCGCGTGCGCTCCCCGATCCACAGGAAGTGCGCGGATGTGCCGTACGGCAGGTTCGTGCGGGAGTCGATGCGGGTCAGTGCACGCTCGTAGTCAAGCAGCAGCGCCTCGTGCCCCGCGAAGAACTCGGTGGTCTTGAGAGCGTCGAAGTCGGAGCCGCACGCGGCCATGAACTTCACCGCGTGGTCGATCTCGCGCGCCATGGACTCGTAGCGGGCGTATGCCGGGTTGGCCGCGAAGCCCATGTTCCACGCGTGCACGCGGCGCAGGTCCGCGAACCCGCCCTGGGTGAAGGCGCGAATCAGGTTCAGCGTGGACGCGGACGTGTGGTAGCCGCGCACCATCCGCTTGGGATCGTGGACGCGGGACTCCTCGGTGAAGTCGAAACCGTTGACCATCTCCCCACGGAACGAGGGCAGGGTCACGCCGTCGCGGGTCTCGTCGTTGGACGAACGCGGCTTGGAGAACTGCCCCGCCATGCGCCCCATCTTGACCACGGGCAGCGACGCGCCGTACGTGAGCACCACGGCCATCTGCAGCAGCGTGCGCACCCGGGCCGAGATCTTGTCCGCGGTGGCACCGGCAAACGTCTCGGCGCAGTCGCCGCCCTGCAGGAAGAACGCCTCACCGTTGGCCACCTGGGCCAGGCGCGCGCGCAGCCGGTCGACCTCCCCCGCGAACACGAGGGGCGGGACGGCGTTGAGCTCCTGCATGCTGCTCGCGAAGTCGGGGTGCTGCGCCCACTGGGGGTGCTGACCGATCGTCTTGTCCCGCCACTCGTCCAGGCCGGGATAGTTCGCCGCGCTCGGGGAGGGGGACGACACGGTTCGGATCTGTTCAGGCAGCGTTATGGAACTCATTCGGACAGTCTAGGCGGATTCCTTGGGACCGCGCTCGTCCGTTCCGTCATGTGAACGTCCCTGCAGCTTGGCGCCCAGGTTGCTCGCCTGCTGGGACACGGCGTCCGTGACCGCGCGTCCCTTGTCCCGGGTGGCCTCGACGACGTCGCGGGCCTGGTTCTTGAGCGCTGCGGTCTTCTCCTCGGCGAGCGCGCGCTTGTGATCGGCAGCGTAGACGTCTGCCATTTCCTGGCCAGAGATCTTCTGGATCGCGGCCATGATCTCGTCCGTCACGCGGCGCATGGTCGCGTGGTCCCCGCGCCGGGACATCAGGTCCGAGAAGTCCATGGGCTCACCGAAGACCGTGGTGACCTTGGCACGGCGCGGATCCGGGAACCGTGAGCCCAGGGGCTGCATCTTGTCCGTGCCGAACATCGCCACGGGGATCACGGGGGCCCCGGTCTCCAGCGCGAGGCGGGCCACACCGATCTTCCCCTTGTAGAGCCGACCGTCCGGGGAGCGCGTGCCCTCCGGGTAGATCCCGATCAGCTTGCCCTCGGCGAGTGCCTGGCCACCGGCACTGAGCGATTTGGCGCTGGCCTTGCCACCCCTGCGGTCCATGGGGATCTGGTTGATGGCTTTGAAGAACGCGCCGATCACGCGGCCCTTGAGCCCGGGAGTCGTGAAATACTCGGACTTGGCCAGGAAATACACCTGGCGCGGCACGGCCACGGGCATAAAGATGGCGTCCGGGACGGACAGGTGGTTGCTCGCGAGGATCGCGGGGCCGTGCTCGGGGACGTTCTCCAGACCCACCACGGTGGGTCGGCACACCAGATTGACCACGGGGCCCACCACGTAGGTCTTCAAGAACATGTACACCATGAGCGGGAGCCCTTTCGTCATCGCGGGAGTCACCGGATGCCCGCGGTGACCCGGCCGTGCACCGGTGCGCTCACGCGGCACCGTGCCTTTGTTCCGCCACATTCTCTCACGAGTTCTCGCGGCGGCTGGCACAATGGCGCCATGTTCTCCGATCAGCAACTCCACGGCCCCCTGCACCTTCCCGGCTCTTCCTCCGTGGGGGTCCTCCTACTGCACGGCTTCACGGCCACCACGGCCTCCGTGCGGGATTGGGCGCACGCCGTCCACGAGGCCACCGACGACGCCGGAGCCCACCCGGGCGTGCGCGTCCCCCTGCTGCCCGGGCACGGGACGCAGTGGGAGGAACTGGCCGAACAACCATGGCAGGCCTGGCGGGACGCCGTGGACGAACAGTACTGGGCGTTGCGCCGCGAGCACGACCGCGTGGTCGTGGGCGGGCTGTCCATGGGCGGCGCGCTGGCCCTGCACACCGCGGCCCGGCGGGAGGTCACCGGGGTGCTGCTCGTGAACCCCGCGCTGTCCCTCGTGAACCGGATGGCGCGGTTCAGTCACCTGGTGAGTCCCGTGGTCACGTCCCTGCCCGGCATCGGTGGCGACGTCAAGAAGGAGGACGTCCTGGAGTCCACCTACGACCGCACGCCCCTGGCCGCCGTCGCGCAGCTGAACGTGCTGATGCACCGGACCGTGCGCATGCTCCCGGCGATCACCGCGCCCACCGTGGTGTTCCGTTCCGAGGTGGACCACATCGTCTCCGGGGACTCCGCGGACCTGGTGGCCGAGCACAGTTCCGGGGACGTCCGCGTGGTCGATCTGCAGAACAGCTACCACGTGGCCACACTGGATCACGATGCCCCACTGCTCGAACGGATCTCCCGGGACGCGGTCCAGCGGTTGTCCCGGGGCGAGCAGTTCCTCCCCGAGGACCCGTCGTGAGTTCACGCCAACCACCGGAGGACCCGTTCGAGCGGATCATCCGCGGCAACTCGTGGGACGACGTCCCCCGCGACGACGAGGACCTCGAACCGTGGGCCGAGGACTTCCCGTGGGAGCCCCGCGAGCAACCGGCCGAGGAGATCCCCGTCGAACTGCGGGACACCCGGGAGGACGAACGCTACGAGCCCGATCCCGGGCCCGTTGCGAGCGGGATCTCCCCCGCCATGCTGCGCGCCCTGAGCACCGTGCTCGCGGTCATCGTGATCATGGTCGGACTCGCCCTGTTGCCCGGGCCCCTGCCCCCGGTTATGTGGCTGCTGGGCCTCGTGGGTCTGGTCACGGGTCTGTACCTGGTCTTCCGCGCGCTGCCGCAGGACTCCCCCGAGGACGACGACGGCGCCGTCGTCTGACGCGTCCGCGCGGCGCGTTCCAGCGGGTCCGGCTCCCCGGACGCGGGTGTCTCCGCCACAATCCTGCCGGGGTCGCCGTCATGTGGTGGACACGTCCAGTATATGCCGGGAGTGAGGCGCGACACACAGTAGGCTGAGAGCCGTTCCCATCAGGAAGGTGCCCCTCCATGCGACGCGTCAGCGCCCCGGCCATCGTCGATCCCCTGCCGTACCCCGGCATCGCCCACATCCTTGCCGAACGCGCCGAGCAGAAACCCGACACGGTGCTGTACACCGTGCTCGCAGAAGGGCGCGAGCGGGACGTCACGGCGCGACAGTTCCGTGACGAGGTCGTGGCCCTGGCCCGCGGGATCGCCGCGAAGGGCATCCGCCCCGGCGAGCGCGTGGGCCTGCTGAGCCGCACGCGCTATGAGTGGACGCTCGTGGACTTCGCCCTGTGGTGGGTCGGCGCAGTGCCGGTGCCCGTCTACGACACGTCCTCCCCCGATCAGATCGCCCACATCATGTCTGATTCGCAGGCCGTGGCGATCTTCGTGGAGACCGACGAACTGGCCGAACGCGTGCAGCGGGCCACCGGGATCACGGAGTTCGCGGCCGCACGGCGGATCTGCGTCTTCGACACCGCCTCCAGCGAAAACTCCCTGGAGGCCATGATCGCGGGCGGCGCGGACCGCACGGATCTGCAGACGCCCTACGACGGCGTGACCCTGGACGACGTCGCGACCCTCATCTACACCTCGGGAACCACGGGTGCGCCCAAGGGCTGCGAACTGACCCACCGCAATTTCGTGTCGTGCTCGCAGAACACCATCCCGGTGGCCGGTGCCGTCATGGCCGGGGGGTCCCGCACCCTCATGTTCCTGCCGCTCGCGCACGTGTTCGCCCGGTTCGTGGAGGTCACGTCCCTGGACGCCGGGATCACCCTGGCCCACACGCCGGATGTCTCCCACCTCATGGAGGACCTCGCCCGGTTCAAGCCCACGTTCATCCTGGCCGTGCCCCGCGTGTTCGAGAAGATTCTGGTGGGCGCGCGGTTCAAGGCCCAGGCCGGTTCGCCCGTGAAGAAGCTGATCTTCGAACGGGCCGTCGCGACCGCCGTCGCGTGGTCACGCGCCACCGTGAAGGGCCCCGTGCCGCCGCTGCTCGAAGCCCGCCACCGCCTCTACGACAAGCTCGTGTACTCCACGCTGCGCCAGGCCATGGGCGGGGACGTGCGCTATGCCGTCTCCGGGGGTGCAAGTCTGGGCGACTACCTCGCGCACTTCTTCAACGGGATCGGTGTGTACGTGGTCGAGGGCTACGGGCTCACCGAGACGACCGCCCCCATCGCGGCGAACTTCCCGAGCCTCAACCGGCTCGGCACGGTGGGCCACCCGATCCCCGGCAACGACGTCGCGATCGCCGCGGACGGGGAAATCCTCGTGCGCGGCGCCAACGTGTTCAAGGGCTACCACGGGCTGCCCGATAAGACCGCCGAGGCGTTCTTCGACGGTTGGTTCGCCACCGGGGACCTGGGCCACCTGGACGACGAGGGTCTGCTCACGGTCACGGGGCGCAAGAAGGAGATCATCGTCACCGCGGGCGGCAAGAACGTGATCCCCAACCAACTCGAGGACCCCATCCGCGCCTCCGCGACCGTGGGGCAGATCATGGTCGTCGGGGACGACCGCCCCTTCGTGGCCGCCCTGATCACCCTGGACCCCGAGACGCTGCCCAAGGTGCTGCCCGGACTCGGGCTGGATCCGCACATGAGCGTCGACCGGGCCGCACGCGAGGAGGCCGTCATCGACCACGTCCAGAAGATCGTGGACCACGCCAACGCCAAGGTCTCCCGCGCGGAGGGCGTCAAGGCCTTCCGCATCCTGGACCGTGACCTCACGATCGAGGACGGCCACCTCACTCCGTCCATGAAGCTCAAGCGGGCCAAGGTCGCCCAGGACTTCGCGCGCGAGATCGAGGACATCTACGCGCGCTGACAGCCCGCCGACGCCGTGGGGTGCCCGGGCCAGGAACTGCGCTTCGCATACCGGGCTCCGGGCGCCCGGTTTAGTCCCCCGTGCGCTGCCCGGGGACGTCCAGACCCAGTAGCGCGTTCTCCACCACCTCCGCGAGCGCGGGGTGGATCCAGTACTGGCCGCGTGCCATTTCGTGGGCCCGCAGCCCGAAGGACATGCCCTGGACGAGCGGCTGGATCAGGTTGGAGGAATCGCGGCCGATGAGGTGTGCCCCCAGCAGCTCGCCGGTGCGGGCGTTCGCGATGAGTTTGCAGATCCCGGCGTGGTCCTCCATGGCCCAGCCGTAGGCCACGTCCCCGAAGTCCTGTTCCTTGATCGTGATCCGCTCGTCGTTCCGGGCGGCCCACTCGCGGGCCTGGACCTCGGTCATGCCCACGGACGCGATCTGCGGTTCAGTGAACACCGCGGACGGCACGTAGCGGTGATCGGTCGCGCGCAGATCCTGCGGGTGCACCACGTTGTGGGAGACCGTGCGGGCCTCGGCGTTGGCCACGTGCTTGAGCTGGTACGGGGAGCACACGTCCCCGAGGGCCCATACGCCGGTCACGGGTTCCCCGTCCGAGAGCACACGCTGGTACTCGTCCACGGCGAGCAGACCGCCGCCGGTGACGTCCAGGTGGGCGGCTTCCGGGCGCAGCGTGTCCGCATTGGGGACGCGCCCCGTGGCCAGCAGGACGACGTCGGCGGTGCCGTCCCAGTGCTGTGCGGAACCGTCGGAGGCCTGCGCCGACACCGTCAGGCGGCCGTCCTCGGCACGCTCGATCCCGGAGAGCGTCCACCCGAGTTGCAGGTCCCACTGTTCGGCGGCCTCGCGCGTGAAGCGTTCGGCGATCGTGTCGTCGTGTTCGCGCAACAAGCGCTGCGAACGGTTGAGCTGGGTCACGGAGGCGCCCAGTCCGCGGAAAACGTGGCAGAACTCGGCGGCCACGTACCCGCCGCCCACCACGATGACGTCTCGGGGGAACTCGTCCAGGCGCATCACGGTGTCCGAGGTGTGCACCCCGGGCAGGTCGGTACCCAGCACGTCGGGGATGCTGACCCGCGAACCGTTGGCCAGCACGATCTCATCGGCGATGATCCGCTGCCCGGACTCGGTCTCGAGGACCTTGGGTTCCACGAAGTGCACGTACTCCTGGATCACCGTGACGTTGTCGAGCGACTCGCGGTACTGCAGCCCGTTCTTGGAGATCGCGTCGATCCGGGCGAAGATGCGATCCCGCATGCCGGGCCAGTCCACACCCTCGATCACGGCGTCCAGGCCCAGCCGTATGGCGTCCCGCGCTTGGTCCCCCACGGTGGCCGGGTACGCGTACATCTTGGTGGGGATGCACCCCACGTTCAGACACGTCCCCCCGAACCGGCCGGGTTCCACGATGGCGACGTCGAGGTCCGCGTACTCGTCTGTGAGGATGGAGTTGCCGGAGCCGGAGCCCACGATGATCAGGTCGAAAGAACGCATGTGCCCCATCCTAGGCCGCCGCCCCGCGCGTCCGAGGACAGGCGGGGCGGCGGGATCCGTCACTCGGGGTCGATCACCAGCACCAGGTCCCCGCCGCTGACGTGCGCGGTGTCCGCAAGTGCCACGCGGGAGACCGTGCCCGAGACCGGCGCAGTGATGGACGCCTCCATCTTCATGGCCTCGATCGTGGCCACTGAGTCCCCCGCGGCGACCTTTGCCCCCTCGGAGACCGTGACCGTGACCGCACCGGCGAAGGGTGCCGCCACGTGCCCGGGCTTGGATGTGTCCGCCTTCTCGGTCTCCACGGCCTGGGACTTCACCGACTCGTCGCGGATCTCGAGCAGGCGCAGCTGACCGTTGAGGGTCACCATGACCGTGCGCATCCCCTTCTCGTCCGGTTCGGAGATCGCCTGCAGGGTGACCAGCAGCCGCACCCCCTTGCCGAGCGAGATGACGTGCTCGTGGTCCTGTTTCAGCCCGTACAGGAAGTCGCGGGTGTGCAGGAGGGAGATGTCCCCGTACTTGGTGCGCGAGTTCTGGTAGTCGCGCGTGGGGCCGGGGAAAAGCAGCCGGTTCAGGGCCGCGCGGCGCACCTCGCCCGGCTGGGCGAGCTCCTCGACATCCTGCTCCGAGAGCTCCTCGTCCGCCAGGTGCACGGTGCGTCCCTCCAGCGCCTTGCTGCGGAACGGTTCCGGCCAGCCCGCGGGCGGGGTGCCGAGCTCGCCGGCGAGGAAGTTGATCACGGAGTCGGGGATGTCGAACTTGCGGGGATCGGCCTCGAACTCGGCGGGGTCCACGTCCATGCCCACGAGCTGCAGGGCGAGGTCGCCCACCACCTTGGACGACGGCGTGACCTTGACCAGGTGCCCCAGCATCCGGTCCGCGGCGTGGTACATGTCCTCGATCGCCTCGAACTTCTCCCCGAGCCCCAGCGCGATGGCCTGCTGGCGCAGGTTTGAGAGCTGCCCGCCCGGGATCTCGTGGCGGTACACGCGGCCGGTGGGCCCGGTCAGCCCGGACTCGAAGGGCTTGTAGATGGAGCGCACCACTTCCCAGTAGGGCTCCATGTCGCTCACGGTGTCCAGATCAAGTCCGGTGTCCCGGTCCGTGTTCTCGAGCGCGGCCACGAGCGCGGAGCCCGAGACCTGGGACGTGGTGCCGGCCATGGACGCGGATGCGGCGTCGACGGCGTCGACCCCGGCCTCCGCAGCGGCGAGCAGCGTGGCGAGCTGCCCGCCCGCGGTGTCGTGGGTGTGCAGGTGCACCGGCAGGTCGAAGCGCTCGCGCAGGGCCGCCACGAGACGCCGCGCGGCCTCCGGGCGCAGCAACCCCGCCATGTCCTTGATCGCCAGGATGTGCGCGCCGGCGTCCACGCACTGCTGAGCGAGGTCCAGGTAGTAGTCGAGCGTGTAGACGTTCTCCTGCGGGTCGAGCAGGTTGCCCGTGTAACACAGGGTCACCTCGGCCACCGCGGTGCCCGTGGCCCGCACCGCCTCGATGGCCGGGCGCATCTGCTCGACGTCGTTGAGCGCGTCGAAGATCCGGAAGATGTCGACGCCGGTCTCGGCCGCCTCCGCGACGAACGCGTTGGTCACCTCCACCGGGTACGGCGTGTACCCCACGGTGTTGCGCCCGCGCAGCAGCATCTGGATGGGGATGTTCGGCATCGCCTCGCGCAGCAGCCGCAGCCGCTCCCACGGGTCCTCCCCCAGGAAGCGCAGCGCAACGTCGTACGTGGCACCGCCCCAGGCCTCGACCGAGAGCAGCCCCGGCAGCAGGTGCGCGTACGCGGGTGCCGCCGCGAGCAGGTCGCGGGTGCGCACACGGGTGGCCAGCAGGGACTGGTGGGCGTCACGGAACGTGGTGGACGTCACTGCGAGCGGTTCGTAGTTCCGCAGGGTGCGCGCGAAGCCCTCGGGCCCCTGCTCCTGGAGCACCTGGCGCCAGCCGGAGGGCACCTCGTGGGAGGACGGACCGTCGAACGGGCTGCGGAAGGGTTCGTCCCGCTTGTCCCCCGGGTAGTGCGGGAGCTTGTTGCGCGGGTCCATGCCGTCGATGCGCTCGCCGTGGGGCTTGTTGACCGTCACCTCCGCGAGGTAGTTCAGCGCGCGGGTGCCGCGGTCCGCCGAGCCCTTGCCCTTGAGCAGGTCCGGGTGGTTCTCGATGAAGTCCGTGGCCACGTCCCCGGCCAGGAAGTCCGGATTGTGCAGCACGGCCCGCAGGAACTGGATGTTGGTGGCGATCCCGCGGATGCGAAACTCGGCGAGCGCGCGGCGGGCGCGGTGCACCGCGGTGGTGTAGTCGCGTCCGCGGCACGTGAGCTTCACGAGCATCGAGTCGAAGTGCGGGGAGATCTCCGCGCCCGCGTAGAGCGTGCCGCCGTCCAGGCGCACACCGGCGCCACCGGCGGAACGGTAGGCCGAGACCTTCCCCACGTCCGGGCGGAAGTCGTTGGCGGGATCCTCCGTGGTGATCCGGCACTGCAGGGCGGCCCCGCGCACGCGCAGCGCGTCCTGCGAGATGCCCAGGTCGTCCAGGCTCTCACCGGCGGCGATGCGCAACTGGGACTGGACCAGGTCCACGTCCGTGATCTCCTCGGTCACGGTGTGCTCCACCTGGATCCGGGGGTTCATCTCGATGAACACGTGCTGCCCCGCGCGTTCCCCCGCGGTGTCCACGAGGAACTCCACGGTGCCCGCGTTGACGTAGCCGAGCTCCCGGGCGAACTTCACCGCGTCCCGGTGCAGGGCGTCACGGATCTCCTCGTCCAGGTGCGGTGCCGGGGCGATCTCGATGACCTTCTGGTGCCGGCGCTGCAATGAGCAGTCCCGTTCGAACAGGTGCACGATGTTGCCCTCATTGTCCGCGAGGATCTGCACCTCGATGTGCCGCGGACGTAACACGGCCTGCTCGATGAACACGGTGGGGTCACCGAACGCGGTGTCCGCCTCGCGCATCGCGGCGTCGAGCGCTTCCGCCAACTGTTCGGGCTTCTCCACGCGCCGCATCCCGCGGCCACCGCCACCGGCGACCGCCTTGACGAACACCGGGAAGCCGATCTTCTCCGCGGCCTCGATCAACGTCTCCTTGTCCGAGGAGGGGTCCGAGGACTCGAGCGTGGGGATGCCCGCGCGCCGCGCGGCCCGCAACGCCTCGACCTTGTTCCCGGCGAGTTCCAGGATCTCGGCGCGCGGACCCACGAACGTGATGCCCTCCGCCTCGGCCGCGCGCGCCAGGTCCGGGTTCTCGGACAGGAAACCGTAGCCCGGGTAGATGGCGTCCGCCCCGGACTCCTTGGCCACGCGCACGATCTCGGCCACGTCCAGGTACGCGCGGACCGGGTGGCCCTCCTCCCCGATGTGGTAGGCCTCGTCCGACTTCTGGCGGTGGATCGAATTGCGGTCCTCGTACGGGAAGACGGCAACGGTCTTGGCGCCGAGTTCGTACGCCGCTCGGAACGCGCGAATGGCAATCTCGCCGCGGTTGGCCACCAGGATCTTGGAGAACATGACTACCGTTTCCGCACGCGGCGCCCTGTGGGGCCCGCGCACTGGGTGAGGAGACGACTACCGGGACAGCTTACGTGAGCCGCGCCTCGGCAGGGTAGCCCGGATGTCGTGTCCCCTGTGCCGGTCCAGACAACATCCGCCGCTCGTGGTGACATCTACAGCTCATGACGACGACGCCGCGCGGCACCGCCCTACCCGGCTCGCGACGTGCGGTGATCCACCCACTAGCATGGAACAGGCTGGTGGGCAGCCCCCATTTCAGGTGACAGAAGGGTGATCCGTGCAGATCGTCAGCATCAGCAGCCTCAAGGGCGGGGTGGGCAAGTCCTCCGTGGTCCTGGGGTTGGCCTCCGCCGCTCTCGAAGCACACGTCCCCACGCTCGTGGTGGACCTGGACCCCCACGGCGACGCCTCCACGGCGCTCGGCGTCCACGCCCGCCCGGGGCACGAGGTGGGCACCGTGCTGCGCCGCCCCCGCAAGGGTGCACTGGCCTCCGTGGCCACGGCATCTTCGTGGACCAAACATCCCATCACCCCGCACACCGTGCCCGCGGGCCCGGGCGCCCCTGCCGACGGGTCATCGACCGGGGACGGCGCACGAGCCGTGCTGGACGTGGCACCAGGCTCCGCGGCGTCGTCGCACCTTGACCACGCCGCGTTCCGGACCAAGGACCTCAAGCGTCTCGAGACCGCGCTGCGGGGACTGGCCCGCTACGAGCTCGTGCTGATCGACTGCCCGCCCACCCTGAGCGCGCTGACCCGCATGGCGTGGGCCGCGTCCCACAAGGTGCTCTCCGTGGCCGAGCCGTCCCTGTTCTCCGTGGCGGGCACCAAGCGCACCATGACGGCGCTCGCGCAGTTCGAAACTTCCCGGATCTGGGCCGTCCCGGAGGCCGGGGTGGTGATCAACCGCGTGCGCGACGACTCGGTCGAACAGCGTCACCGCATGCGGGAACTGCAGGAGTTGTTCGGACCGCTCGTGGTGGATCCCGTGCTGCCGGACCTGTCCGTGATGCAGCAGATCCAGGGGGCCGCGTGGCCCGTCCACCGCTGGCCGGGTGCCCCGGCTCAGGATCTCGCGCAGCGCTTCGGCACCATTCTGGCGGGCCTCACGCGCTGATCCCGCAACCCGCGGCGGCGGGGTGCGGTGGCGGGTCAGCCCGCGTTCTTCTTGCGACGGCGCGCGCGCCGGGCGGACAGCTCGTCCTCCGGGAACGGATCCGCGGCGGGGGCCCCGTCCAGGCTCGTGTGTTCGCCCGGCATGGAGGCCAGCGTGCCCTCGACCTCGCGCCACACCCGGCCCACCGCGATCCCGAACACGCCCTGACCGCCCTGGACCAGGTCGATGACCTCGTGGGGGGACGTGCATTCGTAGACGCTCGCGCCATCGGACATGAGCGTCAACCGCGTGAGGTCCTCGATGTTGCGCAGCCGCAGCGCGCCCACCGCCGAGCGGATCTGCTGCAGGGAAACACCGGTGTCGAGCAGGCGCTTGACGACCTTGAGCACCAGGATGTCCCGGAAGCTGTAGAGCCGCTGCGACCCGGAGCCCTTGGCGCCGCGCACGGTGGGTTCCACGAGATCGGTCCGCGCCCAGTAGTCGAGCTGGCGGTACGTGATCCCCGCGGCCTTGCATGCGGTGGGACCGCGGAAGCCCACGGTCTCGTCGTAGCCGCCCAGGTTGTCAGTGAACAACATCTCCTGGGTGCCGCCGGCGAGGGAAGATGCGCGCAGCCGTGCCGCGTCCAGCGGCAGCTCCGGATTGCTCAAGCGTCCTCCTCATGCGTGGGTAGGGGTGTCCGATCCCCCGGACACGGGCACCAGCTCGCTGACGCCTCCTCGACGGTAAACCCACGGGTGGAGCGGGTCAAAGACATTGCCCACGGGCGGGCCCGTGTCGTCAGCCTACCCGCACGGGGCCCAGACGGGGTGGAATCAGGACTGGAAATCGTCCGGATCCACGTGGTCCAGGAAATCCCGGAATTCCCGGACCTGGGCCTCGGCCTCCTGCGGCTGGTCCCCCGCCTGTTCCCGCAGCTCCCCGTCCGGGCTGAGCACCAGACCGGCCTCGTCCAGCACGGCCGCGGCGCACAGGATGGGGCATGACGTGCGCGCCGCGATCGCGAGGGCGTCCGAAGCGCGGGCGTCCACCACGGTGCCGTCGTCGAAGGAGATGGCCGCGTGGAACACCGTGTTCTCCACCGTGTGCACTACGACGTCCCGCACGCTGCGCCCGAGCTGGTCCACCACGGACAACAGGAGGTCGTGTGTAAGGGGGCGCGGGGGCTCGATGCCCTGCAGCGCGAACACGATGGACGTGGCCTCGTTGGTCCCCATCCAGATGGGTAGACGCCGGGCGCCCTGAAGTTCGCGCAGCACGACCACGGGCTGGCCCGTGGGCACGTCCATGCGCACCCCGGCGATCTCCATGCGCACGTTCGGGCTCATTGCGCGCTCCCGTCCGTGTCCGACGAGGCGAACGGTTGCACCGTCTCCTCCACCTGCGAGGTCACAAGCGCGGTCATCACGGTGAGGCACAGCGAGGCGATCTCTCGAGCCCGCTGCACGGCCCTCCGCCGCGTCTCGGGGTCCCTGCGGTTGCGCAACGGTGAGATGCTGCCCTCGACCAGGGCGATCACGCGCTCCGAGGCGCCCCGCAGCACCCGCAGGTGCCGCGGTTCGATCCCGTACCCGTTGAGCTTGCCCGCAGCCACGGCCACGGTAAGTGCGTGGCCGTCGAACGCGCCGACCCGTTCCACGAGCAGGCCGTGGTTGAGCAGTTCCCGCAGCAGCGGCACGTCCGTGCCCGACCGCGCCGCGAGCTCGCGCAGGGTGTACCGCCGACCGTCGTCCGGAACCGGTGAAGTGGGTTCGGGGTCGACGCCGTCCCTGGAGCGTCCGGTCCCCGGTTCCTGCCGCTCGGTGTCCTGCGCGGGATCCTCGCCCCGGTCCAAGCGGTCACGGATGACCCGCAACGGGAGGTAGCGCTCACGCTGCAGCGTCAACACGGTCTCCAACCGGGCGACGTCCTCGTGGGAGTACTTGCGGTACCCCGAGGCGCTCCGCAACGGGTGCACGAGTCCCTGGTCCTCGAGGAAGCGCACCTTGGACGCGGTCAGTTCAGGGAACTGCGGCTGCAATCGGCGCAGTAACGCCCCGATACCCACCCGCGGGATCTGCGGTCGTTCGGAATCAGGCATGGAGCGCGTCAGGAACCGTTCTGCACGGAGTGGTAGTACGTAAACCGGAACTTGCCGATCTGGACCTGGTCGCCGTTCTCCAGCACCTTGGTGGCGACCCGGTCACCGTTGACGTAGGTGCCGTTGAGGGAGGACTGGTCCACTGCCTCGAACGTACCGCTGCGTCGGATGAACTCCACATGACGGCGGGACACCGTGACGTCGTCCAGGAACACCGAGCACGCCGGGTGACGACCCGCGACGATCTCGTCCCGGTCCAGCAGGAACCGGGCACCGGTCAGCCCGCCGTTCGTCTCCAGCAGCAACGCGGAGCCCGGGGGCAGGGAGGCCACCGCGTTCTGCTCGCTCTCGGAGAGTTTGTGGTGAGCGGCATGGGCCAGCACATCCCCCACGATCTGGATGGATGTGGTCTCCGGACCCGCCTGGGTACCGGGTTTCTCATGGTTCGACATCAGGGTTCCCTCACCTCACGTGAAGTTGGCGTATTCAGTCCAGCAACTGCTGGTAAGCATCGGCGTCCAATAGCTGCCCGGTGGCATCCGAGGAGTCCACGCGCACGGTGAACAGCCAGCCGGATCCGTACGGGGACTCGTTGAGCGCGCCGGGGTTGTCCACGAGGTCGTCGTTGACGCTCACGATCTCGCCGCTGACGGGCGCGAAGAGATCGCTCACGGACTTGGTGGACTCGACCTCCCCCACCACGTCCCCGGCGGAGACGGTGTCCCCGACCTCCGGTAGTTGGACGAACACGACCTCGCCCAGTTCGTTCTGTGCGTGGTCCGTGATGCCCACGCGGAAAGTGTTGTCCTCGTGGAGGTCCTCGACCCACTCGTGTTCTTCGGTGTACGCGAGTTCCGCGGGAATGTTGGTCATGTCGGTCAGTTTAGGGCACGACTCACGCAGTCGGGTTCATCACACGTGCGCGTGTGCAGCGCGCCGGTGTCAGCTGAACGGCCTACGAGGTTCAGGCGCGCTCACGCGGCGCTCAGCCGGTACCGCCCCGGCGGGTGTATTTTGACCCCGTGCCCATCACCGAGGCCCTCCGCCAGGCCGCGATCCGCGCGCGCACGCACGGGTCCAGGATCCCCCGCGCCGTCCCCCTGAGCCGACGACGCCGCGATCCGCTGCACCTGCACGAGCTCACCCCCGCCCGGTCCGCACGGATCATCGTCACGGCCTTCCTGGTGGCCGTGCTCGCGGGCACCGGGCTACTCATGCTGCCCCCAGCCACCACGGCTCCCGGGGGCACGGACGTGCTCACGGCGGCATTCACCGCGACCTCCGCGTTGTGCGTGACCGGCCTGGTCACGGTGGACACCGCGACCTACTGGACGCCATTCGGTCAGGTGGTGATCATCTGTCTGATCCAGGTGGGTGGCTTGGGTGTCATGACGTTCACGACCATGCTGGGGATCCTGCTGGCCCGTAAATTCGGCCTGTCCTCCCGGTTGCTCGCCAACGCGGAGACGAAATCCCGCGGCGGAGCGCGCAAGGTGGTCGCACGCATCGTGGCGACCACCGCCGTGATCGAGAGCATCGCGGCGCTCATCCTGTTCCTGCGGTTCTGGGGCCACTACCACTACCCGCCGGGCACCGCCCTGGCCCACGCGGGGTTCCACGCCGTGTCCGCGTTCAACAACGCGGGATTCGCGCTGTACACACTCAACGTCATGGACTTCGCGGGCGACGCCTGGATCCTGCTCACGCTCGCGGCGTGCGTGATCCTGGGCGGGCTAGGCTTCCCGGTGCTCTACGAACTGCGCCGCCACATCCGGGTGCCCCGGCGCTGGAGCATGAACACCCGGCTCGTGCTGCTCGCGACCCCCGTGCTGCTCGCGGGAGGCACGCTGTTCCTGCTGGTGCTCGAGTGGAACAACCCGGGCACCCTGGGCGGCCAACCGCCCGCGGTCAAGCTGCTCAACGCGTTCTTCCAGTCCACGATCTCCCGCACCGCGGGCTTCAACAGCATCGACATCGGTCACATGCACCCGGTGTCGTGGCTCGGGATGGACATCCTGATGTTCATCGGCGGCGGCCCCGCGGGCACGGCCGGCGGTCTCAAGGTCACGACGTTCGGGGTGCTGTTCTTCGTGGCCCTCACCGAAATCCGGGGTGGCGCCGCGGTACCCGTGCTCGGCAAGCAGCTCTCCCGCTCCGTCCAGCGCGAGGCCATCACGGTCGTGGTGCTCGCGACCGTGGCGGTGATCGGTGGCACGATGCTCATCATGCTCACGGACACCGGCCTGGGCCTGGACCGTGTCCTGTTCGAGTCCGTCTCCGCGTTCGCGACCGTGGGACTGAGCACGGGGATCACCCCCACGCTCGCCCCGTTCGCGCAGTGGGTGTTGATCGCCCTGATGTTCACGGGCAGACTCGGCCCGGTCACCGTGGCCGCGGCCATCGCATTCGGCCGCCGCCCACCCCGTTACGAACTGCCCAAGGAACGACCGCTCATCGGATGAGCCCGGGCCAGCCCGCGCCACCCGTGGACCCGGTGCTCGACGACCACGACCCACGAAGGAAGCCCCATGTTCGGATCCCACCCCGCCGCGTCATCCCGCAACGCCATGGCCAACGCCGTGGTCGTGATCGGGCTGGGCCGCTTCGGCGGCGCCCTGGCCACGGAACTGATGCGCAACGGCACGGACGTGCTGGGCGTGGACATGGACGAGACGGTGGTCCAGCGCTTCAACGGCAAGCTCACGTCCGTGGTGCGCGCGGACGCCACGGACGAGGACGTGCTGCGGGAGCTGTCCGTGGACGAGTTCGACCGCGCGGTCGTGGGCATCGGTTCGGACATCCAGGCGAGCATTCTCGCGGCGTCCCGGCTCGTGAAGTTCGGGTGCCCCGCGATCTGGGCCAAGGCCATCACGGAGCCCCACGCGGAGATCCTGACCCAGATCGGCGTGCAGCACGTGGTCAATCCCGAGAGCGACATGGGCACGCGTGCCGCGCACCTGATCCAGCACCGGATCCTGGACTTCGTGCCCATCGACGCGGACTACGCCCTGGTGCGGTGCACCCCGCCGGAACCCATCCAGCAACGACCCATGGACCTGCTCAACGTGCGGCGTCGGTTGGGGGTCTCGGTGGTGGCCGTGTGCCGCCCGGGCGGTCAGTGGGAGCCCATCGAACCCGGCACCATGCTCTACGACGACGACCAGATCCTCGTGACCGGGCCCACCGCCAAGGTAGAGCACTTCTCGAACCTGACCTGAGGGTGTTCCTATAGGAACCGAGTCAGTCGGCGCAGCTCACGGGCCGTGGCCGCGGGAGCGCCGTCGGGGCGCACGAGGGCGTCGAGGCGGCGGCGCAGTGCGGCGTCGTCGCACTCCAGGCCGATGGCCACGACCCGGGACCGCGCGGGCTCGTCGGAGGGCCGTGACACCCGGTCCACCGAGACGTATCCCGCCACGGAGTGCGCCACGAACCGGCGGATCCCCCGGCCCGCGGCGACATCCACGATCGCCTTGATCCGGTGGACGGACGCGGGCGGGTCCTCGAGCAGCTCGGCGAACGCCGCGGGGTCCACGACCGAGGGCGCGTCCAGGGCCGTGGCGCGGTGGTGGACGTGGTGGTCGTGGTCGGGGGCCCGGCCGAACTCCCACAGCGCGAGCTGGCCGCCCTCGGGTACGGGGTGCTCGGCGGCGTCGAAGAACAACCGGGGATCGGCCGCCCCGTGGGGCGCGTCGATGACGAGCGCATGCGGATTGGCGTGCGCGATCCGTTCGCGCACCGCGGCGGTCTCCCGGGGATCGGCGAGGTCGGTCGTGGTCAGCAGCACGACCGCTGCGGCCTTGACGTGCTGCGCGAGGTCCCAGCCGCTGGCCTCCGCGAGCGCCACGCGGGCCACGGCGATCACCTCGACGAGCCCGCCGAAGCGTACGTCGCGCACCTCGCTGCCCAGGACCATATGGATGAGCCCCGGGGGCTCGGCGATCCCGGAGCCCTCGATCACGACCGCGTCGAGCTCGAGGGAGGGCCGGGACAGCGCACGCAGGGCGTCGTCGAGCTGGCGGGGGTCCTCGATGCAGCACAGGCACCCGCCCGCGATCGACACGGGTTCGGCAACGTGCCCCGCCACGAGCGCGGCATCGACATTCACGTCCCCGAAGTCGTTGATGATCACACCGATTCGCGCGCCGCCGGTCGCGAGGAAGTGGTTGAGCACCGTGGTCTTGCCGGAACCCAGGTAGCCGGTGAGGATCAGGACGGGAAGCGAGCTCGGCATGGGTCCATGCTTATCAGTCCGCGAGCATGTCCCGCACGAGGGGCGCAACACGCGTGCCGTAGAGCTCGATGCTACGCATGAGCTTTCCGTGGGACAGCGGGCCCGTGGAGATCTTCAGGTCGAAGCGCGAGGCACCCAGGGCCCGCACGCCCGCGGCGATCTTACGGGCCACGGTCTCGGGAGATCCCACAGCCATGGACCCGTGCTCCACCTCCTCCAGGAAGGACTCCTCGGTGGGTGCGGGCCACCCGCGCTCGGCTCCGATGCGCTCGGTGGAGATCGTGTAGGGGCGGAAGAACTCCTCGCGGGCCTGCTCGTCGGTGTCGGCGACGTACCCGTAGGAGTGGTAGGCCACGGGGTTGTCGGAATGGCCGAACTCGGCGAGCGCGCGGCGGTAGAGGTCGCTGAACGGCGAGAACCGCTCCACGGGCCCGCCGATGATCGCGAGCATGAGCGGGAGGTCGTAGTGCGCGGCCCGCACAACCGACTGCGGGGAACCACCCACCGCGATCCACGTGGGCAGCGGTCCGTTCTCGAGCGGCGGGTAGAGGCTCACGTCCCGCAGGTCCTGGGTCAGCGTGCCCTTCCAGGTCACCGGCTGACTCGTGCGCAGCGCCGCGAACAGCGCGAGCTTCTCCTCGAACAGTGCCTCGTAGTCCTGCAGGTCGTATCCGAACAGCGGAAAGGACTCGGTGAACGAGCCGCGGCCCAGCACGACCTCAGCCCGCCCGTGGGACAGCGCGTCCAGCGTGGCGAAGCGTTCGTAGACGCGCACCGGGTCGTCCGAGCTGAGCACCGTCACCGCCGTGCCCAGGCGCAACCGCTCGGTGCGCGTGGCGATCCCGGCGAGCACGACGTCCGGGGCGGAGATCGCGAAGTCGTCCCGGTGGTGCTCCCCGATCCCGATCGAGTGCAGCCCCACCTGATCCGCGAGCACCGCTTGCTCCACCACGTTGCGGACGGTCTGCGCGTGCGAGACGGGGCGGTCGTCGTCGTCCCACGTGACGTCCCCGAAGGTGTCGATTCCCAGTTCAACGGCCATGCCACGCACAACATTGTGGACACGTCAGCTATTCCGGTGGCGGCCCCTGCGGGTGGCCGGTCGCTTCCCCACCCCGCGGGCTCTTGCTAGGCTCGATCGCGATGCCCACGTTCCCGATCGCCACTGCCGCGCGCCCGCACGCCGTCCCTCGCGGCAGCGTGTCTCCGGGTCTGCTCGTCCGATCCGTGGGTACGAACGGCCAGGTGTCCTCGTGGGGCGCCAACCAGGCCGGCGCACCGCCGTCGGCCTCCGTCCACTGACCCCGGAGCCGTTGCCGGCGCTCGTGAGCGCCCACGCCGTCCTCCGGCCCGCTCTGACCTCATGTCACCCCGGACCTAGGTGGACCATTGCTACTTGCCTGCCTCGCGGGCGCACTCCTCACGTGCGCGCTCGCCCCCCTGTTGACCCGCGCGATCGGCCGCAACGTCGGATGGCTGCTCGCGGTGCCCCTGCTCGGCGCCGCGGCGTTGGTCGCCCTCGGGTACGACGACGCCGCGCACTCCCCCGCCGAGCCCACCCCCGCGGTGGTCGAGTCGCTGCCGTGGATCCCGTCCCTGGACGTGGGGCTCGACCTGCGCCTGGACGGGCTCTCGCTGGTCTTCTCCCTCCTGGTCCTGGTGATCGGGGCCGCGGTGCTGTGTTACGCCACGCGCTACCTCGAGCGCACGGACCGGGCCGATCGCGGGAAGCACGCGGGGTTCTATGCGCTCATGACGGGCTTCGCGGCGGCCATGCTGGCCCTCGTGCTCGCGGACGACCTCGTGGTGTTCTACGTCGCGTGGGAGGCCACCACGCTATGTTCGTTCCTGCTCATCGCACGCTCGGGGGACGGCGCACGGGAACCCGCGATCCGCACATTGCTCGTGACCGTGGCCGGCGGGCTCGTGCTGCTCGCGGCCGTCACCGTCATGATCGTGGCCACCGGCACGACCCGGATCAGCGCCGTCCTGACGCACGACGTGTGGGGTGCGCAGTCCGGGCTGACCACGCTCGTGGCCGTCCTCGTGGCGGTCGCCGCGTTCACCAAGTCCGCCCAGTTCCCGTTCCAGGCGTGGTTGCCGGACTCTATGGTCGCGATCACCCCGGTCTCCGCGTACCTGCACGCCGCGGCCATGGTCAAAGCCGGCATCTACCTTCTCTTGCGCTTCTCCCCCGTCTTCTCCGGAGTTCCCGCGTGGACCGTCCTGCTCGTCACGGCAGGACTCGTCACCGCGGTGTTCGGTGCCGTGGCCGCGCTGCGCCGCTACGACCTCAAGGAACTGCTGGCCTACTCGACCATGAGCCAGCTGGGTCTGTTAACCGCGATGATCGGGGTGGGCACCACGGCCGCACTGTCCGCCGCGGTGGTGCACACGATCGCGCACGCGCTGTTCAAGTCCACCCTGTTCATGGGCGTGGGCGTGATCGATCACAGCGCCCACACCCGGGATCTGCGCGAGCTGGCCCGGATGAACCCGCGGATGCCCGTGACCGCCACCCTCATGGTGCTGACCGCCGCCTCCATGGCGGGGATCCCGTTGTTGCTCGGTTTCGTGAGCAAAGAGTCCATGCTCGCGGCCTTCCTCGAGGCTCCCGGTCCCGCGTGGGCCCCGTGCTTGCTCACCGCGACGGCCGCCCTCGCCTCGGTCTTCACGGTCGCCTACGCTGCGCGCCTCGTGCTGGGCGCGCTCGGTGGCCGCAACGGCACCGTGGTGCCCGAGGCCCCGGTGTCCTTCTGGGCCGCGCCCGCCTCGGGTGCCCTCGCGGGGCTCGTCCTGGGTCTCGTGCCGTTCCTGCTGGACGGGCTCGTCTCCGCGGGTGCGAGTGCGGCCGCCGGGTCCACCGTGGAGAAGAACCTCGCGGTGTGGCACGGCCCGGTCCCCGAACTGTTCGTCTCCCTCGCCGTGCTCGCCTCGGGTGCCGCACTCGTCCTCGCCCGACGCCGCGTGCACGCCGTCCTGGCCCCGCGCGCCTTCCCGTTCTCCGCCCTGGACGGCGTGGACCGGGCGCGCGAGGGGACCATCCGGCTGGGCGGCGTCGTGGGCTCGTGGACGAACAGCCCCGCCCCCGCGCGGCACCTGTCGATCCCCGCGGTGTGCCTGAGCGTCGTCGCGCTGCTCGCCGTGTGGAGCACGACCGAGTTGCGGCCGGTGCGGATCGCGGCGAGCGAGCCCTTCGACTGGCTGCTCGCGCTGCTGATCGCGTGCGGTGTGATGGCCATGATGAACGCGCGCAGCCTGATCTCCGCGATCGTGGTGACCGGGGTGGTGGGCTTCTCGATCACCGTGTGGTTCTTCGACCTGGGCGCCACGGACGTGGCCATGACCCAGCTGCTCGTGGAGATTCTCACGGTGTGCGTCATGGTCCTATTGCTGCGCCGCCTGCCCGCGCGCTTCTCCTCCCCCGGCGCACGACGCCGCGTGGTCGCGCTGCTCGTGGCGGGCGCCGCGGGGCTGGCGACCACCGCGGGCGTGTGGATGCTGACCGGACGGCGCGAGGCCTCACCCGCGTCCGAGTACTACCTGACCCACGGCTACAACGAGACCGGCGGGTCCAACCTGGTCAACACGATCCTCGTGGACCTTTGATTCCAGCAGTCGTCGCAACACCTACAGAAGAGGTGTCGCGGTGGCGGAGAAGAGATACATCGACGAGCAGAAGGAGGAGTTCTTCCGAGTTCTTGATCGAGGCGGGACCGTTCGCGCGGCGGCGCGGGCGGTCGGTGTTCACGAGAACGCCGGTTACAACTGGCTGCGCAAGACGGGGTTGACGATGCATCGGGCGACTCCGCGCATCTACCCGCCGGAGTTGAAGGAGGAGTTCCTGCGGCTCGTTCGCGAGCGGCAGATCATCTCGACCGTCGCACACGAGTTGGGCATTCATCGTCCGACCGCGTACGCGTGGGCACGGAAAGCGGGGATTTCCACGAGCGAGGCACGGCGGGTTAATCCCCGACGCGAGGAGTTTCTGCGCCTCAGGGCGGCAGGGCTCACGCGCTCGGAAGCCAGAGCACGAGTAGGCGTGGATGCCCGCTCAGCGGCTGATTGGGATAAGGGCATCACAATCATCAACCGAGGCAGGGTCTATCCCGATGGCCGCATCGTGCGTTACCCCAAGCAGAACAATGGGAACGTGCCTGAACGAAGATCCCGTGCGATCGGCGGAAGCGTCGACCTGAATGTCGTGGAGAAGGTCATCGATGGCCGATACGTCAGCCTTCTTGAGCGAGAGCAACTCCAGGATCTGCGCCGCTCAGGGCTCTCCATCCGGCAGATCGCGGCGGAGATGGGGCGGTCGCCGTCGACGATCAGTCGGGAGCTGCGCCGCAACACGGTCTCCGCCCGGGGATACATGCCCCACACCGCGCACCGGCTCTCGGTCAAGCGGCGAGCCCGGGCGCGTCAGCCGAAACTCCTCGCCCACGACGCGCTTCGTTCCTACGTTCAGGAGAAACTGAAGATGAAGTGGTCTCCGCAGCAGATCAGCCACCGACTGGTCAAGGACTTCCCGGCCGCTCCGCAGATGCGGGTGTGCACCGAGACGATTTACCAGGCGATCTATGTCCATGCGCGCGGCGAACTGAAGCGTTCACTCGGACAGCAACTTCGCCGCGGGAGGGTTGCACGGAAACCACACCGACGGGCCGATGCGCGACGTACACGATTCGTCGATCCGATGAACGCCATCAGCAACCGTCCGCCCGTGGTCGATGCTCGTGATGTTCCCGGGCATTGGGAGGGAGACCTCATCATCGGAGCACTCGGCGGGTCTGCGATGGCAACGTTAGTCGAGCGGTCAACGCGCTTCGTGATGCTCGGGTATCTCGGGCGAGAGCGGACCGCGGAGGCCGTCCGTGACTCTCTCATCACGACCGTCCGGGATCTGCCTGCGGCGCTGCGAGGCAGCCTGACCTGGGATCAGGGCGCGGAGATGGCAGAGCACCGCGCGTTCAGCACCGCGACGAACTTCGAGGTCTACTTCGCCGATCCCGGCTCGCCCTGGCAACGCGGCAGCAACGAGAACACCAACGGCCTCCTCCGGCAGTACTTCCCCAAGGACACCGATCTCGCTGCACACAGCATCACTGACCTCGCAGCAGTAGCTCAGGAGCTCAACGGACGCCCCCGAAAGTCATTGGACTGGGATACCCCGGCCGAACGGATGGATGCTTTACTGAAAGCCACGTGATCAACGTGTTGCGACGACTGCTGGAATCCAAGCTGCCTGGCAGGCCGTGCAGTACGCCGCGCCCGGGCAGGGCGGGTCCCTGGCGGTGCTCGGTCTGGGCCCGGTCGGTCAGATGTCCGCCCGCATTGGCAAGCACTTGGGTTATGAGGTGTTCGCGGTGGACCCGGTCCCGGAGCGCCGGGCCATGGCCGAACGCCACGGCATCGCCACCCTGGACTCCACGGACGGCGTGGTCGAGCAGCTCAAGGACCTCACCGGCGGGCGCGGCCCGCATGCGGTGGTGGACGCGGTCGGGATGGAGGCCCACGGCTCCCCGATGGCCGGGATGGCCCACCAAGCGGTGGGAGCATTGCCGTCCGCGCTGGGTCGCAAGGCGATGGAAACGGCG
>NZ_JAVKPU010000019.1:0-17083 GCF_040981025.1 Kocuria sp. CPCC 205261 | reverse complement strand
CTCCATGCTTTACTGAATGCGAGTTGAACCAGTGTTGCGACGATGGCTGGAACTCAAGCGGTCCAGTGCTCAGTGATGTCGGTGAGCCAGAGCTCGTTGACGTCATCGGCGGTGAAGTCGCGCCGGACCAGGTCGTCGTGGACCGGCGGTCCGGGGCACTTACCGTTCTTACCGCGCTTCTTCCCGAACACCGACCACCACTGGTTCTCCCGGCAAATCCGCCACGCAGTCCGCTCCCACATCGACTCCCCAGCGGCCTCTGCCTCTCCTGCAAGGAAGCGATACCCGAACTCGGGATCGTCACGGTGGGCATCGGAAAGGGCATTGACCCGAAAAACTTCGACCAGATCGGACGCGGTGACCTGCTGTGTCCGCCAGCGATAGTAGGGCTGGCGCGAGAGCTTTGAGGACCCGCAGGGACACCGCGACGGGGATTCCATCGTCGGGGAGCTCACGCACAAGCGGGTAGAGCCTTTTCCCGGCAGGTTCGCCCGGGAGAGATAGGCGGCTGCGCGGCGGAGGACCTCGTTCTCCTGTTCGAGCAGGCGGATCCGCTTCTTCGCATCGCGCATTTCCGTCGACTCCTCACGGCTGCGGCCGGGGCGGCTGCCGTCGTCGATGTCAGCTTGGCGGATCCGCTTGTGGAGCGTCATCTCGTGAACGCCGAAGTCCTTCGCGATCTGCGCGATGGTGACGCCGTCCTCACGAGTCCGGGCCACCCGCACGACATCGTCGCGGAACGCCTGGGGACAGGGAGCGGGCATGGTGCACAACCTTCCAGGCCGCCCGGTGGGCAAGCCAGATCAGATGTCACCTATCCGTACGGCAGTCCCAAGAGCCAGTCCGCCGTTACGAGCATGACCATCCCGGGGCCATGCTGCATGTCGACGCGAAAAAGCTCGGGAACACTTCCGATGGCGGGGGCTGGCGCTACGTAGGACGCCGGCAATCTGAGAAGAACCGAGCCGCCACGTCCGACAAGCCCCGGAACAAGTACAGCGATCCGTTGATGGGCAAGGCCTACGTCCGCACCGTCATCGACGACTACTCCCGCGTCGTCTACGCCGACATCCACCACGATGAAACCGCCCTCACCGCGACGGGGTCCTGGTGCGCGCGGTCGCGGGGTTCAGAGACCGCGGTGTGACGGTCGAGCGAGTCCTGTACGACAACGGTGGCGCCTACTGCTCACACCTGTGGCGCGACACCTGCACCGAGCTGAGGATCAAGCATAAACGCACCAGGCCGTATCGGCCGCAGACCACGACAAGATTGAGCGCTTCCACCGCACTCTGGCCGACGGCTGGGCCTACGCCCGGTGTTGCACCTCGGAGGCTGAGCGCCGGGGCGAACTCGACGGGTGGCTGCACTAATACAACCAGCACCGTCCCCACACGGCCTGCGGCAACCAGCCGCCCTTCTCACGATTGACCAAGGTCTCCGGTCAGTACACCTAGGGACGGTGTAGTTGCCTGGGTCAGGTCTGCACGATGGTGGTACCGAGCCGGTTGAAATCGGTCAGAACGGTTCGAGCTTCCGGAGTGTGCTGGGCGAGATGGAGGACCTTGTGCCGGCATCGGCGCACGAGGGGCGAGGGGACCTCGAACGACCGGGCGCTAAGCGGTTTAAGCTCCCATATCTTCGCATCGTGGCAGCCTAATGCCTTGGGCTGCATCCATGTGACGAGCTCGCTGGCGAGTTGGACGATCTATTCGGAATGTAGTGACCCATCCGTGTGCTCCGCGAAGTTGTTGGCCCCGGCGTTCTAAGCCCAGAAAAGCATGCGTGCTTCCAAACGAGGCACGGCGGGCGAGGTCACAGCAAGGGTGCGCAGGAAATGCACCACGGGTGCCCGTGGAGCAGCATATCCGATGATCCGGAACTCGAACTTCTGGGCCGGCTCCGTCAGCAACAGGGTCGGGACTATCGAGAGTCCCGACTGATTGGCGGGGGGAAGGTATCGGAAGCAAGTTCTCAGCCCTGTTGAGTAGCTCCAGTTCATGCTTGACTCCGGCACCCCCGGAGACGTGACCGTGACCACGTACTCTGTGCGGGTGAGATCCTTGGGGAAACCCCCAACCTCAAGAGCCAGTTGCTGGGCCGGGTCGTCGAAGCTCGCTTGCACGACGACGGCGTTGTGCTTCTCCTCGGCTCGGAGGGTGTACCCATAAATTGTGCGATTGATCATGGTGGTCATGCGGTGCTCCTCTCGACGGAAAGTCCGACGGTGCGGAGTATCCGGTTGTAGGGTGCGAGATCGAGATTCATCGGGACGACATCTTCGTCAAGGACGAAGACCCGGGTGTTGAGATCGTGGCTAAACAACAACATCACACTCAATAGACGGTGGAAGTCATCACAGGTACGCTCATCGGTGCTGGACCACACAGCGTTGCTGGAAATCCAGAGGTGACGTGTGGAGGCCATCCTTCCGATGAAGTGGTCGGCGCGCAGGATGTGCAGGGTGTTGTCGCACGCGACGGGCGAATCCATTTTCATGCGGGTGGTGACCCGGGACCGCAGCTGGGAATGCGGTACATCGGCGGGTGCGAAGTGAACAGGTGCTGGGCTGATGGGCCGATGGGGGTAGATGTCCTGCAGACGTTCGGCAGTAGCGGGGGTGAATTTTCCTGCGACTTCCAGAACCCCGCTGGTGTCGGCGAGGTAGCACACGCCCATGGCGAGCGCGTAACGAGACGATGTCAACTCATCCGGCCAACTGTCCAGACTAAGCAGTGGTGCCGCCGGCGTTGCATCGTATTCACCCGGAACAGCGGTCAAGATATGACGGTCGAACAGGTCAACGTCGTGAACAACTTTCACTGATTGCCTTTCGTTGCGGGGCTCAACTGGTTCACGAGGGTGAGCAGTGTGGCGGTATCGAGAGGGCCGGTGCGGTTGAGCAGGACTCCGACTCGGGTCGTCGAGCCGAGGTAGGAGAGCGCGGCCAGGGGATCGGTGAACGGTGTATACGCGAGCGCTGTGCGCCCGGAAGGCGTGGCCAAGGTACGCCGGAAGCTCATGGTGGTGTCGGTATCCGCGTCCGCCGGTAGCTCGACCAACAGGGCGTCGAGCGGAAGCTCAGCGCATATGGCCTCGCGGATCCGCTGCACGGCGGCTGTGATGTCCGCCGTGATCTCCGTGCTGTCCACATCTCCTGAGCGGACGAAGTCCGTCTCTACCGCGGACGAAGATCGACGAGCGGCCGTCTCGAGTTTGATCTCAAATCCGTCCCGTCGAAATTGCGTCAAATACGTCCAGGTGGCGCGACGGAAGGTGCCCGAAGCGGACAAGAGTTCGTCGTGATCTCCGTAGACGGCGACGGCGGACGACACCCGGCTGTCCGAGAGCAGCGCCAGGGCGTTCCGGGAGGAGATGGTTGAGACTGTGACCGTTCGATCGACCAGATGGTCCGGGAGGTAGGCGAGGAGCTGTGGGTTCTCCAAGTCGGTCTTTACAGTGTTAGATTTGGAAGCGTGGGCTCGCTTGACAATCTCCTCCTTTCTCGTCGGACTAACACCGGTGCGGAACCAGGATCGAGTTAAAAGCGATCCTAACTTCTGGAAGGACCCGTCGGTCTCCGTCACCTGACCCGCGTGACGACGTCGGAGGGTGACGATGCGATCGCAGTGGGTGAACTGGACGCCGGCGCGCAGCGCTCGTAGTGCGATGTTGTTGTCCACCGAACTGGTGAACGACTCGTCGTATCCGAGGCGCCGTAAAATCTTCGTTTCGATCACCCAGGTCGGATGGCCCGCGAAACCGCCCTTTGGGTAAGCCCCCGTGAGGGAGGGCTCGGCATCGGACCACGTGGCCAGCTCTCCCGTCGCGTCGTCGAAATTAACGAAGTTTCCGACGCACCCGTGCACGCCCGATCCGATGGCGGCCAGCTGGATCTCCAACCGATCAGGCAACATGAGATCGTCGTCGTCCAATACGGCCGTGTAATGCCCTCGAGACTCCCGGGCGCCCCTGTTGCGGGCGGCCGAGATGCCAGCCTGTTCCTGGTAGAAGTACCGGACACGGGCGTCCCCGATCGACTCGACAATCTCCCGAGTGTGGTCCGTGGAACCATCGTCCACCACGACGACCTCAAGATCCTGGACCGTCTGGTACAGCGCCGAGAAGATCGATTCCCGAAGGTATTGGGCGCGGTTGTGGGTGCTGATGACCACCGACACAAGTGGGGCGGAAGCACCGGCGCCCCCGGTAAGGATGTTTCGCACCACTGAGGGATCGTTACGGTAGTAGGAACGGTTGCGGTCTACGATTTTCTTCACCTCGGGATCCGTCTTTGCTTGGACGGAAGTCTTGGGGTGGAAGATGTGGAAGAGATAGTCCTCGCTCGTGCCTGCCCACACCTGGGGGTATCCGGCGGCGCGGAGCCGCTTGGTGAGATCTAGGTCCTCCACGCCGTAGGTGTGCATTCGCTCGTCGTAGCCGCCGACCCGGCGGTACGCATTACGGGGCATCAGCAGAAGTCCGTGCCCCCATCGGGAGTGGATCTCCGCGTCGGCGAGCATTCGGTCCCAGTCGAAGCAGTTCTCCTCCAGCACGAGGGACGTCCAGTGCTCGGGCAGGTCCCAGACCTGATAGTTGAGAATGTAACTGGGGTCGGCCAGCATGGCCGTGGCGTGTCGCTCCAATGCCCCCGGGTACCAGATCATGTCGGCGTCGTCGCACTGGATGAGCTGACCGCGAGCGGCCTCTATGCCACGGTTGAGGCAGCTGGAGCGACTCCAACGGGGAGAGGAGGTATGCACCAGCCTTGCGCCTGTTCGTTCGCAAAGAGATCGGATCGACTCGATATCTGTAGAGCCAAAATCGGAGACGATGATCTCAGTTGCGAGCGATCCGGCCGATTCAGCGGCAGTCCGGATGGCAACTTCCAATCGGCGAAGCTCACGGTTGCGGAAAGGGATGATGACCGACAAGTCAGGTTTTATATCGTCGGTAGGCAAATGGGGGGCCACGAAAGATCTCCTGGGGGTGCGGATGGGGAGGGGGAGACGGGGATGCCTAGGAGGTGTCAGACCGGGATCAGGCACCAGACGTCCGAGTGGTCCAGGGCGCGGTAGTGTCAGCCGGCATCGGTAAAAGGCCGGAGGAGGCGCAGCACGTTGAGGCTGCCGAGGATGGCTGGCGCGGCCACTTGCGGGGGGGGGGGGGGGGTCGGCTGGCCAGCGGGCGGAGCCGACCGGGATGTTGGAGTTGCCCGCGATCACGTGGTTCTTTGTAGCTGCCGTCATAATCGAGGCCGCGACGGCGTCCACGTAGCGCATCCCCGGTGTGAGCATGGCGATTCGTTACGGGTTGTACGCTCCCAACAAAGTACACGTTCCCCATGACCTCGGTCCCGGCGTAAGGGGTAGCCCACCGCAACCGTCCGCTCCCCATATGAGCGTGCATCCGCTCGGGAAGACCCGGCTCATGGACCGGCAGCTTTCCAGCGGACAGCGCTGTCGCCTTGGCCGAGTCCACGTCCACCCCCAGCACCTCGAAGTCGAGCTCCGCCATCGCCCCCGCGTGCGTGGCCCCCGAATACCCCGTCCCTAGAACCGTGATCCTCATCGACATCGTTTTCCTCTTTTTCATATGAAAAGTCTTCGGGTCACTAACCCGGGATTGGAGGCAGCGGCAGTCCCACTATCGGACCGGTGTGCTCATGTACGCTCGGCCACCCTCAGCCTGCGGACTCGGACGCCCGGAGCCCCGGTGTCACCAGCGCAAGTCCGGTGGATACAAGCAGCTCCCGATAGCGCTCCACTTCGCAGGGGAAGTGGGGCTCAATGACGCCGACTCCCAGCTCCTCGGCAATCACGACCGCCGCTGCGAGCAAGGCCCGGGCTGGATCCTTTCCGGACGAACAATGAGGTGCATTGGTGGCGAGCAGAATGCGGTTGCTCGTCATGAATGATCCCGCTGAGGCCTCGGCGGTAACCAGATGGACGTCCCACTCGCCCCTGTCACCCGTCGATGAGGCATCCCAACTACGAGGAAGCCCGTCATAGAGATGCATCTTGGTAGGTCCGGGAGGGAACGGTTGCTGCTGGTAGGAGATCGGCGAGACGTCGGCGAAATCCGGCGCCAGAAACCGGGCGACCGCGGTGACGGTTGTGGCGGACACCGGGTGGTCCAGGTGGAAGGCAGTTGCCCCGATCCCCCCGTGGAGGAGCACCGCTGCAACGAGAGCACGATCGGGGGAGACGACGGACTGACTCAGATCGGTAGTCAGCTGGGGAATGAACCAACGACCGTCATAACCGGACGGGGTGAAACGCAAACCCATTCGACCGGACTCGTCGTGTACGCGCTCTACTCTCACAAGGACTCCTTGACAGCTGTCCTGATGAGTTTCAGTGCCTCATCACGGCTCGGCATGTTGAAAACCGACACCTCGCCGGCGGCGGTGGTGATGATGTCTAGCGCGTTCCGAACGTAGGTCTCCAGTGCAGACCCCTCGGCCACCACGGTGACAATATCGTCGTCGGAGCGAGCGTCCCGTAGCTGGAAGCAATCGACCAGATCAGGGACCGTCTCGAGTATTGGGCCCAGAGGCCCTGTGGCTGCCAGGACAGGCTCGGAGCCGTGAAGGGGCGGGCCGCCGACATAGGCGAGGAGATCACGACTTGCCGCCGCCGGATCGACGCCATCGGCCGGCCAGTGTTCGAGTACATCGAACGCATGGCCGGCGATGCGCAAGCGAGCCATGTCCGCATAGCTCAGGGACTCGACCAGGCTGAGGGACACCCAAGGCTGGTTGTTTGCGCTCCTGTACGTCACGGCGCTGGGGACTATACGACCTTCGTCGAGCACCTGACATATGTCCTCGCGAGATGCCCAGACAAGTCCCCGACGGCACACGAGATGGTCGGGAAGCCACGCCCCGCATACATCGTGGAGTTTGGCCCCCTGCAGCACATCGATCCAGGGTTTCTTCCCGGCATCTGCGCGCAAGGTGTGCCGTGTTTCCGACGGAATTCCGAACGCGAGATACACAAAGTTCATCCTTGCCTGAGCTTCGTGGTAAGCGTTGTCGGTCTTCGTCACTTGGCGGAGGTGGAGACGGCGCATAGCGACGATGTGTCCGCAGTGCGCCATGACGACACCAGCCCGCATCAGCCGCAGAAACAGCTCGTTGTCCTCGCCGCTGCTGATGGACTCGTCGTACGCGAACTCGTCGAACACGCGCTTGTCTACCAACCAGGTTGAATGGCCCGGCGCTCCGCCCTTTTGTAGGGCCGTGCCGAACGTAATGTCCTGTTCGCTGAACAACTTCATGTCTCCTGACGCATCGTCGAAGTTCACGAAGGAGCCGTAGACCAAACCGACCCCCTCCGTGATCGCTCCGATCTGCTGCTCCAGTCTGAGCGGAGGCATCAAGTCGTCGTCGTCTATGACGGCGATGAAGTGTCCCCGTGCTTCTTTCGTGATGCGGTTCCTGGCGGCGGAGATGCCTTGGCATTCTTGTCGAAAGTACCTAATCCGCGGGTCTTCGAAAGCCTCCAGGATTTCCCGCGTGTCGTCTGTTCCGCCGTCGTCCACCACGACGATCTCAAAGTCCTGCATCGACTGGGCAAGTACGGAGTACACGGTCTCCCTAAGAAGGGACGAGCGGTCACGAGTGGCGACGGCGACGGTGACGGAAGGCCGTTTTGCGTAGCTCTGCCCTTTCCAGTTAGTGAGATTGCGCACGACCGACGCGTCGTTGTACAGAATGTTTCGGTTGTACGAAATGGCTTCCTGAAAGGCTTTACTCAGCTGGTTAGAACGATCGGGCGAGGGGTGCCAGAGGTGGTACATCCGGATTGCCGGATCCTCCACCCACATAAGACGATTGCCGGCGCGTTGCGTCCGCTCCCCGAAGTCGATGTCCTCGCAGCCGTAGGTGTGCATCCTCTCGTCGAGGCCGCGCACCTTCTCGAGCGTCGTCCGGGAGACAGCGATCATCCCGCCCATGCCCCATCGTCCCCGCAGTCGCGAGAGACCTTCGAACAGGCGCCAGTCCGGGCCGGAGGACTCAAGCATCTCCTCCGTAATGCTGGGCGGGAGGTCGCGGCACTCGAGCAGTGCCGTGACGCTGGGATTCGCTGCGATCAGCTCATACAGCTTTTCGATGGAGCTCGGGGCGAACAGCATGTCGGCGTCGGTGCAGATCACGACATCACCGCTGCAGTGGGCGAAGCCCGTATTGAGTGCCCGCGACCGGGACCACGGGCCGTCTATGTCGGTATAGACCCATCGAGCCCCGGCGGTCTCGCAGACCTGCCGATTGCTCGCTGGATCCGCTGATCCGTAGTCGGAGACGACCACCTCCCCTCTCAGCTCACCAAAGGCCTCAAAGAGCTGGGCAATGACGAGTCCGAGCCGACGCGTCCCCCAGTCCCTAAAGCCGATGACGACGGATACCTGTGCTTCGTGCAACCGAGTCATTTCTTCCTAATTGCCGCAAAGTGGGCATCGACGGGAGCGGATTCGGCACCGGGCACAGCGCGGGTCGATAAGACAAGTACCGACAGAACCCGCGTGTGGAGGGCCTCGCCACCGTCCCGCCATCGCGCTGACTGGAGCCGAACCCGTTCGAATGCCTGCTCAGAGACCAAGTTTCCCAGGAAGGCGAGGCTACTCGATTCCGCCTGCGGGTGGATGATGATCGGCAGTCCCAGCTTCTCTGATCGCCGGAGCGAGGAACCGAGATCCACCGGGTCGCCGTCCTCGTCGAAACACTCGACGGTGACGGCATACTCGCTGGCCGCTACGGGAGCGCTTACAACCGTATACAGCTCGACGGAGGTAACAGGATACCCCAGCGTGAGGACACACTCCTCGGCCAGCGAAAAACGCTCACAGAACTCTACAGCCACCTTTGACATGGAATCCGTCAAAACTTCAGAGTAAGAGTGGGAAGTTCAAAGATGCTCAGGTATTCGTTGAAATTGGCATACAAATCACTCAGGTTATCGAATAGCTCCTCGTACTGGGAGAAGAGCGAGGGGTAGTCGGCGGTGGTCATTTGAGTGGCAGTCTCCAAAGGAACACTTGGCAGGTGGAGGAAGTCGGTGAGTTCATCGGTCCGAGAGTCGTGGGTGACCCACACGGCGGGGACGCCGGAGAGGATGGATGCCATATTCACGTGGAAACGAGTTCCGTAGGTATAGGACACGCACTCGGTGTTGAAGGCGTACCACTCTTGGGTGTGGCGGAAAAGCCGATAGTTGGCGCGGTAGTACTCCGACACTGTCCGGCGGGAGAGGCGCTTATCAGGTCCGACGTGCTTGCGCAGATACCACGGAATCTCGGGGTCCGTGTCCCCTCTGGCACAGGCGAGGTGGAAGGCGTGATTGAACTTGTTGACCGGTTCCACGAGGAAGGTGTCCTGCTCGATCGCGTCGATCAGCATTTCAGTCTCATCCTCCCGGTGCAGGACAGTCCCGGAGTAGGAAGGGCGACCAAGTTTCCCGGATCGCACTGCCTCGCGGAGGTCGGCGAACTTCTCGGGGCGTTGGAAGAACGATGGGCAGCCGGTGACGTAGACATTGGTGACCTCGGCGAAATGCCTGAAGACCTCCTTGGTGAAAGGGCCCCGGACACCCACGACCTCGCAACGCTTGCCGAGATACTGCATCAAGGCGACGGCCTCGGATGGCATGGACGCGTTCTGGAGGTCGTGGGTTTTCGACTGCGCTCCGAGACCGAATACGACGATGGGGATATCGATGGACTCCAGGAAGTGCTGGAAGCTCGCATACTTGGACCCGTCCGTGTCCCCGATCAATAACAGATTCGCGATGGTGACCACAAGGTGGCTACAACAGGCATTGGCGAATTCGGCAAACTTCGTGTATCCGCTGAGCCGGAAACGGGTGTCCTGATAGAAGACACAGTCATCGAACATTGCGAAGGGTGCGCGTCCATGGATCATGTTTCCAGCATTCTCGGGGTATTCCAGGGGAAATGCCTCGGGCATGGTCGGCAGGCAGCCCATTACTGCGATTGTCATTGTCTTCTCCTTTGCCTGCTAAATAGGGGTATTCATCGTGAGTGATCATGCGTCCTAAAAACCGCCATGATTCCCCGGGGGGGGGGGAGCGAGCCGGATGCTGCTAACATGCGGTGACCCAAAAGCCCAACTGCAGATGCGAGACAGTGACCGCGACCGTCCGCCTCGCTCGGTCGAGGGGTACCTATCTATTCCGGCGGCCCGGGGGTGCGGAAGGTACGGGCTACTTGCGGATGGCACTTAGTCAATGCACTTTGCCGAACCGGGCTGCGCGCTCCCTGAAATGCATCGATGGTCTGTTCTCTCACGTCGAGATTTCGTGTTCTGCTCAGGAGTTCGTTTGGATTAGCCAGCGGTTCAGGACGGAGTCCGCGGATCCCCCACGCCGCCTGCACGATCGGAGCTCTCTTGATGGTCTCAGGCTGCGTTCTGTAGATCGGCATGATTGAGGGCACAACAACCACCTTGTCGGGGAAACTGTAGGCTGTTTGGGGGGCGGTCCTCAGTTCATGGTACCCGTTACGGACATGGCGGCCGAGTCCGACGCGGTTTCGTCGCGCGTAGCGGCTACATGGTTCGTCCAGGGGCTCGTCTCGGCGTAGGGATTGCTCGAGACCGCCCGCGGCGCTCCTTTAGGGGCCATCGGTGTGTAGGAAAGATCGAGGATCCCTGCGTGGGTCGCCCGGCTCCACGACTCCTTGGACATCGTCCGGAGCGCCACAACTTGCACCTCGATCGTGTCCTCGGCCCGCAGATTGTGCACGGTCACCCAAGTATCGTACGGCCAGGCCGCGCCGTCGGTGCGGAGCAGAGTCTGTCCCGAGACCATCAGTCGGTACTCGAATCGGCCCAGCGAACGCTTGAACGCATAAGTGGAGCGGAATCGGAACTGCAGGGAGCCGTCCACCGGGGCGTGACCGATGACCCGGGTGGCGCTGTAGCCCTCAATGAACCGGTCGGTGGGCAGGAAAAGGTGGTTCGGTCCCGGCGCCGGCTGGGACACCGGTTCCTCGCCCGGTGTCCCGGGCAAGCCGGACAGGCGCAGGCCTCGCTCGAGCCAGGCGTTGACACGTTCCTTCCGCCGTATATCGGACCGCCTTTCGTCCCGTACCTGCTGATAGAGATTCCGGTCGTCGTTCTTCCCGAAGAAGTTCAATAACGGGAAATTGCGGTCGATCAACTCAGTGTAGGCGAAGCCATCCCGCCTATCCGCGACGTCGAAGGAGAGCAGCAGCTCGAAGATCGCGCGTACGCTGACCGGCAGGAACGTGTCGAAGCTGATGTCGGTCTCGTTGAGCACCTCGGACAACCACCGTCCCACTCGGAACTCCCAATGGAAGAGGTCCAGTCGGTGGTACCCGTAGAGGTCATCGTGGTAGCCCAGGCGTTGCACGGCCCCGTCGAAGTAGGCGTGCTGCTCGACATTCAGCGCAGGCGTGCCCGAATCCGTGGCGATGACGCCGGCCCGCTGCGCGTAATGCACGCGGATATCCTCGATCGTGTCGTTGTGCGGCCGGGGATCACGGAAGGCACGGCCGATCTCGAAGGCGTTGCCGCGCATGTGCATCACGTCGTCGCCGGGGAACGCCCGGTTGTAGTGGGGGATGAGCCAGCGCCCGTGCTCGAGGATTGAGTTACGGCTCATAAGGTGGGACAGTTCGGGGCTGGACGTGACGCCGGTGTCATCCCGGGAGAAGAACCGGTGGTCCAGGGGCAGCAGGTCCCGCAGCTCGCCCACAATTCTTTCGTCCTGGGCCAGCCGTTTGCTCCGGCGGCTCCTGACGTTTTTCCCGGGGGTGTAGGTAAAGCCGTATACCACCTGCAGGTGCCGGCGGGCCATGGCCAGCACCACCCGGCTGTCGGAACCACCGGTGACCGACACGACGACGTCCTCGAATGCCGTTGTGAACGCGTCCAGCTCACGCTGCCACATCGCCTCGATCGCAGACAGCTTCCGCCGGGTGGACCACCCGGCGTACCGGTTCGGCTGCCGTGGAAAGAAGCGCTCGACCTCCCACGTGCCCAGCACGAGGCGGTGATTGGGCACCAGCGCCCGGATGCCCGCCCACGGTGACAGATCCCAGGTATTGGCCGCCCCGGTGGGCCTCAGGGTGGTGAGCGTCGGCTCGTGCGGCACCAGGTCGTGGATGAGATGGGCGTGGGAGGAAACCAGTCCGGCCCCGGGGGAGTAGTAGACGGAACGAGCACCCGCGGCGTCCTGATACACCGAGGCCTGCGTCGCGTCGCCCGCGACGACGACGTGGCGCCCGGCCAGCAGGTCGAGGCCGTCCAGGAACGTGTCCTCGCTCTCCAGCAGTTTCTGCAGCAGCCAGGCCGAGACGTCGACGACCGACTCCTCGCCCACGGGGAAACAGGTGCCGTGGGTCAGGATGAATCGACCGGTCACCTCGTCGACGCACACTGAGGGCGTGCGCAGAGGGTCGAAGGAGAAGTGCCAACCGCCGGCCACCTCGAGGGAGTGGAAATTGCCGGGCACTGAGCGCTCGGGGGGAGCATGGCGGCTGAGGACGAAGCCGCGGGGATAGGGGGTGAGCCGTGGCACGTGAACTTCCTTAGGGGGTGGGGGGTGAGGGGTCAGTCGAGTCGCGGGGTGCGATTGAGGATCTCCAGGGTCTGCTCCTTGGGCATCGGATTGTGCTCCGCCGCCGGATCCTCGTACGAGAAGATCCTGACGTTGCGTGTCAGCCGTGGGTGGGATTGGACGAAGTCGATGAACATGGGGTGGTCGACTTCGCGGTCGTGCTTGGACGCGAGGTTGACGTAGTAGTCGATGCTGACGGGTTTGCCGCGTTTGGCGAGCAGATTCAGCGCGTTGGTGCGCACCGGATGCGCCCGCCGCAGCCGGTTGGGGAGCATGTTGTCGAACCGAGCTTCCCGCAGCGGGTTGAGTCCCGTAGCCATCCAGCGCGTCCAGTCGAACTGGGCATTGTTGATGACCGCCGCGGCCCCGGCGTCCCCGGCCAGCAGCGTCAGTGCCATGAAGCCGCCGGCCGAGGAACCGTAGTAGACCCGCCGAGCCGGCTCCCGCACACCGAGCAGGGCGGACAGCGCCTGGGCGGCGCGCGCCGCATCGTAAGCGACCCAGTGCTGCCTGCTGAGTTGCCCCCACGCCAGAGAGAGGCGGTCCTCGCCCAGTGTCCCGGGATCGCAGAAGTAGACCTGGTGGTGGTCGATCTCCTGCCACCAACTGGAGCGTTGGAACACCGGGTGACCTTGGGCTATGTGGTGGTCGACAGCGCCATTGCTGAGCACGAGCACCCTGTCCGCTCCTGCTCGAGGGACCACGAGGAACGGCAGCACGGACTGCTTGCCGATCACATCGAAGCGGTGGGGTGTGTCGGGGGTGAGGTATCCGAGGCGGGTGCTCTCGAGCGCCGCGAGGGTCACGGTCGTGGTGGGCAATTCGTTCATGGAGGGTTTCAGGTGGTGGGGTGGGCCAGGGCCCGGCTGGCCCCGCACATGGCCTCCGACCCCGTAATGTGGGTCGGCATGATCGAGGGCATAACAACCACCTTGTGGGGACGGGTACGGCCCGCCGGGCTCGCACTGAGCTGTTCGCCCTCAGTTTAGGGGACGCGCCTATGGTTGTGTTCACGAGAGCAGGTTGTGGATGGCCTTGAGGCATCATGATCAGCGGCGCCGGAAGCGCGTGGGGCCGCACGCGACGCCGCTCGATCGGTGACCATCTCGATTCCTCCCTACTGTCGCCGTAGAATTCAGGACAGTCATGGAGTGGTGTTCCTCATCCCTATGCGTCCACCCCCCAATCACCGGGCGCAGGCGAATCGGGCGATGCGTCGGATCTGGGAACCACAGTGAAGCGGGAGAGTCGCATGCACCAGCATCAAAACGTTTCCGTGCCCGCCGGGGTCTCCCGGCGCGGCCTCTTCTCGGCCGTTGCGGCTCTCGGATCGGCGGCAGCAGTGATGCCGCTCGTGGGGACCCCGGCCTCCGCCACGGCCGCCGTGGTGCTGGGGACGGAGGCGCCGGTCGCGAAGCTGGGGATGTCCGGAACCGAGGTGGGTCGCCATCGGAACATCTTCCGCAGCTTCACTCTGACCTCGTCCGCTGGCATCGGTGTGGTCGCGGTGGGACAGAGCAAATTCGTGGTCACCTTCAACGCCGGGGACGGGTTGGACACGGTCCAGATCTTCAACGCCGACACGGGGACGCTCCACTACAAAGCATCGACGCCTGCAAAGGCTGCCGGCAACTTCGTTCACGACGGTAAAGGAAACCTCTACTTCTCCTCCGGCAAGTCGTTGATGCATGTGTCCGTGACCGGCAGGACGATCCGCCAGCTCGCGACCGTCCAGGGCGGGATCACGGACTTGTACGACTTCCAGCTCGACTACAAGGGGCGGCTGTGGGCGGGGACCTATCCGACTGGCGTCGTGGTGTGCCTCGACCCGGCCAGCGGCAAGGAAATCACCCGTACGCCGCGACTGGGAACCGGCAACCACTACGCGCGGGGCCTCTCCATATCCCCGGACGGGAAGACCATCTGGGCGGGTACCGGGACTGCGGATCCGAATCTGTTTCGTTTCGACGTCGATGTCCCCTCCACGCCGAAACGCGTGGGCATCCCCGGTATCGGGACCAATTCCATCGTTGCACGCACGGCTGCCCGGGGGCGCAAGGTCTTCGTCTGGCACAACGACAGAGCCGGCAAAGAGATCCTCTCGGTCTACGACACCGTGGCGCAAACCTGGGCGCCGTCTCCGACCTCCTTCGCCGGACGCTCCGTATCCAAGACGGACGCCGCCGGCTACGTCTATGTCAACGCCTGGGGCGTCCTGCGGCGGATGCGCCCGGGCGACGCGGCCATGAAGGCCGAGAACGTGGCCACCGTCTCGGAGAAATCTCTCGTACACCTCGGAATAGCCGGCTCACACCTGTACTTGTTCACCGAGGCGCCGTCCGTGCTGAGGGCAACGAAGATCACCACGGCCGGGGCGCCCGCTGGGAGCGTGGGCTACCGAGTGGTTCCCGTCCCGCTCATGACGCAATCGATGGTCATTGATCCGCGCACAAACACGCTCTTTTCGGGCGGCTACCGCGGTGACGGACTGTGTTCCACGAATCTGGCCACGGGGGCGTTTGCGCACTCTGCGCCTGCTTCAGGCATCGAACAGATCGAGGGGATGGTCGTCGACGGCGAGAAGCTCTACGTCGGTTCTTACATCTCCAGCGTGATCGTGGAACACCGGACAAACCGCGGTGTCACCGACTCCGCTTCCTACCGCACTCTTGCAAGGCTGGGACCGTCGCACCGTCAATCGCGACCCTTCGGATGGGCGGTCACCACATCACACGTGGTGTTCGGAACCGTGCCGGAGCCCGGCTATCGGGGCGGGGCGTTAGGGACCATCGAGCGCGCGACCTCGAAGGTGACGGTGTATGACAATGTCGTGCCGGAGCTGTCGATCGTGGGCCTCGCCGCCGCGGGCGACATCGTTTATGGCTGCACGTCTGCACGGGCCGGGTACGGTGCGGACGATTACGAGGGCGCCTCCGTGGTCTTCGCAGCGGAGGCCCGCACCGGGGCGGTTCGCTGGCGCCGGGCACTGCCCGGGACATCCGAGAATTACGGCCCGGTACTGATGGGCAGCTTCCTCTACGTCGGCACCCTTGACACCGTTGTCGAACTGCGGGCCTCGGATGGCCGCGTCATGCGCACCTTTGTCCTCGATGAGGGACGGTCGGAACGGCCCGCGTGGCAGAACGTGGAACTCGTCCGCATTCCGGGTACCACCAGATTGGCACATCTTGCCTGGGGCACGGTAACGGTCCTGGACATTGCAACCGGGCAGCACGGACGTGTATTGGCCAAAGCGCACAAACACATGTCTTTCGACTCAACCGGGGCACTGTGGGTGACAACGGGTAACGACGTGGTCAAGTTGCGTCTGGATGCCGTAAATACCTCGGGTGCCATCGGTGCCAAGTATGCCGCCATGGGTGGCGCCCCCATACTGGGTTACCCCGAGGGTCCACAGCGAGCGGTGGCCACGAATTCTGGAATCATGCAGAGGTTCTTCCGCAATGGCAAGGCCACCTCGATCTACTCCTCGTCCAGCACCGGTACGCATGCGGTTGAGACCTCTAGCGCTATAGGCAAGAAATTCGTTGGCCTCGGCAAGGAGGATCGGGGCTATGGACTCCCGAGCACCGACGCTGTGCGATTCTCCGGCGGGGCGTACCAGGTCTTCAACAACGCGGGCCGTACGACTCGGGTGGTCACGACAACCCAGTACGGCACGTTCTCGATCGAAGAATATTGGGGTATCGGCAAGGCATGGGTCGCGGCCGGGCGCGACACAGCCTGGGGCTGGCCGACAGAGGACGAGCACGCCGTGGGCTCCGAGTACGTGCAGAGGTTCTCCAAGAACGTCACCGCGCATCGCGTGCCGGGCAAGTCAGTTTGGATTACGAAGTAGACGGGTATCGTCTGCTTCGGCCGAGGCGACCGTCTCTTTGTTCCCCGAACCTCTGGGGGTGGGGGGAGAACCGGACCTGACAGACCAGTCGGCAGCCGGATGGGACGACATCATCGACGCCTGAGACCAGGAGCTGTTTTCGGCTTCTAGTCCGGAATCACCGGCCAGTCATCCGAGGCTGGCACCCACGGACGAGTCCCATTTCTTCCAGAAGTAACCCGCGGGGAACCACCAGAATCGCTACCTGGGCCATTGTCCTTGCCATGGTCGCAAACATTGTGTCAACTCGTACGTTTTACCACATTTCCGTGTTGGGATATTTCAGTGTCGACAATCCACGAGGGGTTGGAGCAACCCGGATGAAAACTGCTAGACATTAAAACATTCCGTCCCGCCGTAGGTCCTAGTGACATCAGTGGAGACTCTGCAACTCGATAGCAGTTCGAATTTTTTGTTCACGGGCAGGAAAAGTATAGTTCGATAGCGTCTTTCGACTGCCGCAGAGCCGTCGCAGTACTGGCCCGTCACTGGCTTTGCTTGAGAATCGAGACTGAAGCGCCCTGGGTTTCGTTCCGATCCAACTGAAGGAGAATCGGAACATGCCCAAGAAGTTCAGCCCCGA
>NZ_JAVKPU010000018.1:0-17507 GCF_040981025.1 Kocuria sp. CPCC 205261 | reverse complement strand
TCCGATCTGGGGGGGCAGCGAGGCTAGGCGCTGCCGCGCCTGCTCGGAGCGGCCCCTGGCGGGGCCTTGCGCGCTGTCGCGCGCTGCGCCGCTGACGCGGCGAGCGGGTGGGCGGCTGGGGCCCACGGGTGAGGGCACCTGTCGTAGAGGGCACAGACGGGCCTAGGAGGGCCCGGGTCGGGCCCGCAGGCCACTCACCCACCTCAGCAGTCCCCAACCCCGCACAACCGCACACACCACCCCCAGCAGGGAGGGGGCCCGGGGGCCCCGGGCCGGGCAGGGGGGCACCCCCGGGAGGCGGGGGCCGGCACCCCGGGTAAGGGGCCCCGGGGGCCCACGACACCGGGCCACCCGCCCGCGAGCACGTTTTAGGAGTCAATAACCCCAAACACACCCGTAACCCCCCACTACTACCGTGCAAAATCGGGATTCTTTGATGCCACCCATAACCCCCAAAACCCCTACAACCCCACGCGATGGCTACGGCTTGACCCCATTTCGTCCATTCTGTATTGTTGTTTTTGTTACCGGGGCAGACGGCCCCGCCACCCGACCATGGAGGTCACGATGTTTCCTACTGATGTGCGGTTCGCGGATTCCACGATGACGGTCGTGGACACCCCGGGAGTGCGCGCGGCGCTGCTCCCCCTGTGCCAGCGCGGCGAGCGGTTCCCTGAGGCCACGATGGTGGAGCGGGTGATCCACCGCCACGGCCTCACGGTGGAGGTCTTGCAGGGCGGCATGTACGCCATGGAGTCCGCCCGCGAGCGGCCCTCCACGGATGAGCTGGAGCGGATGCGCCGCGTGCTGAACGCCCTGGCCCCGCACCTGCCCAGCTTCGGGCTGGACGACCACGCCCCTCGGATGGAGTGGTGGGCGGTAGACGATGACTCCGGCCGACTCATCTGGGAGGTGGTCGCCGGTGTGCTGTGCGAGCACACCGAGCCCCCGTCAGAGCCCACGCGGTTCGAGTACGAATACACCGTCCATCACACCGTCGCGCGCCGCGAGCGCCTGGTGTTGTCTGCGGAGAAGGCGCGCGAGTTGCTGGCTGATCCTCTCGATCCCGATCCCGGTGACCTGGAGGGCGCGCGGCAGGCCGTGGAGCCCTGCGCGAATGAGGCCATGGGCGATGAGCCCCCGGAGGTGCAGGGTGCCAGCGTCACCGTAAAAACGTTCTGAGCGCCTGTCTGAGCGCCTATCGCGCCCCGGCGCCCCCTGAGGCGCCGGGGCCTGTTCCCGGGGCACACGGCCCCACCTGAGACCGTAAGGAGCTTTCCCTATGTGTGAGGATCCCCGCGTGGAGGAGTCCACGCTGACCGTGGCCGATACCCCCGCCGTGCGCCAGGTGTTGGCCCGGTGGCTGGCCCACCCGGATGACGTGGCCCCGGAGGTGTACGTGGCCCGTGGGCTCGCGGCGGCGGGCTACGAGGCCACGCCCTACGCGCCGGGGGTGTACGCCGTGACCCCGCGTTTCTGCCAGCCCGATGGGTACATGTTCGGCCAGTTGTGGCAGGTGTTCCGGGAATTGGCCCCGCACGTGGTGGCCACCGGTGCCATTGGGCAGCCCCCGCATATCCAGTGGCGCTACTGCGATTGCGGGGAAGCGTTCCGCTGGGTGGTGTTGGACGGGGCGGGCCATAGCTGGGACCCGTCACCGGATGGCACGTTCGTCTACCCCTACCCGCGCGTGTACGAGTTCGAGGTGGTGACCACCGAGCGCACCCGGGAGACCGTGGAGGTGGACAGTGCCACGGCGGCGGAGTTGTTCGCCGATCCCCAGCGGCCCACCCGCGCGGAGTTGCACCGCGCGCGGGTGGACGCGGATTGCCGCGTGCACACCACCAGCGTGGGCCAGGAGGTGACTTTGATGCTGGAGAACCTGACCGTTGACCCCGTGCGGTAGGCACCGCCCACCGCGAGCGCCCCGGTGTGTTTGGCCTAGTCACAGGCCGATTCGCCGGGGCGCCGGCATGTTCGCCGGCCCCAGGGGTTGCGCCTGTTTTGTTTGGTGTGTATTGTTGTTTTTGTCAGCGGGGCACAGGGCCCCGGACGCACGACCCAAGGAGGGTTCCCATGAACACCACCATCTACTCCATCGCCTGCACGCAGCTGCACTCCCTGATGGCGGGCCTCAAGCTGGCCACCGCCAAGGCGAACGCCAACCTGCCGGTACTGGAGGAGGTCCAGCTCACCGTGGACGGCGAGCGCGTCACGGGTGTGGCCACCGACCGCTACCGGCTGTTCATGGACTCCCGTGAGGTGGCCCTGGAGCAGTCCCCCGAGGAGGGGGAGGCGGCGACCGTGTTCACGCTCCCGGCCAGCGCCGCCGATGACTTCAAGCGCCTGGGCTTCTCCAAGTCGCACGAACGGGCACGGGTGGAGGTGAGCGCCGATGAGGTGGTGGTGGCCACCGCGAGCGCGCGGCTGTCCTACCCGCCCGTGGGTGCGGAGTACCCCCGCGTGGGGGCGCTGATGGTCAAGGCCCTGGGCGCGGTGGCCGAGGGCAAGGCCGTGGAGGTTCCCACGCAGTACAACGTGGACTACCTGGGCGACTTCGCCAAGGTGCGCCGGGCGGCGGGGATCCCCACCAACACCCCGTTGCGGATGCACCAGATCCCCGCCGGGTCCGGGAGCTTCCAGCTGATCGCCACGTTCCCGGGCACGGACTTCTGGGCCCTGCTGATGGGGGTGCGCCACCCCGAGGGGGACGCCAACCACTCCAGCGCCGTGGAGGCCCTGGAGCGGGCGACTGAGACCGCTAAGGCCCTGGCCTCCGCCTGATCCCCCACGGGGGGCGGGCCCCGCGCCCGCTCCCCCGTGGCCAGCACATCGCCGCCCCGGGTGGGCCCGCTACCGACGGGCCCGCCCGGGGCGGCTCACTGCCAGGAAAAGCGGGAAAGGGACGCATATCGGCGCGACCGGGCACGGGCCCACCGCACGCACCGAGGGCCACCGCGAGCGCCCCGGGCCCGCTGGGGCGCTCGCGGTCCCCATGTTGCACCCGTTCAAACCGTAGTGTATTGTTGTTTTTGTTAGCGGGGCAGACGGCCCCGGATCCCTAGACCCCAGGAGGGCACCATGACCACGACGACCACCACCAAGACCGGCCTGTTCATCCCTGCCGACCCCGACACCGCCCACGAGGTGCGCGAGCTCGACGCCTCCCGGCTGCTGAACGCCCTGCAAACGACCGTGGGCGGCTATGTGGAGGTGGTGACCCTGACCCGGCTGGGCGCGGACATGTACCTCAACGAGGAAGGCAAGGTGATGAGCCTGCCCGTCAACGAGCGAGCCACCTGGGTGGCCCGCGCCCTGGGCGCGCACCTGATCCCGGGAGACTGCATCGCCGGGGACGTGCTGATCCTGGGCGGACCCGACGAGGACGGCGACAACCAGGGGCTGACCCCCCTGCAAGTCCAGGAAATCAAAATCGCGCTGACCTACCAGCGCTAACCCCCGCGCGTGCCGCCGGGTCCACCCCGGCCCCGGCGGCGCTCGCAGTCCACCTGGGCCACCCACCGCGAGCGCGGACACCCCGGCCCCAGCGGCGCTCGCAGTCCCTATATTGCACGCGCTTAGTTGATAGTGTATTGTTGTTTTTGTTAGCGGGGCAGACGGCCCCAGGCACCGACTCCCCAGGAGGACACTATGGACACCACCACGCAGCGCGAGCAGCTGGCCCAGGTACTGGCCACCCACCGGACCCACCACACGGACAACGAGAGTTGGATCCTGACTAACTACGTGGAGCACTCCGGGAAGGAGTGGCCCGAGACGGTGGTGCTGCGCTACAGCGGCCCCGCGGGCCCCAGCCAGCGGGCCGAGTTCCCCGGCCTCTCCCGCGAGACCGTGGCCGAGGCACTGCGGGAGGCCAACTACTTCCGCACCAACCTGGGAGGCTTCGACCTCTACGGCCCGCGCACCCTGTAACCCCACCCCCGCCCCCTCTCGCGCCGGGAGGGGACGGGAGCCCGCGCGCACGGGAGGGGGCCGCGCGGCGAGCGCGAACAGCCCGCCAGCGGCCCGCCCGTGATCCACCCCAGCCCCGAGACCGGCGGCGCTCGCGGTGAGCGGGCACCGCTCCGGCGCTCGCAGTGAGGGTGTCACGCCCCCCGTGTTACAGTCTATTTATTTTTGCCGTATTGTTGGTCATGTCAGCGGGGCACACGGCCCCACTCCCCAAGTCCCAGGAGGACACCATGGACCAGCAGCCCGCCACCCCCACCGCCGGCGACTTCTACACCGCCCGCTGGGGCGTCGAACAGACCAACGTGGACTTCTACGGGGCCACCCGCGCCAGCACCCGCAGCGTGTGGCTGCGCGCCATCGAGACGGACACGCAGCCGCAGGCGGGCATGACCTACCGCGCCACCCCGCGCGCAGGCGCCTACCGCGGCCGCGAGTTCAGCCGCAAGCTTCACCCCGAGGCGGGGGTACAGATCGGCCCCGGCCAGTGGGCCCACCCCTGGGAGGGTGAGCCGGTGCGCGGCTCCACCTACGCCTGACCCTCCGCGAGCGCCCCGCCCCGCGCCCGGGGCGGGGCGTTCGCGGCCCACAAGGCCCCACGCGGTGGACTGCTTCGCCCGGCGCCGCGTCACCATCGAACAGGTGTTGTCGGACAACGGCGGTACGTACCGGTCGCACCTGTGGCGCAATGCCTGCGAGGCGCTGTCGATCACGCCGAAGCGGACGCGCCCCTACCGCCCACAGACCAACGGCAGGGTTGAACGCTCCCACCGCACGACGGCCGATGGGTGGGTCTACGCCCACTGCTACACCAACGAGCGAGAGCGCCGTGACGCACTCGAGGTGTGGCTTCACTACTACAACCACCACCGCCCGCACACAGCCTGCGGCAACCAGCCGCTCTTTTCACGATTGATCAACGTAACCGATCAATACCGCTAGAGGAACTGACGGTAGTTGCGGACACAGTGGCGGGCGATCTGGCCCACCACCTTGTTGGACAGGGGAATCTGGCGCTCACGCCGCACGGAACGGGTCAGAACCGCCACGGCTATTGACTTCTCTCCCGGGTGAGAGACCACCCCCGCCTCATGACTCAGGGACCCGAATGAACCGGTCTTTGCCGCAACGGTGACGCCTGGGTAGGAGAACGCCTCCGCGAATCGATGACCCCAGGCCTGTTGAGAGAGCACCTGCCGCATGAAGGCACACTGTTCCGCCGAGGCCGCGCGGTCCTGCCAGATGGCGCATAGAAGCGTGACAAGGTCCGACGCTGTGGTGGATGAGACAGACAGCGGGTCATACTCCACCGGGTCCGGCATGAGATAACGGTCTCTGCCCTCGTCGTCAAAGGAGGCGGGCGCGCCATTTCCACTCGGTGGAGTGGGGCGGATCTCTGTCCTCATGGCACCCATGAGGCGAAGTGTTTCGTGGACCCGGCTGGTCCTCACCTTGCGCAGGACAGCTTCTGCGGCGGCGTTGTCCGAGATGGACATCATCAGGCGAACCAGGTCCCGCCACGAGATTCGCACCGTGTCCTCGAGGATCGCGAGGCCGGTAGGGCCTTGGGCTCTGTCTGCGGGGGAGAGGTCGACGAGAGCGGAAGGTTCCAGAACGCCGTGATCCACCTCCCTACAGAACGCCATCATGACCGCGAGCTTGTACAAGGATGCGGCCGGAAAGACCTCCTCCTCGTGAAAGGAGAACACCGGCAATTCGGGTGCGTCGATCACTCGGGCCGATACTGCGCCCGTCATGTCTTCGCTCTGCAGAAACTCGGCCACTTCGCGTCCAAGCTGGCGCAGTGCGGCATCGACCCCCGCGCTGTTCCACGTCTCACCGGACATGTGCAGCGCATCTCCCCAGGCAGTCGTGAAGCACCATTGCTGCATCCCGGGCCGGTGGTGTGGCATCAGGATGGTGGATGACGCGCAATCTGAGGGGCAGCAACCCCGCCTCGAGGGGAGCTCCGTCGAATCCGGGGGTTTCACTCGGCATCAGAGTGGCAGCACCGAGCGTGCGCATCTCCGCGGCAATCTTCAGGGGGTCCACCTCCTGCCTGAGCTGAGTGATCACACCAAGCGCTTCGAGCTCGGCGGACAGCACATCGAATGCCGCCGGTCCATCGGTTCGAGGAGGCACGAGCATTTCGGAGGGGACAGTGTGCCTCAGATCGTTTTGATGTATGGGGGCGTCGGGCAGAGGACGCATGCACAAAACCTGGGGAATCGCGACTACGGGTAGAGAAACTAGCTCGTCGGTCACGATCGGGGCCGCCACCATCCCCACAGCCGCCGTGTTCTCACGAACGTGGCGCACGATGTCTGCGGACGAAGCCCCCGTCCACTCGGCTCGCGGAAAGGTGGCCACGGTGTCGAGCAGGCATTCACTCACCCAGGCGGCGGGCAAGGACCGGGGTATCCACACTTGAACCGAACCAGTGCGTTCCGCCATGTCGTTGCCCAGCGTGAGCACTCGCCGTTGGGCCGACACCAGGTCGTGGGCCAGGGGCAAGAACGCCTCACCGGCTGGGGTCAACGAAACGCCTCGGGCGTGGCGGACGAACAGCTCGTCACCCACAGCAGTCTCCAGCCGGCGGATGGTCTGTGACAAAGGGGGCTGGGACACCCCGAGTGCCTCCGCGGCGCGGCCCACGTGCCCCGTTTCGGCAACCACCAGGAAGTCTTCAACCCAGCGGAGGAGATTTCCTGTTCGGTCGCGTCTCATAGCTTCAAAGATAACGTATTGGCCCTATGAAAGTCTTGGACATATGGCAAGCGGCTCTCATAGCGTGATTGGGCCACGACATGAACTGCAGGATGGAGCACGACCATATGGCTACCTCACCCAGACGTACTCGACGCCACGACCGCCTCGCGATGAGCGTCGTCGTTGCCCTGATGCTCAGTGGGTGCTCAGTGCTGCCGGGAAATGAGCCCCAGGATGCGGCTGAGGCACTTGCGCAGGGCTTGCACGCCCGGGACGTCTCCGGGCTCGAATTTTCGAACGCGGGTGGCTCGGAGGTCCAGGCCGAGCTGGATCGCATCCTTCGCATGACGGGGGGCATTGTACCGGACGTGCAAATGGGTCGGGTGAGCAACCAGGGTCAGACTGCCCACGGAGAGCTGACCTGGAGATGGGACGTGCCTGCGACCGAGGAAGACTGGACCTACGCCACCGGTGTGGATTTCCAGCGGTCCAACGGCACATGGAAGGCCACCTGGGAGCCGTCACTTGTCGCTCCCGAGCTGGCAGAGGATGAGGTCCTGCGTATCCAAACGGTCCAACCGGAGCGTGGGAAAATCCTCGGGGCGGGCGACCAGCCGCTGGCCATGAAACAGACCATTCACCGCGTAGGTTTGGACCTCCGTGAGGTCCCCCGCGAGAAGCGGGAGGGTTCGGCCACCGCACTGGCCAAGGCTGTGGGCATTGACCCCGAGCCCTACCGGGAATCAGTACGTCAGGCTGACGACACCGCGTGGGTGGAGGCTATTGCATTGCGGGAAGAAGATTTTCGGGCGCTCGATGCCCAGCGCATGAAGAAAATCTCCGGTCTGCTAGTTACGAAGGACGCCCGCGTTCTAGGCCGGACCAAGGGTTTTGCCGCCGAGACCCTCGGGTCGGTCGGCGAAGCGACGGCCGAGGAAATCGAGAAGTCGGGAGGCAAACTCACCCGTGGTGCCCAGATCGGACGTGGGGGGCTACAAGAAGCGCATGAGGCCACCTTGCAGGGAAAACCGGGAGTCGTCGTTGACCGCATCGGCGTCCACGCAGACGGCAGCCTCAAAACGGGACAAGCCCACCAGCTCATGGCCCAGGGGCCTGTTCCGGGAGAGGATCTGCACACAACACTCAACGGTGGTCTTCAGGAGGCGGCACAGCGGACGCTGAAAGGTATCAAATCGCCGTCGTCTGTGGTGGCGATACGACCCTCGGACGGCGCGGTCCTGGCCGTGGCCAATGGAGCGGGGTCGAAGGGCTATCCCACTGCGACCCTGGGCCAGTACGCACCCGGGTCCACATTCAAGGTCGCGACCGCGTTGGCCATGCTTCGGGGCGGCGATACACCAGATACGACCGTCGACTGTCCCCATACGTACTCAGCTGAAGGGATGAACGTGGCCAACTTCTCCGGCTATCCGCGGGAGTTCGAGGGAAGCGTTGCCCTACGGCAGGCGATTGCCCATTCGTGCAACACGACGTTCGCCGCCCAGCACGAAAGGGTCAGCCAGCAGGCTTTGGCGGACGCCGGCAACTCTCTCGGCGTGGGGGTGGAGATGGACGCGGGAATCCCTGTGTTCTCGGGCAGCATCCCCACGGAAGAACCAGCGGCGGAACATGTCGCGGCCATGTTCGGACAAGGACGCACGCTGGTCTCTCCCTTCGGGATGGCCAGGTTCCAGGCCAGTGTTCAGGCAGGCAAACTCGTGCAACCCAGCATTCTGGGCCATGAACCTGCATCGGAACCCTCGTCCAGTCATCCGTTGGAGACGAGTGAGGCGGCAGACCTACAAACACTGGAGCGGGAAGTTGTGTCCACTGGGCACCTGAAAGAGCTGGGTTCCCTGGAACCGGACAGTGCCATCGGAAAGACAGGAACGGCGGAGTACGGGAATGAAAACCCGCCTCGCACCCACTCCTGGGTCATCGCGGGCCACGGCGATCTCGCGGTAGCAGTCTTCGTGGAGGACGGTGACCTTGGATCAATTACCGGCACTCCCATCATGCTGGAGGTACTTCAAGCAGCACAGGGCCTGCAATGAAGGTGTCTCGGGGCAGCAAGCGGTGGGTCAGATGAAGTGCCGACGGTTGATTCGCCTCGCGACGGCGTGGTTGGTATGCATGCTGCTCATGGTTGCAACAGGGTGCGCGCCATCGAGAGCACGCTTAATCGACTCCTCTTACTTGCCGTTGCTGGCAGCATGGGAGATGGCCGTTGCGGGCAGAGACCTTAGTGCGCCTGCCGCCCTGCGGAATGCGCTGAAGATACCGGGCCCACTATTCGGAATAGATGAACTAACTGGGGGGAAATTCGCGTACGAGATGGGGTCAGGAGGGGAATCGGAGGTGGTGATGTGGCGATTGGTCTCTGGGGCGGATCCTTTCGAGGAAGAATCCTGGTGGGAGCACGTCTGCGCGAACGTACAGGTGGAAGGCGCTCACTTGAAACCTCAGCCCACTGGCTGCCACCCCGGGGTTCCGGACGACCCTCCTTTGAGTGCGCTGCTAAACGAAGTCGAGCATCCTCCCAGTCAGCACCCGTGGTCGCGACCCGCCAATGGAGATCTAACATTCACGTGCGAACCGGAAAACATAGAAGTTGTAATAGATCAGCTTCAGGCGTCGGGTGTCAAGGACAACGCGCGCCTGTCGGTTCGCAATTATGGAACCAGTTCATGTGATCTGCTTGGAACACCGGGTATCAGGTTTCAAAACGAGAGGGAATCGCGAGTGGTCTCGTTGGGCGGCGGGGCTGGCACGGTGCGCCTGAAGCCCGGGCAATCCAGCACTGCGACGATGTCCTGGGCGCCCACGTCCGAGCCGCCGGGGGCTCAGCAACGGGTGGATGTGACCCTGGGTGGCACCGATCCGATTCGTGCCCAATTTGGATATGGCGCACCCAACGATCCTTTACGTTTTCCCTCCGGAACTGCCCGGGTGGGTGCATGGTCTCCCCCAAGCAAATTAGCCACCCTCGGCGACGTGAGTAAGGTGCCTACCGTCGTGGCGCCGACCTGCGGCGGGCAGCGAGTCTCGGCCGCGCTGACCCCGGTGGATCAGGGAGAGGAACCTGCGTCTAGCTCACGAGTGGATGCTGAAATCCGAATTACCAACCATAGCTTCCTGCCTTGCAGGGTGAACCAGATCTCTGTCATGGACCAGAGCCCCGCAGGGCAAATTGTGTTCAGTGAAACCTCGGAGCGGGTCATTCTTCCTGGCGAGGAGTACGCTGCAAAGATTAGCTGGGAACCTGTTTCCGCTCCAGGATCTCCCGCCGCATGGACTGTGGATTTCAATGGTGGCGGGGGACCTGTTTCTCTCGAACAACAGAGAATGTTTGTTCCTGCTAGAGCATCGCACATCCAAATTGAGGGTTAATTCACGCATGTTGGAGACATGCTGGATGCTCAAATTCTGTTAGATAAACAGATGCCCAGGCTTATTGTCTTCACCGTTCGGGGTCTAGAAGTAGGAAGGTGTGACATGGTTGTTACGCAGCGGGGCGCGGACACTGCGGCGTGAACGGTGGCCCTCTCGACAGGTGAGTCCTGTGAAGAAACGTGGACGCGGTGCCTCCAGGCTCTGGACCACCTGGTGGTTGCACCCTACCGGCGACGCCCTCTTGATGGGACTCTCCCGCGGCCTGGTGGTCTATGGAGTGACCGAGGAGTGGACCACCCAAGACCTCATGAACGCCGTGGAGGCCGATCACCAGGGCCTTGGGCTGCTCTCCCTGCCCCCGGACAGCCAGAAAAACCCCGGCGCGTTACTGCTGCACCGAATCAAACGCGCCATCACCGGCAAAACACCGCCCGCCGCGAAGCACACACCGCCGAGCTCGTCCGGCGCCCGGGCCTTGACCCCGAATCGTGGGCACGGTGTCGTTTCGGTTATGCCGTTTCCGTGAGCGTAGCGGAGGCGGCGGTTTCGTAGGCATTCGGGACGATGTTCCCGATCGCGGAGTGGCGTCGGCGGGTGTTGTAGCGGTTCGCCCATCGGAACACGGCCCGGTAGGCGGTGGGCGCGTCGGGGAACGCGGCGCGGCCTTCGAGCAGCTCACGCTTGAGGGCCGCGTTGAGGCTTTCGGCGAGGGCGTTGTCGGCCGATGAGCCGACCGCTCCCATCGACTGCCTCACCCCGAGCTGCTCGCACAGCGCTGCGTAGGACTTCGATGTGTAGACCGAGCCGTGGTCGGAGTGGAACACCGCCCCGGCCAGCGTCCCACGCTCGCACCAGGCGACCTTCAGCGCGTCCTCGACGAGCTCGGTGCGCATGTGCCTGGCCATGGCCCATCCGGTCAGCTTCCGGGAGCCCAGGTCGATGCAGGAGGCGAAGTAGAGGTTCGTGCCGTCCTCGAGGGGCAGGTAGGTGATGTCACCGACGTAACGGCAGCACGGCGCGCCGATGCTGAAGTCGCGGCCGATCAGGTCGGGGAACCGCCTGCCGGACTGGTCCGGGATCGTGGTCCTCACGCGTTTGCGCAACCGGATCCCGGCCAGAGCATGCTCGCGCATCACCCGGGCCACGCGCCTGTGGTTGACCCGGTCACCGGCCGGCACGTCCTCGTTGAGGTCGGCCGTGATCCGGGGCGCGCCGTAGGCGCGGTCCCCGCCCCGGGCCGGGTCCTGCAGCACCCGGATCCGCGATACCAGCGCCGCGTCGGCCGCCGCCCTGGCCGCCCGTGCCGGCTCGGCGGCCAGCCAGGCGTAGAACGACGACCGGGCGATCTCGATGACCTCGCACAACCGCTTCACGCCCCAGGCGTCCTTGTGGTCCTCGACGAACTGGAAGCGGTTCACCAGTTCGTCTCCCCGGCGAAATACTTCGCCGCCTGGCGGAGGATGTCCCGCTCCTGGGCCAGCTTGGCCTGCTCGGCCCGCAACGCCGCGTTCTCGGCCTCCAACCGGGCGATCCGCGCCCCCGGCGACCCCGGCCAGCCCTGCGTCGGATCGGCCATGGCCGCGCCCGCCGTCGTCCCGGAGCCGAACTTGTCGACCCATTCCTTCAACGCGCCCCGGGACACGCCCAGATCCACCGCGATCCCCTTGAGCATCGCGCCCGGCGTGGACTCGTACAAGTCCACCGCCCGGCGACGGAACTCGTCGGTGTAGTTCTTCCTGGCCATCCTTGGATTCTCGCTTCCCCAGCATCGTGCTGGATTCCGCGTGTCCAAGATCAATGGTCAAGCGCCGTGTGTCCGAGAAGGCCGATATGCTCACACAAAGTGCAAGATCATGGAATCGGCGGGGCCTAGCGTCACGCCAGGAAAGAGTGTTTGATGAGTCAGCGACCGATCAACAGCCAGCCCCAGCAGCGACCGGCAGCTGGGGACCGCCTCGAGGCCAGCGAAAGCAAGGGCGGCGATCGGCTGATTCAGATTCAGCCCCAGGCCAGTACCCAGCAGGTAGCGATGAACGAACACGACACTCAGGGCTGGAAGCCGACCGGATTTAACGGGTGATCCCGTCCTCGATCGCCACCTTGGTGGCGTTCGTCTTGCTCATTGCACCGGGGTTGGTGGCTGATCTCGAGGCGGGCCGGCATCGCGCCGGCGCCAAGGAGACCACCTTCCGTGAGCTCAGCCGTACCGTTCTGTTCTCCCTTGGATGCTCGGGGGCTGCCGCCCTTATCGTTGTGCTGTCGCTCATACTGTTCAGGGTGGCTGGGCCTGCGCAGTTCCATCAGGTCGTTACGGACGCGGCGTACCGCACTGAGCATGCGCTGGGGATCTTGGGAGCTCTGCTGGCCACAAGTGTCGCGGGATGCGTGATGGCATGGGCCATCCAACGTCTGCGTTACCGGAAGATTCCGCTGCTGCAGCAGATTTCTGCGTGGAGACAGGTCATGCGGGAGGACATCGCTAAGGGCCAAGACCCCTATGCGCGTGTACGCCTGTCTAGCGGCTATAGCTACTACGGGGTGGTGGTCTGGTACACCGACTCCATCGAGGCTGACGGACGTGAACTTGTACTAACGCAACCCATGTACATCCAAGCGCCCGACTCGATAGAAGTGCAAAGCGTTCCGGCCGAATGGCCACAGCTGGTCTTGCGCGGCAACGACATTCAGGCACTGTTCGTTAGAGCCGTCCCACGCTCAGCTGTGACGCCGGCGATAGGTGCACCCCAAGGCGAAGCCTCGAGTTCGCTTCCCCAACAGCCGAAGGATGAAGGCGCTGCGTAATGCCGCGTAAGCGCGACGGCCGGGAAGGCACTAGGTGTCACGCCGGCGGTAGGTGGTGTGATCGACTAGTTCGCCACCGTTGCCGATGGCTCGCATCAGCGAGATTCTGCGCTGATGCGTCCGACGGTGAAGCTCTTCAGTGGAAAGGCCGACGTACCCCATCAGGCTGTCCACTAATGCGTCTGACATGTCGAGCAGAGGGGCAAGGATCGAGGTCACCACGGTGGACCAAGGCCCACTCATCCCATTTATCAGCCACGGATTGGAGTGCGCTGCTCCAGAGTTCATTGCCCAGATAAAATGCATTTGTGGCGTGTACTTGGCGCTGAGGTCGGTGATCTTGGGCACCACGTTCGCTACCGCTGATCCATATCGGACGTTAAGGGCCTGACCAGTGTTCTTGTTCGCCGTCACATCCACGCCGATTTTTTCGAATAGCTCAAACCCTCCCTGCCTTGCCTGGGCAACACGCTTGATGTGCTCTTGGCTCTCTAGCACGCCCTTCGGGAGCTGTGCCAAAACAGGGATGCCGCCTTGAATCATGCCCAAAAAATGGGCGGCAGCTCGCGCAAGTCGCTCCTCGGAGGAGATGCCAGGCTCGGTTAGCCAACAGATTTTCACCACTGCTTCGTGCACAGCCCTCGCACAAGTCATGGCAGGCAAGGGGATCATCCTGTCAGACTCAAGGAGTTCAGCAACTGCTTGCCGGTGATCGTCGGCGGACATCAGAAGAGTGGCCACCGCTTCTGCACCTATGTTGAACGCCCCCTCCAAGAGCTCCTCGTGCGCACGGCCGGCCACCCATTCCTTGTCACGTTGCCGCGGAGAGTCAGTACTGGGCTCCTTAAACGCGTTGACGGCATCCACCATGGCTGCGGTGAGAGCAACGCTCTCCTGACGAAGAACACGCTGAGCGAGCAGATCGATATCCGGAAATTCCACCGTTCAAAACTAGCGCAAGGCACCTCAGACTCCGCTGAGTGAAGTGGCCCCACCGGCGAGGCCCCCTCAGACGTGGCAGAAGCCAAGGATGCACTGACGGGGGTCACTTCAGATACCCGCAGGGGAATCGGCAAGTCGATCTCTCCCCAGCTACTCCGCAAACTAGACCGATCTGCGCTCCGTCAGCTGGGCATGGTAGTTACCTGGCTCATCACAAAGCAGGGTGTAGCGGTGTCTTGAGCTGTGCGGCGCGTCGGTACGTGGATGGGGGTCGAGGCCTCCCGAAGATGGAAGTTCTCACACTGCCCATCCGGAAGACCTCGACGTGCCCCACGCTACCTTCGTTAGCCCTGACCTGACCACGTTCACCCGCCTCGATGAGCTCGGCCTCGAGGTCATCGGCCAGCATGTGGAACCGAACCAGGCGGTACTGGCCTGCCGGGTCGCCAATCCCGACCCGTGGTGCCGACGGTGCGGCTGTGAGGGAACCCCGCGCGGCAGCGTGGTTCGCCGGTTGGCGCACGAGCCGTTCGGTTGGCGACCCACCGTCCTGCTGATCACGGTGCGCCGCTACCGGTGTTCCGAGTGCGGGCACGTGTGGCGCCAGGACATGAGCAAGGCCGCCGAACCGCGATCCAAGCTGTCCCGGCGGGCGCTGCGCTGGGCGCTGGAAGCACTCGTGGTCGAGCACCTCACCATCGCCCGGATCGCTGAAGGCTTGGCCGTGTCGTGGAACACCGCCAACGACGCCGTCCTGGCCGAAGGCCGGCGGGTCCTGATTGATGACCCGAAGCGGTTCGACGGCGTGCGCGTGCTCGGCGTCGACGAGCACGTCTGGCGCCACACTCGCCGCGGCGACAGATACGTCACCGTGATCATCGACCTCACTCCGATCAGGGACAACACCGGCCCGGCACGCTTGTTGGACATGGTCCAGGGCCGCTCCAAGCAAGCATTCAAGACCTGGCTCGCTGCCCGTCCCAAGCAGTGGCGGGCCGGGGTGGAGGTCGTCGCGATGGACGGCTTCACCGGGTTCAAGACCGCCACCACCGAAGAGTTGCCCGATGCCACTGCTGTGATGGATCCATTCCACGTGATCCGCCTCGCCGGGAATGCCCTCGACCAATGCCGCAGGCGGGTCCAGCAAGACCTCCACGGCCACCGCGGCCGTGCCACCGACCCGCTCTACCGGGCCCGCCGCACCCTCCACACCGGTCTGGACCTGCTCACCGCCCGACAAAAGACCCGCCTAGAGACCCTGTTCGCCGGCGATGACCACGTCGAAGTCGAGACCACCTGGGGCATCTACCAGAAGATGATCGCTGCCTACCGGGAACCCGACCGGGCCACGGGACGCATCCGCATGCAGGCCGTCATCGACGCCGTCGGCAGCGGTGTCCCCGCCGCTCTGAAGGAGGTTATCGTGCTGGGCCGCACCCTGAACAAGCGGGCCGCTGACATCCTCGCCTACTTCGACCGGCCCGGCACCTCGAATGGCCCCACCGAGGCCCTGAACGGTCGGCTCGAACACCTCCGCGGCTCAGCCCTCGGCTTCCGCAACCTCTTCCACTACATAGCCAGATCGCTGCTCGAGACCGGCGGATTCAGACCTCAACTACACCCTGCTTTGTGATGAGCCAGTTACCTCGGTTGACCAGATGTGCCCGTGTCATCGGCATAATGCTGGGAAACTGGCCTGGTGATGGCAAGTGAAAAGATGCTCGGGATCGTGGTTGATGCCCTAAGAGCGGCGAAGCAGTTCATGATTGACTCGCAGGACTTCGTATCGTCCTGGGGCGCCCTCAGTGTGGCCTTGGTGGCGCTGGTCATCGCTCTGGCGGCCTTATTGCACGACCGCCAGCAAACGACCCTCCAAGGCCTCGATTTCCGCATCATGCCGAAACGGATTGACGTGACGGAGCCCATACCCGGCAAAGCAACGCAGTTGGTCATCGGCATTCATGCGGTAGGGCCGGGCACCCGGTACGGGGTTTCCCTCCACGTATGGGGCCCCAAGGAGGCTGTCGAGGTTGTGCGGTTATCCGAGGCTCGGGAGACCTGGGGTCCGGGTGACCCGCCAATGCTCGTTGTGCTGCAGCGCCCGGGAGGACCAGCCGATGCAGAGATGGACGCAAGCTCCAAGTCGTGGAAAGCCCGGGACGTCATGGTCGGCTTGAGCTGGGCTGTCCCAGGATGGCCCCGCGCCGGCTTACGGGACCGAGCACTCCGTGTCCACATCGCAGCGCCCGGAAAATCCTCCAGCGATGCATGGGATTGCAAATATGAGAAGTGGGCTCCCAGGCGTGACAAGTGGGTGCCGTATTACCTCGGAGGGCGTAGCGGGCACTTCGCGGAAGAACTCAAGATCGGCCTCCACACATCAAGCCAGCAGTTCGGGGCGCAGGATATTGCAGCAATTGAGGAAGCCGAGCGAGCTGAGGTCGATGAGCAATACGATCAGAAAGCACGCGAGATACGACAGCGTGCAATCGACCAAGCATCGAGCAGATCCAACTCGATACTTTGACTCTTTAGGGCCTCAAATGCTCGACAAACCCTTACGGCCTCCCGCCTCGTGAGTTGACCGGTAGCGAGACGTGTTGAAGGAGGACGAGTAGGCCTGTGGTGGGATCAGGGAGTTGGCTCGCCTTTCTGGGTGGCGCGGATGGCCGCGACGTACTGGGCGTAGCCGGCCGAGGGCGCGGTGGCGTGGTGGGCGATGGTGGCGGGGGCATAGCCGAGGGTGTCGGCGATGATCGCTACGGGAGCGTGCTTGGTGAGCTCGTGCAGGGTGCCCAGCCGGGCCGCCCGGGCGCTGAAGTGCGTGCTCAGCCGGTGCCTGAGGTGCCCGGCGCTCAGGTGCTGGCCGGGGAGACTGCTTCGGAACACCCACGGGCTGTTCGGGTGTGCTGCGGTGGCGTCGTGGCCCGGTGCGGCTGCCAGGGCGCGCCAGGGTTCATTGAGCGGGGCGGGCAGGGCGATCGGGTCGGCGCCGAGGACGAGGGTGACCAGCTCGTCGGTGACCATGACGTCCTGCCAGGTCAGCTTCACGACGTCTTTGATCTGCTGGCCGAAGACGAGCACAAGGATCGCCGCAGCACGGTCGCGGGCCGGGAGGTCGCCGCTGACGGTGACGCGGTGGAGGGCCCGGTGCTGGTCGGTGAAGTTGAGCCTGGGGCTGGTGCCGCGGCGGTGCGGCGTCATGGTCAGGGTGGGGTCGACGAGCTGGGAGGTGATGGCCCAGTTCAGGAATCCATGGGCGGTCTGGCGGGTGGTGGGCCCTTCGGTCTGCCACTGGTCCAGATGGGCTTGTTGCAGGCCGGGCATCTGGATTCCGTGGGTGGTGAGCCAGTTGAGGAAGTCGATGGCCACCGTGGTGGACTGCTTGGCGGACAGGAACGTGCCGTAGGGCACGGGGGTCATGGCCTGCAGGCGGCGTTGGTGGTGCCAGCGGATGAACCGTCGGAGGACCTTGCGGTGGTCGCCGGTGGTGACCCGGGCCAGTGCGGCGGTGGCCCAGTCGTCGTAGCGGACGACCAGTTCGTCCCGGATGGGCAGGGCGCCGTGGGCGAGGAGCAGGGCCCTGACGTATTCGGGGATTCCTCGTTTACAGGGCAGACACTCACACCGTCTTCATGGTGGGGAACCTATCAGTGACCACCGCTGCGGGCGGTGCGTCACCCAGGTGAGTG
>NZ_JAVKPU010000017.1:0-27639 GCF_040981025.1 Kocuria sp. CPCC 205261 | reverse complement strand
CTCCATGCTTTACTGAATGCGAGTTGAACCAGTGTTGCGACGATGGCTGGAACTCAAGCGGTCCAGTGCTCTGTGATGTCGGTCAGCCACAGTTCGTTGACGTCATCGGCGGAGAAGTCCCGCTTCACGAGATCGTCGTGGACCGGTGGCCCGGGACGCTTTCCGTTCTTGCCGCGCTTCTTCCCGAACACGGACCACCACTGGTTGTCCCGGCAGATGCTCCATGCCGTGCGCTGGCACATCACTTCGCCGGCCTCGGCGGCTTCGCCGACCAGGAACCGGTACCCGTACTCGGGGTCGTCGACGTGGGCGTCCAGTAACGCGTTGGCGCGGTAGGCCTCAGTCAGCTCAGCCTGGGTGACCTGCTGGTGGCGCCAGCGGTAGTAGGGCTGACGGGAGAGCTTGAGGACCCGCAGGGACACCGTGACGGGGATGCCGTCAGCGGCGAGCTCACTCACGAGCGGTGGGGGCACCTCCCGCTTGCGGGGGAAGAACCTTTTCCCGGCAGGTTCGCCTGGGACAGGTAGGCCGCGGCACGGCGGAGGACCTCGTTCTCCTGCTGGAGCAGCCGGATCTGCTTGCGGGCCTCACGCAGCTCGGTCGACTCCTCCCGTGTCCTGCCGGGCCGGTTGCCATCGTCGATATCGGCTTGGCGGATCCACTTATGGAGCGTCATTTCGTGGACTCCGAAGTCCTTCGCGATCTGCGCGATGGTGATGCCGTCCTCACGGGACCGGGCCACTCGCACGACGTCTTCGCGGAACTCCTGGGGGTAGGGAGCGGGCATGATGCACATCCTTCCAGGCCGCCCAACGGGCAAGCCAGATCAGATGTCACCTATCCGTGCGGCAGTCCCGATTGACCAACGTGTCCGGTCAGTACACCTAGTCGTGAAGAGCGCTTCCAGTGCGGCCTCGAATGCGCTGTGGCTGACCGAGCGCGGGACCCGGCTGCAGGCCCGTGACGTCGCTGACCGGTTCGGGTTCTACCGCGATGAGCTCGGCTTGGATCCGGCGTTGAGCCCGCACTGTCTGCGCCACAGCTACGTGACCCATCTGATCGAGGACGGGGTGGACCCCCGCTTCGTCCAGGAACAGGCCGGCCACGTCTACCAGTCCACCACCGGGCTCTACACGGCCGTGAGTGGGGACTTCAAGAACAAGATGCTCCATGACGCGATCCGGGCCGTGCTGCCCACGAACCCGGGAGGGCAGAGACAGTGAAGGTCATCGGCTATGAGTGGAAGCTGCGGCAGGTAATGGCGGCCGCGGGCATGTTCAGCACCACCAAGCTCATCCCGGAACTGGAAGCGAGGGGTATCCATCTGTCGGCCAGCCAGGTCTACCGGCTGGCCGCGGAGAAACCGGAACGGCTGAGTTTGCACGTGCTAGCGGCCCTGATGGACATCTTCGGCTGCACGGCCAATGACCTCATCACCCGTGTCGATCTCGGCGCGGCCACCGCTCGCACCGGCACCGGCACCGATGCGGGGTCGCCCGAGGCTTCGGCGGATGCGCTGCGTGCCTCCGGGGCTCGGCCCAAGCGGGCCCGGATCGTGCCTCCCAGCGATGAGTGAGCACCCGGGGCGGCCCATCGCCGAGCTGATCAGCACGGTGGAGGCCGGTGTGCCCGCCGATCGCCTCCGGGAGATCGTGGCTGCCATCGTCGTGCGGCCCCACTCCGGGGCCCGGCAGCTGGGTCAGCTGCACGTGGATCCGGGGTTGTTGACCTCGGCCGACAACGCGATGCCGACCCTGCTGCAGCGCATCATCGCCGCCCTGCTCGAGGCCGGTGCCACCTCGGTGCGCCTGCCGCGCTGCACCGGCTGTGGTCTCGAGCGGATGTTGCCCGAACGCCTCGACGGGCACCGGGTCTGCTCCAAGTGCAAGAAGCGGGCCGGTACCAGGGCCATCACCTGTCATTGCTGCCGACGAGAGCGTCAGCTCGCCTCCTTCGTCGGGGACGCCGACTACTGCGGGGCCTGCTGGCGGGACATGTACGGGCAAGCATCGGCGATCTTCGTCGCGGCCGCCCACGGCCTGATCCCCTCCCTGGATCCTGCGGTCCTGGGGGGGGTCTTCGCCCAGCTTCCCGCCTCGCCCGGGCGCCGGTTGCGCTTGGCCCTGGACATCGCCGACTACGGAGCGGATTGGTTCGCAGCCCCTGCCCGGGGGTCGGCCCTCTTCGGTGTCCTCTATGATCAGCTGGCCCGCCAGGCGCCCGAGTTGCCGCCGGCGTGCTGCGGGCACTGCGGGCAGCACCGGTCGCTGACCAACGTCTATGAAGGTTTACGCTGCTGCTCCCGGTGCTACACAGCACTGCGGTCCCAACCGTGCGACGGATGTGGGCGTACGGGCCCGATCGCACGGCGGATGCCCGACGAGGCCCGGCTGTGCCAGGGGTGCGCGAAGGCCCTCCCCGACGGCTGGGGCATCTGCAGCCAGTGCGGCACCCACCAGCACATCGTCTACCGCGGCCCCGCCGGACCCGTCTGCGCCCCGTGCCGGTTCGCAGCCCAGGTGGACACGTGCACCCGGTGTGGGCGCACTACACCGTGCCGGTTCCCCGGCACCCCGGGCGCGGTGTGCGAGAGGTGCCGCAAACCCAGGCAACCCTGCTCCCGGTGCGCCCAGGAGCGGATTGTCGCCACCCGGGACGAGTCCGGCGCCCCGATCTGCCACAGCTGTCACCACATTCTCGAGGACTGCAGCGTCTGCCACCGGCACCGGCGCGTCGTGGGACGAACCGAGGGGGCGCCCCTGTGCGAATACTGCTACCCGCGCCACCCGGTCAGCTTCCGCGACTGCACCCGCTGCGGCCGCCATGCCAAGCTGCGACAGACCGGGCTGTGCGACCGGTGCACCGCCGATGACCAGCTCGCCACCTTGTTCCCGCCCGAGTTGCTCGAGCGCCACGAGACCGCCCGCACGATGCTCACCGCCCTCCAGGCCGGGGACCCGGCCACGGTCCGCGCGGCCTTCCATCGCCACCGCGCCGTGGAACTGCTGCGCACGGTGTTGGCCACCCCCGATCTGCTCGACCACGAGGCCCTCGACGATCTCGGGCCCGAGTACACGACCCGGGCGGTGCGGGCGCTGCTGGTCGAGCACGGCCTGCTGCCCGCCCGCAACCTGCCGCTGGCCCGCTTCCAGGCGTGGATCATCACCACCGCCCAGCTGATCGAGGATCCGGGTGAGCGGCAGGCCTTTGTCCAGTTCGCCACCTGGAAGCACCTGCGCGATCTCAGAAGCCGCGCCGAGCCCCTGTCCGGTCCGCTGGTCACCAGCCGCCGGCACGAGCTGCGGGTCGTGCTTGACCTGCTCGCCTGGGCCCGAGACCGGGGCAAGACCCTGGCGAGCCTGGACCAGGCCGACCTGGACCACTGGGCCACCACCGGGGCCGAGAAATACCTCGTGGCCGGCTTCCTCACCTGGGCCCACACCAACGGCCGCAGCCAGCCTCTGGAGATCACCCGACCGCCCAGGACGTACCTGTTGGTGGGAGGTCTCAGCGATGACCAGCGCCGCCGAGTCCTCGACGGCGTCCTGAACCACGACACGATCACGGCGGGGACGAAGCTGGCCGCCGCCCTGGTGCTGGTCTTCGGCTTCCGCCCTGCCCAGATCACCCGGATCCGTCTGGACGACATCCGCTCCACCGGGGAGGCGCTGCAAGTCACGGTCGGGAAGGAACCGCTGCTCCTGCCCGAGCCGCTGGCCGATCTCGCTACCCAGACCGCAGCAGATCGCAGCGCGCGTCGGATGTTCACCCCTGCCCAAGACCACCACTGGCTGTATCCCGGCGCTCAGCCGGGGACACCCTTGTCAGCGGCCGCTCTGGTGCGCCGGCTGGCCGCAGTCGGTGTCCTGGTGAGCCCGGCGCGAACCGGGGCACTCACCTCACTGTCCCAACAGCTGCCACCACCCGTGCTCGCCGACCTCACCGGCATGCACCTGGCCACCGCCGTCCGCTGGCGCAGCACCGTCGCCGCCAGCAACGCTCACTACGCCGGCCTGCTGCTCGCCTCCGAAGAGAGCCCAACCGCAGTGCTGCGAACTGTGCTTTCCTCGGCATCCAGCACAGAGCCGCCCTGAGCGTCGCAAGACGGAGTAGTCCGCGGCCTGAGAAGCGCCTGCCCAACGAGGTCGGTCGGCCGCCCAGGTTTTGCCGCGCACCGCTGTTCACGGGTGAGCAGGCCAGGGTCGACGAGCTTCTTCATGTGGTGGCTGACCACCGTGTCCTCATTCTCGATCGGCGCCGGAGGAGGAAGGCAGGACGGTGGTGCTGGCTTTCTTGGCGGCCGTGCTGACGAGCCGTTCCAGAGGGCCTTGCCCGAAGGCGCGTTTCCAGGCGAGGGCGAAGATCGCCGCCAGAACGAGGTAGAGCAGGAACCACAGCTGGGGCTGGTCGTAGTGCAGCTCGAAGGAGAGCAGCACCAGCTGGGTGGAGTAGAGGGTCAGGGTCATCGCCCCCATCGCCGACAGGGGCAGCAGCCACGGACCGACCTTGCGGGCTAGTAGCAGGAACGCCCCGAGCGCGGCCAGGCTCACCCCCAGGCTCCAGGCGATGGCCAGGGGCATGTTGGTGTGCGGGGTGGTGATGGCCAGCCACCACCAGGAGCCCGCGGGCAGCGCGTCGTCGGGGCCCCAGATCAGGATCCCGGCCAGAGTCTCCTCGTCCAAGGACGCGGCGTGGGTGAGCTGGTGATAGCCGCCGAAGATGTAGAGCACCAGCCAGGAGGCCAGCCGGGCCGTGACCGCCAGACCCACCCCGATCACCAACAGACGGGTTTGGATCTCGACGTGGTGCAGGTGCAGGCGTCCGATGCCCAGGCCCACCAACAAGTAGGTCAGATAGGGCAGGGCCGGGTAGGTGCCGGTGAGCAGCAATTGGGCGAGGGTGGCGCCGGGGTCGGTGAGCACGTCGATGACGGTGGGATTGCCGGAGGAGAGTTCCGGGACCTGGTCGCCCAGCTCCAGCATCAGGACCGGTGCCGCCACCGCGAACCCAGCTGCGCTGAGGAACAGCGTCCGGGCGGGCAGGTGCAGGAAGGGGATGGTCAACACGAAGAAGATGCCGTAGTAGGTGAGGATGTTGAACGCCGGTGGGTCCTCGGGCATCAGGGAGTTGATTGCCACCCCGAGGGCGAAGATCAGCAGGGCCCGCACCGCCACGCCCACCCGCGCTCCCGTCATCCGTCGGCCTGTTCGGGGGTGTCGGCCACCGGTAGCGAAGGCCAGGCCCACCCCTGCCAGCAGGGCGAACAGGGCGGCGGAGTCTCCGGAGAACAGGGTCCAGCTCAGCGTCGCCTCGTGGGTCTGTTCGTTCTCGGCGGGCAGGAAATGGATGGCGGTCAGCCCGATCAGCGCGCCGCGTCGATGCCGGTCAGCCGTTTCCGCGGGACACGTCCGGCCTCCGCCGGCATCGCGGCATGGGTGGCGTCCTGGTGCGTAGAGTCGTCCTTACTCATGATGGCCCCCTACTCCCTTGTTGCCTGGCGCGCTGTCAGGCGTGAATGGTCGCCGACTGTGCCTGGGGGCACGAGCGGTGGTGTTCACAGCAGCTGCTCCGTCGTGGCTCCACCGTCCAGGCTCCGCAGCACCCGGGGGCCCTCCACCAGCAGCGCCTCGACCTCCCCGCCGTCGGTCAGACCTGCTCCCAGGGCTACGACCTCGCCGACCGGGTCCCGACTGGCTGTCCAGGTGTCCCCGGCGTCACGGCTGGTCAGCAGGCGCCCGTCGATGCCGGCGCCCACCATCGTTTCGTCGTCGGCCCAGGCCACCCGGGACATCAACTGCGGGGTGTCCACCGTCGTCCACGTCGTGCCGTTGTCGGAGGAGCGCAGCAGGCCGTCCTCGGTGGTGGCCAGCACCGTGCCCGTACCCGGGGCGACCGCCAGAGAAGCGGGGGCGGAGGGGATGGCGGCGGTGTCCCAGTTGCGGCCGTCGGCGCTGATGCGCAGCTGCCCGTCGAAGCCGATGACCCCGTTCGGGCCGGCGGCCAGGGCATGGAAGTCCGATTCCCCGGCCCGCGAGAGCACTCTCCAGCTCTCACCGGCGTCGGTGGACTCGATCAGCCCGACCGGTTCAGGCAGGTCCACGCCCAGACCCGGGTGGCCGGAGGCGAGGTAGCGCCCCTCGCCGGTGGTGGTGAAGCCCATCAGGTCCACCACCGGGCCGACCTGGGTCAGGTCCTGGTCGTCCAGGCGGAACAGGCCTTCGTGGGTGGCCAGCAGGATCGTCCCGGCCGCATCGCGGGTGATGGCGTGGACGTGGGTGATGGCGGTGCCCGTGCTGGAGGCCGGGGCGGTGGAGTTCCCGGACTGTGGTGAGCAGGCGGTGACGGCCAGTCCGGTGCCGGCGACCAGGCCGAAGGTGAGCAGGGAGCGGCGGGAGAGGGTGGTCATGGGCGGTATCTCAGTTCGGTCGTCATGCCGGCTTCGGCGTGGTAGATGTTGTGGCAGTGGATCAGCCAGTTCCCGGGGTTGTCCGCCTGCACGTCGATGGCCATCGATCGCATCGGGGCGATCAGGACGGTGTCCTTGCGCAGGCCGTTGGGCAGCGCGAAGGTGTGCCCGTGCAGGTGCAGGGGGTGGGCCATCATCGTGTGGTTGGCCACGGTCAGCCGCACCCGCTGTCCCTCCTGGATCTGCACAGGATCGTGCTGCCCGTAGGGGGCCCCCTTAAATCCCCACTCGTAAGGGTTCATCTGCCCGGTCATGGCCAGGTCCAGGGACACGTCGGGGTCCCGGGCCTCCAGCCGGGCGCTGTCCGCCGGTGTCAGGTCGGCGCCGATGAGCACGGATCTGTCCAGTTCCGCCGGTCGTACTGACGACGGCGGTGGATTGCCGGCCCCGGTGCGCACCAGGGCCATGGCCTGCCCGTCCTTGCCCAGCGGCACGGCCACGAAGGGGAAGACCCCTTCGGCCAGGGTGACGGTCGCGTCGTAGCGTTCTCCCATGCCCAGGTAGAGGGCATCGGTGTCCTGCGGCTGCACCGGGAACCCATCGGTGTGTGTGACGGTCATGCGATGCCCGCCCAGGGCGACCGTGAAGATGGTGTCCGCGGCGGCGTTGATGATCCGCAACCGCACTTTCTGGCCCGGCTTCGCCGTGAGCACCTCCGGGTCCGCGGGAACCCGCCCGTTGACCAGGTAGTGCGGGTAGGACACGTCCCCGGCGTCATCGCCGTACGGGGAGTCCCCGGCGCTTATCGCCCCGTGGTCCATCCCAGCCATGCCCTCCGAGGAGCCGGAGGACATGTCCATGCCCTCCATCCCGCCCACGTTGCCGTGGTCCATCCCGGGCATCCCGCCGTTGTCCCGGGAGGAGGTCAGTGCGGCCAGGACCTCATCGGGGGTACGGCCGGTGCCGTCGACCCAGTCGTCGAGGACGAGGATCCACTCGTGGTCGTAGGCGCCGGGTTCTTGCGGGTCGTCGATGATCAGCGGGGCGTACAGACCGCGGTCCAGCTGCACCCCGACGTGCGGGTGGTAGAAGTAGGTCCCCGGGTCCGGGGCGGTGAAGTCGTAGGTGTAGGTCGCCTCGGCGGCGATCGGATCCTGGGTCACCCCGGGCACCCCATCGGCGCCATTGGCCAGGGCGATGCCGTGCCAGTGCACGGTGGTGTCCGCCGGCAGGCGATTCTCGACCCGGATGCGCAGCCGGTCCCCGGCCGTGGCGCGGATGAGCGGACCGGGGAGACTGTCGCCGTAGGCCCACGTCGCCACCGTCGATCCGCCCAGATCGAGCGTGACCGGCCGGGCGGTGAGCGCCGTGTCCACGAGGCGCTGACCGGCTCCGGCGGAGGCCGTCCCGGCCCCCACCCCTGCTGGGAGGGACGGGGCAGGTGAGGAACAGGCCGCCAGGGCGCCGGAGCCGAGCAGGCCGAATCCGGCGACGAGCAGACTTCTACGGGAAAGGGTGTCCATGATTCCTTGTCGGGTCACCAGAAAATGCGGGGGTTGAGAACCATTCTGGCAGGCCACCGGCAGGCGGGAGCCCAGATTCCTTGAAGGTTTGGCGAAGATTGCGGACCATCCGGCCCCCAAGTGGCTTCTACGTCGGGACGGCGGGACACACTGGGATCATGGTGATCTCCGCAGACAGGGATGCGTCCTCAGCCGGGCGGGTGCTGGTGGTCGACGACGAAAAGCCTCTGGCGCAGATGGTCGCCACCTACCTGTCCCGCGCCGGCTACGCCGTCGCCCAGGCGCACACCGGCCCCGCCGCCCTCGAGACCGCCCGCACGGAGCACCCGGACGTCGTGGTCCTGGATCTGGGGCTGCCGGGGCTGGACGGGGTCGAGGTGTGCCGGCGGCTGCGGGCCTTCTCGGAGTGCTACGTGCTGATGCTCACCGCCCGCGGGGACGAGGAGGACAAGCTGGCCGGGCTGGCCGCCGGGGCCGATGACTACATCACCAAGCCCTTCAGCGTGCGCGAGCTCGTCGCCCGGGTGGCCGCGGTGCTGCGCCGCCCGCGCACCACCGTGGCCCCGGCCGAGCCGGCGCGGGTGTTCGGGGACCTCGTCATCGACCTGACCGCCCACGAGGTGCGGGTGGGCGGCGATCCGGTGGCGGTCACCCGCACCGAGTTCGACCTGCTGGCGGCCCTGTCGGCCCGCCCACACCAGGCGTTCTCCCGTCGTCAGCTCATCGACATCGTGTGGGACCCGGCTTGGGTGGGCGACGAGCGGATCGTGGACGTGCACATCGGCCACCTGCGCCGCAAGCTGGGCGAGGAACCGACCGCCCATATCGACACGGTGCGCGGGGTCGGCTACCGGATGGGGGCCCGATGACCCGACGCCCCCGGGGGCTGGTCTCCCGGTTCCTGCTCGCCCAGCTGCTGGTGGTGGCCGCCAGCCTGCTCGCCGCGGTCGTGGTGGCCTCCCTGGCCGGCCCGGCGATCTTCCACGAGCACCTGATCATGGCCGGGCACCCGGAGAACTCCCCGGAATTGCTGCACGTGGAGCAGGCCTACCGCGACACCAACCTCATCACCCTGGGCGTGGCCCTGGGCACCGCCCTGGTGGTCAGCACCTGGTGCTCCCGTCGTATCCGGGGGCCGTTGGAACGATTGACCGAGGCGGCCCAGGGCATGGCCCACGGCCGCTACGACACCCGGGTCCCGGCGATGGGCGCCGGGGCGGAGGTCGAGGCCCTTGCCTCCTCGTTCAACACCATGGCCGCCCGTCTGCGGAGCACCGAGGACACCCGCCGGCGAATGCTCTCAGACCTGGCCCATGAGATGCGCACCCCCATCGCGGTGCTCACCGTCTACTGCGAGGCCCTCCAGGACGGGGTCACCCACTGGGATGAGACCACCAGTGAGCTCATGAGCGAGCAACTGGCCCGACTGACCCGGCTGGTGGACGACATCAACGACGTCTCCCGCGCCGAGGAGGGCCGGATCGACCTGGACCGCACCGAGCAGCCCGTCGGTGAGCTCCTCCGGAGTGCCGTGGAGGCCCACCGGGAGGGCTACGCCGCCAAGGGCGTAGCCCTGGAGCTCGACGTCGACGAGTCGGCCGGGACCGTGGACGTGGACCGGCAACGGATGGGCCAGGTACTGGGCAACCTGCTCACCAACGCCCTGCGCCACACCCCGCTGGGCGGAAAGGTGATCCTGAGGGCGGCCCGGCAGGGTCCCGGGCAGATCGCCATCCACGTGGCCGACACCGGTGATGGCATCAGCGCCGAACACCTGTCCCACGTCTTCGAACGCTTCTACCGCGGGGACACCGCCCGCGACCGCGACCACGGCGGCTCCGGGATCGGCCTGACCATCTCCCGCGCCCTGGTCGAAGCCCACGGCGGGTCCCTCACCGCCACCTCCCCCGGACCCGGACACGGCGCGGTGTTCACCATCCAGTTGCCGCCCCCCCAACTGGCCGATCTGCCTCCCGCTCGGGAGGCTCACTGACATCCTTGCACTATACCCCCCCAGGGTATATACCTGAGAGGCGAGGGGCGCTCCCCGTTCCCTCACGATCCGAAGGAGCCCACCATGACCAGCTCGCCCCGCCGCCCCCTGCCGATGGCCGCCACCGGTTGCGCCTGCTGCGCTCCCTCCTCTGTCCCTGAGGAAGCGGGGACTGCCGTCGAGGCGCAGTCGCCGTCCTCGGACGGCACCGCCACGACCTACCAGGTGGGGGGCATGACCTGCGGCCACTGCGCCGGCCGGGTCACCGAGGCCCTCACGGCGTTGGAGGGGGTCCTTGACGTGCAGATCGACCTCGTAGCCGGCGAGGCTTCGGCCGTTACCGTGACCAGCACCACCCCTGTCGCAGAGGAATCCGTGCGCGCCGCAGTGGCGCGTACCGGATATGCGGTCACCTCTTCCTGAGCGTGCCGGGACCGGATCCCCCACGGCCCGACCCGGCTCCCGGTCTCCAGGCCCTGCCTGGGGCCACCACCACCCAACCACCCCACGTAAGGACATCCCCATGAACCGAGCCTCTTCCCTCACCGCCGTGGCCCTCGCCTCTGCCCTGGCCCTGGCCGGCTGCGGCACCGGAGGCGAACAGAACACTGACGCGGCCTCCGAGACCACCAGCTCCACAGCTGCCGCCACCGGGGCCGGTAGCCCCTCGAGCACCCCGCCGGGCGCTACCTCAGGGGAGCCGATCGCTGAAGAGCACAACGACGACGACGTGATGTTCGCCCAGATGATGATCCCCCACCACCAGCAGGCCGTGGACATGAGCGAGACACTGCTGGCCAAGGACGACATCCCCGCCGATGTCCAGGACTTCGCCCAGAAGGTCATCGATGCCCAGGGCCCGGAGATCGAGCGCATGAACCAGATGCTGCAGACCTGGGAAGCGCCGATGTCCGGCGAGGACTCCACGTCCATGGACCACGGGGCCGGCGGGATGATGAGCGAGGAGGACATGGGCATGCTCACCGACGCGCAGGGGACGGACGCGGCCCGGCTGTACCTGGAGCAGATGACCGTCCACCACGAAGGCGCGGTCGAGATGGCCCAGGAGCAGATCGAGCAGGGACAGAACCCCCAGGCCGTCGAGCTCGCCCGCCAGGTGGTCGAGGACCAGGAGGCGGAGATCACCGAGATGGAGCAGATGCTCCAGGAGCTGCCGGACGGTTCCTGACTGCCCCGGTGACCGGCGTCGCCGCCCACGGGCGGCGGGACCCGGCAGGGCGGGAGCGCCCCGCCGCCGACGGGCGCGGGTCCGCGCCGGTCCCGGGAGATCCTCGAGGAGCGCTACGCCCGCGGGGAGATCAGCACCGAAGAGTATCGCGAGCGGCTGCGGACCCTGGAGGAGGGCGACCGGTGAGCCCGCTGACCCGCCGGCAGCTGCTGGCCCTGGGTGCGGCCGGGGCCGGCGCCGCGGCCGTGGGCGGGGCCGGGCTGTGGTGGACCGGCGGCGGTGGTGAGGCCCTCGGCGGCGGCCGGGAGCTGCTGCAGCCCGAGGTGCTGTCCAGCCGGGACGGGGCCCTGGACCTGGCCCTGGAGGCCGCCCCCGCCCGGGTGCGGATCGGGGCGCGCACCGCGCACGTGCAGGCGTTCAACGGCTCCCTGCCGGGGCCCACCCTGCGGGTCCGCCCCGGCGACACGCTCCGGGTGGCGATGACCAACGGCCTGGAGGCCCCCACGAACCTGCACGTGCACGGGCTGCACGTCTCCCCGGAGGACAACGGGGACAACCCCTTCGTCAGCATCGCCCCCGGGGACTCCTTCGACTACGACTTCTCCCTTCCGGACGACCACCCGCCCGGCACCTACTGGTACCACCCGCACCGGCACGGGCACGTGGCCGACCAGCTCGCGGCGGGTCTCTACGGGGCCATCGTCGTCAAGGACCCCGACCCCGTGCCCGTGGCCCGGGAACGGGTGCTGGTGGTCTCGGACCTCACCCTCGACGACTCCGGGAACCTGGCCGAGGTCTCCCCGCCGCAGCGGATGATGGGCCGGGAGGGCGAGACCGTGCTGGTCAACGGCCAGGTCCGGCCCCGGGCCGGCGCCGCACCCGGGGAGCGGGAGCTGTGGCGGGTCGTCAACGCCTGCCCGGCCCGGTACCTGCGCCTGACCCTCGACGGCCAGAAGCTGCGGCTGCTCGGCCGCGACGTCGGCCGCCTCCCCGAGCCGGTCGAGCTCACCGAGGTGACCCTGGCCCCGGGCAACCGGGTGGAGCTGCTCGTGGACACCCGCGAGGGCGCCTCCACCCTGACCGCCGCCCCCGTGGACCGCGGCAGCATGGACGGCATGATGGGCGGGGCGATGCCGGGGGACGGCCCCGGCACCGACGAGCCGATCGAGCTGCTCACCCTCGAGGTCACCGGGGACCGGGCCGCGGACGCCGGCCCCGTCCCCCCGGGTCCGGTGCTGCGGGACCTGCGCGAGGAGCCGGTCGCGGCCCGGCGCACCCTGGACTTCGCCATGGGCATGGGCATGGGCGGGATGATGGGCGGCATGCGCGGCCCCGGGCAGATGATGTCCTTCACGATCGACGGGCGGCCGTTCGACGCCGAGCGCACCGACCAGCGGGTCCGGGTGGGCACCGTGGAGGAGTGGACCCTCACCAACTCCAGCCCCATGGACCACCCGATGCACCTGCACGTGTGGCCCATGCAGGTCGTGACCGAGGCGGGCCGCGAGGTCGCCGCACCGCGGTGGCTGGACGTGGTCAACGTCCCGGCCTTCGGAGAGGTGACGGTCCGGGTGGCCTTCGACGACTTCGCCGGCCGCACCGTCTACCACTGCCACATCCTCGACCACGAGGACCTCGGCATGATGGGCACCCTCGAGGCCCGCTGAGCACCGTGGGCCGGCCCACCGACCCTGTCCGAACCACCCCACCGCCGGGGGCACTCACCGCCCGGCAGGAAGGACGTGCACCTCCTCATGGACCACGACACGCAGACGCAGCAGAAGCTCTCCCTGACCGGTTCCGTCGCCCTCGGGACGGGGGTGATGATCGGCGCAGGCATCTTCGCCCTCGTGGGGCAGGTCGCCGAACTGGCCGGCGGCTGGGTGCCCTGGGCGTTCCTCGCCGGAGCCGTGGTCGTGGCGTTCAGCTCCTACTCCTACATCCGCTACTCGGCCACCAACCCGTCCTCCGGCGGGATCGCGATGCTGCTCAAGGCCGCCTACGGCCCCGGGGTTCTCGCCGGGTCCTTCTCCCTGTTCATGTACGTGTCGATGATCCTGGCCGAGTCCCTGCTGGGCCGCACCTTCGCCTCCTACCTGCTGCGCCCCTTCGGCCTGCAGGGCTCCGAGGTGTGGGTGGCGGTGCTGGCGGTGGTGGCGATCGTGGCCGCCGCCCTGGTCAACCTGGTGGGCAACCGGTGGGTGGAGCGCTCCGCCACGGTGACCGCGGCGCTCAAGATCGTCGGGATCGCCGTGCTGGCGATCGCCGGCATCCTCGCCGCCGGGGTGTCCTCCCTGGGCCGGCTGTTCAGCGCCGCCGACCGCACCCCGCCGGAGGCGGGATGGCTGGGCTTCCTGGCCGGAACCACCCTGTGCATCCTGGCGTACAAGGGCTTCACCACGATCACCAACCAGGGCGCCGACCTGCAGCAGCCGGAGCGCAACATCGGCCGCTCCATCATGATCTCCCTCGCCCTGTGCACCGTGCTCTACCTGCTGATCACCGTCGCGGTGACCGGCAGCCTGACCGTGCCGCAGATCGTCGAGGCCCGGGACTACGCCCTGGCCGAGGCGGCCGAGCCGATGTTCGGCGCCTGGGGCGTGACGCTGACCGTGGCGATCGCCGTCGTCGCGACCCTGTCGGGGCTGATCGCGAGCCTGTTCTCGGTCTCGAAGCTCTACGACATGCTCCGCGACATGGGCCAGGCCCCCGGGCTGCCGGGTCAGGAGGGCCACCAGTCCCTCTACATCACGGCGGGACTGGCCATCGTCATGGCGGCCTTCTTCGACCTGGGCCAGATCGCCTCCCTCGGCGCCATCCTCTACCTGGCGATGGACATCGCCATCCACCTCGGCATCCTCCGCCACCTCAAGGACGACGTCGGGGCCAAACCGTGGATCCCCTGGGTCGCGATCGCCCTCGACGTCACGGTGCTCGTGCCGTTCGTGCTGCTGAAATCCCAGTCGGACCCGTTCACCCTGGTAATCACCGCCGTGGTGGCCCTGGTCATCGTCGTGGCGCAGTGGTTCACCGTGCGACACCGCTCCGACGAGGACGCGCGGCAGGGCGAGCACGAACAGCACTGAGGACCGGTGAGCCGCCCCGTAACCCGGGGACCGGAAGAACAAAAACCAACGACGGAGGTCGATCATGGACGTACTGCTGACAGCTCTGGGGATCGTGGTCATCGTGGCCGGGCTGATGGACATGTTCCACACCCTGTTGCACCCCAGCGGCCAGGGACGTCTGAGCCGACTGGTGCTCTCCACGGTGTGGAAGGTCTCGAAGGCCACCGGTCACCGGGCCGGCTCCGCCGTGGGGCCGGCGGCGATGGTGGCCGTGGTGCTCCTCTGGGTGGTGCTGCAAGCAGCGGGGTGGGCGCTGATCTACTACCCGCACGTCCCGGGCGGGTTCATGTACTCCTCCGGCATCGACGCGGCCGCCTACCCGGACGCGGTCGAGGCCGTCTACGTCTCCGTGGTGACGCTGTCGACGCTGGGCTACGGGGACGTGGTGGCCACCGACTCGTGGATCCGGGTCGCTGCCCCGTTCGAGGCCTTGACCGGGTTCGCGCTGTTGACCGCGGCGCTGACGTGGTTCACGCAGATCTATCCTCCCCTGATGCGGCGCCGGGCGCTGGCCCTGGAACTCAAGGGGCTGGCCGACGCCGACTATGCCGAGACGATCGAGGAGGTCGAGCCGGTCATCGCCTCCCGGGTCCTGGATTCCCTGCAGGCGGATCTCACGAAGATCTCCGTGGACTTCACCCAGCACACCGAGGGTTTCTATTTTCAGGAGAGCGACCCCGATCTGTCCTTGGCACGGCAGTTGCCGTATGCGCTGCGGCTCCGTGATGCGGCCATGGCCCGGTCCGAGCCGGCGGTGCGGTCCAGCGCCCAGCGGCTGTCCTCGGCCCTGGACCAGCTCGGGTCCGAGATCAAGGACGACTTCGTGGGCACCGGGGAGCACCCCGGTGAGGTCTTCGCCGCCTATGCGGCCGAGCACGGCCAGAGCACCCGGGCCTGAGTTCGCCCCTCTCGGCGTTGCGCACGGGCGGTCCGGGGCGCGAAGGTCGCCGCACCTACATTCCCAGGGGGCCCTCGAGGGCCGCCCACAGGGCGCCGGCCAGGACACCCAGCACCAGGCTCGCGACCGCGGCGACCCCGGCGGTGACGGCCGGCCAGGCGGCCGCCCCGCCGCGGCCGGGGAACCCCGCGGCGTGCTGCTCCGGGCGGGCGAAGACGGGGGCGAACCAGCGCAGGTAGTAGAAGAGGCTGAGCACGCTGCTGAGCATCACCACCAGGGCCAGCCAGCCGTGCCCGCCGTCCCAGGCGGCGGTGGCGGTGGTGAGCTTGCCGACGAACACGGCCAGCGGCGGGGTCCCCACCAGCCCCAGCAGCGCCACGAGCAGCGCCAGCCCCAGGCCGGGGCGGGAGCGCGCCAGGCCCCGGTAGTCGGCCAGCTCCCGGTGCTCGGGCAGCGCGGCGGTGACGGCGAAGGCGGCGACGTTGGTGACGGCGTAGGCGGCGAGGTAGAACAGCAGCGAGGGCAGGGCCAGGTCGCTGCGCCCGGCCGCGGCCACGGGCACGAGCAGGAACCCGACCTGGGCCACCGTGGACCAGCCCAGCAGCCGGCGGGGGTCGGTCTGCCAGTACGCCGCGAGGTTGCCCAGGACCATCGAGGCGGTGGCCAGCAGTGCGGCGACGAGCAACCAGGAGCCGTCCCCGGCGGAGACCGTGGCCACGAGCCGGTACACGGCCACCAGCGCCCCCACCTTCGGGACGGTGGTGAGGAACGTGGCGGCGGTGGCCCCGGTGCCCTGGGCGGCGTCGGGCACCCAGAAGTGGAAGGGCACCCCACCGGCCTTGAAGAGCAGCCCGGCGAGCACGCCCAGCACGCCCGCGCCCACGGCCGCGGCCGGGGCCGCGGGCAGCGTCTCCTCGAGCAGGGCGTAGTCGGTGCCCCCGGCCAGGGCGTAGAGCACGGTGACCCCGAGCATGAGCAGGATCCCGGACAGCGCCCCCATGAGGTAGGTCTTCATGGCGGCCTCGGCCCCGGCGCGGCCGCCGGTGAGGCCGACGATCCCGTACAGGGGGATGCTGGCCAGCAGGAACCCCACGATCAGCACGAGCAGGTCGGTGGACCCGGCCAGGACCATCACCCCGGTGGTGGCCAGCAGCAGCAGCGCGTACGTGTCCGACTCCCGCGGGGACCCGGCGATCTCCCCGGAGGCCACCCCCAGGACTAGCAGGGTGGTCAGGGCGGTGATCACCCGGGCGGTACCGGTGGCGGTGTCCACGGTGAAGGTGCCGCTGAAGGCGCTCTGCGCGGGCCCGGCCATGGCGAGGGCCGCGGCGGTCGCGGCACCCAGCAGGGCCAGGGCTGCGGCGGCGCGGGCGATCCACTGCCGGTCGCGGGGCAGGAAGGATCCGCCCAGCAGCACCACCAGCCCGCCGAGGAAGACGAGAATCTCTGGCAGCAGCAGCTCGGGGCGCATCTGCATCGAGGCCTCCATCGGCTACCGTCCCACCAGGCCCACGAGGGCGGCCGAGGCCGGCTCGATCACCTCGAGCAGCACCCGGGGCAGCACACCGATGAGCAGGGACAGGCCCAGCAGGGGACCGGCGGACCACAGCTCCGGCGCCCGGAGGTCCTCGAACCCGGGGGTGTGCCCGGCCGCCGGGCCGGTGAAGACCCGCTGCAGGGCCCGCAGGAACAGTGCGGCGGTGACCAGGATGCCCACCAGGGCGACCGCGGTGACCGGGGCCACCGCCACGCTGCCGGCGAAGATCTGGAACTCGGCGATGAACCCGGAGAACCCGGGCAGGCCCAGGGAGGCGAAGGCCCCGACCGCGAACAGCGCCGCGTAGCGCGGGGCGGGGGCGGCCAGCCCGCCGTAGGAGCCCATGTCGTAGGAGCCGGCCCGGTCCTGCATCACCCCGGCGAGCAGGAACAGGGCGGCGGTGATCAGCCCGTGGCTGACCATCTGCACCACCGCGCCGGTGACCGCCACGGACCGGGCCTGGGCGGCGCCCTCGGCGAGGACCCCGACCGCGCCCAGGGCCAGGACGATGTAGCCCATGTGATTGACCGAGGTGTAGGCGATCATCCGCTTGAGATCCGTCTGGGCCAGGGCCACGAACGCCCCGTAGAGCACCGAGACGACGCCGACGGCCACGATCACCCAGGCCCACGCCCGCCACGCTTCGGGCAGGATCGGCATGGCGATGCGCACGAACCCGTAGGTGCCCATCTTCAGCAGCACCCCCGCCAGCACGGCCGAGCCGGTGGCCGGGGCGTCCGTGTGGGCCGGGGGGAGCCACGTGTGGAACGGCACGGTGGGGGTCTTCACGGCCAGGCCCACCAGGATCGCCGCGAGCACCAACCCCCCGGTGAGCGGATCGCCCGCCAGAGGTGCGGCCGCGACGAGCTCGGGGATGTCGAAGGTGTGCGGTGCCGCCGCCACGTAGAGCCCGATGAAGCCCAGCAGCAGGGCCAGGGAGCCCAGGAACGTGTAGAGGAAGAACTTCAGCGCCGACCGGACCGCGTTGCCGTGGCCCCACCCGGCGATCACGAAGTACATGCCCACGATGGACAGGTCGAAGAAGACGAAGAACAGGATGAGGTCGGCCGCCACGAACACCCCGAGGCTCACGCCCTGCAGGAACAGGAACAGTGCGGCCTGCACGCGCGGGCGGTCCGCGTCCCGCAGGGCGTGGACGGCGCAGGCCAGGAACACGACGGCCGTCATGGCCAGCAGCGGCAGGGAGAGCCCGTCCACGCCCACGTGGTAGCTGCTGTTCACCCCGGGGATCCACGGCACCTGCTCCTCGAACGCCAGCCCGTTGGGTCCCGGGTCCTCGTAGCCCGCCCACAGCACGCCCACGAGCAGCAGCTCCACGACGCTCACCGCCACCCACGCCCACCGCGCGGCCGCGGCCCCGATCGAGGGGACCACGGCCAGGACGGCGGCGGCGGCCAGGGGCAGGAAGACGATCAGGCTCAGCATGTTCATCCCATCACGGCGTAGACGGACCAGACCATGACGCCGACGGCGAGCACCGCGACGGCCTGGAGGAAGTACTGGTGGACTGCCCCGGTCTGCGGGGCCCGGGCCAGCTGCCCGAGCCGGCGGACCCGGCCGGCGAGGCCCTCGACGGCGCCGTCCACGACGTCGTCGTCGAGCCGGGCCGCACCCCGGCCGGTCGCGTCGGCGGCGTGCGCGGTGGCCTCGACCCCGGTGTCGAGGGCCCGGTCGTCGAACCGGGCCGCGGCCCGTGCCAGCACCGGGACGGCCCCGGCGGCGGCGGTCACGGCCCGGTCCAGGACGAGGTCGTCGAACCGGGCCAGGGCGTGCGCCAGGCCCAGTGAGGGGCGGACGACGACGGCGTGCGCGGCGGCCTCCAACCCTAGCCACCGCACGGCCCATCCCGGCTCGGGGACGCGCAGGCGCAGCATGAGCAGCAGGACCACGAGGGCGATCGCGGCCGAGACGAGCAGCTCGGCGGCCGCCACCTCACCGTGCCCGCCCACCGCCTGGGCGAGGGTCGTGCTGACCGGGGGCAGGGCCAGCACCCCGAGGGCGGCCGCGCCGACGGCGAGCACGACCAGCGGGACCTGCTCCAGCACCCCCACTCCCCCGGTGCCGCCCTCCTGGGCCTCAGCGCGGACACCCCGATACCAGATCGTCCACAGGACCTTGCCCGCGTAGGCCGCCGACAGGGCCGCCGCCACGAGCCCGGCGGCGTAGAGCCACGCCGAGGCCTCGAGGGCGGCGGCCAGCACCGCGTCCTTGGTGGCCCACAGGGACAGTGGGGCGATCCCGGCCAGGGCCAGCGCCCCCACGGTCGCGCTCACGCCCACGACCCGCCACCGGCGGCCGGCCCCGCGCAGTGCCGCGAGCTCCTCGGTGCCCAGGGCCGTCAGCCACGCCCCGGCGGCCAGGAACAGCAGCGCCTTGGTGGAGGCGTGGGCCACCAGGTGGGCCGCGCCGCCGCTGACCGCGCCCACCCCGGCGGCCAGCACGACGAAGCCCAGCTGCGCCACCGTGGACGCCGCCAGCAGCTGCTTGAGCTCCCGCTGGGCCAGCGCCACGAACCCCATCAGCACCGCGGTCACCGCCCCGATCCACGCCGCGGCCGGGCCCGCCCACCCGGTGGAGGCCAGCAGCGGCTCCACCCGGAGCAGGAGGTAGCCGCCCATGGCGACCATGGCCGCGGAGTGCAGCAGCGCGCTCACCGGGCTGGGGCCCTTCATCGCCCCGGAGAGCCAGAAGGAGAACGGCAGCTGCGCGGCCTTGCCTAGGGCCGCCACGAGGATCCCGGCCGCGATCACGTGCCGCCACGGGCTCTCGGCGGCCGGCAGGGCGGACAGGGCCATCCCGGCGCCGCCGGCCAGGGCGGCGCCGGCGGCGACGTAGAGTCCCAAGTCCGCGGTGCGGGTCGTGATGAAGGCGGTGAGTCCGGCCGAGACGCGGTCGGCGTCCCGCCACCAGAACCCGATCAAGGCGTAGGACGTGGCGCCCATCAGCTCCCAGGCGAACAGCAGCGCCGGCAGGCTCGCGGCCGTGACCGTGGTCAGGGCCGCGGCGGCGAAGAGCAGCATCAGCCCGTGGAAGCGCGGCCGTGCCGCCCGGATGCTGCCGGCCGCGAAGACCAGCACCAGGAGCGTCACTCCCGCGACCATCGGGAGGGTCAGTGCCGCGAGGGCGTCGGCCTCCAGCGCGAAGTCGGCACCGGCCACGAACGGATACGCCAGGGCGGGCCGCGCCAGGGCGGCGACCGCCGCGAGCACCGTGGTCACCGCGGCGGTCGCCACCGCGACCGGGGCCGCGGCACGCTCCGCCCGGGTGAGGGCGAGCACCGCCCCCACGGTGGCCGGGAGCACCACCACGGCCAGCAGGACGGCCTGGGCCGCGGTCATCGGGAGAGCTCCTCGGCCATGTCCGTCATGTCGGTCTGGCGCCTGCGGTGCAGCAGCGTGGCCACGGCGAAGCCCATGGCCATCTCCACGGTCATGGCCGCCAGGATCACCAGCAGCAGCACCTGCCCGGAGGGGTCCGGGGCGAGGAACCACCAGAAGCCCGCGGCGGCCAGGAGGACCCCGTTGATCATCAGTTCCAGGCCCATCATCACCATCACCACCACCTGCTGGGACAGGGCGCCGTAGAGCCCGACGGCGAACAGTGCGGCGGCCACGACCAGCACGGCTTCCAGGGTCATCGGCCCACACCCCCCGGCTGGGGGTCGTCGGCCGGGCGGCGGCGCAGGTCGTCACCGAGCCGGTCGTAGCGGGTGCGGTGGGCGGCCAGGACCACCCCGGCCACGATGGTGGCCACCATGACAGGGCCCACCACGGCCATGACCAGCATCTTCTCGCCCATGATCTCCAGGCCCAGCGCGTGCGTGAGGTCCTCCGGCGGAGCACCGCGCCGCTGCGGCCACGGCACGAGCAGCGCACCGGCGGCCAGCAGCACGAAGACCCCGGCCGAGGCGACGATCGCGGTCTTCTTCCCGTGGGTCATGTCCATGGGCATCAGCGCCGGGTTCATGCCCATGAACATCACCATGTAGACCGCCATCACCGCCATCTCCATCACCATCATGAGGATCGTGATGATCCCGAGGTAGCTCTGCCCGAGCAGCAGAATCTGCACCCCCACCGCGATGAACGACAGCGCCAGGGCATAGGTGGCCCGGGCCATGGAGTCCACCACGAACACAGCTGCCCCCGCGGTCACGGCCACCACGGCGAGCACCCAGAATACGATTCCGACCAGCACGGCTCAGCCCTTCCAGACGACGACGAGGGACACGACCAGGTCCTGGAGCACGGCGGCCGGGAGCAGGACCATCCACCCGATCTCCATGAACCGGTCCGGGCGCAGCAGCGGAAGCTTCCGCCGCAACCACACGAGCACCGCGAGCACGGCCACGGTCTTCACCAGGACCCACGCCCAGCCGGGCAGGACCGGCCCGGCCCCACCCCCGAGGAACAGCGGCACCGAGAAGGCGGCTCCGGCGGTCAGGAACAGGTAGCGCCCGGCCTGGAGGACGAGGCGGTCGACCCCCGAGAGCTCGGCCAGCACGCCGCCGCCGATGTCGGCGGCCAGCGCCGGGGCGAACGGGCCCCACACGGAGAAGCCGGTCACGCCGATGAGGAACACGAGGAACGCCACCGGCATCCAGACCACGAACCACACGCCGTCCTGGGCCGCCGCGACATCGCCCACGGCCAGGCTGCCGGCGGCGATCGCCGGGGCCACCAGCGCGAACATCAACGGCAGCTCGTAGGCCAGCCCGTGCGCCAGGAAGCGGTAGCCGCCCACCAGGCCGTGGGCGGAGTTCGCACCCCAGCCGGCCAACCAGACCAGCGCCCAGACCATGACGTCCACGGTGTTGAACCACACGACACCGACGTCCAGGTCCGCCAGCGTCCACTCCCCCAGCGGGATCACCGCGATCATCAGGAACGCCCCGACCAGCATGCCCGCGCCACCGATCCGCCACAGCAGGGTGTCCGCGGCCACGGTGCTCCGGCGCCGCTGCCGCAGCAGCCTCGCCGCACGGCCCAGCGGCGCGCCCCATCCGCCGCCGGTGCCCTGCGCCCGGGCCGAGAGCGCCGCATCCAGCGCCACGGCGAAGAAGGCCAAGCCGCACAGGAGGATCCCCGCCAGCACGGCCCATCCTCCGGGGACGGTCGTCACCACGCTCTCAGCCATGCCCCACCGCCTGGACGGCAGGATGCGGATCGAGATCCAGGCTCGCCACGGCCAACCGCACGGAGCCCAGCTCCAGCCCGGTCACCAGCTCCGGCAGCACCGCCCACGGCACCGCGGCGTCCTCCACCGGGACCGGCTCCGCGCCGCCGGCCTCGGCCCGGATCCGTTCCACCCGGGCCAGCAGCCGGTCGTGGGCGTCCCCGAGGCAGCGCCGCGGCAAACCATGCTGCTCCAGGTCGGACGGGTCGAGCGGCAGCACGCCCCGCAGCGACCAGCGGAGCAGTCGTGATCTCCGGATCGTCCGGTGCAACCGCTCGGCGGCGGCCCGGGCGGCGTCCTCGTCACCGCACAGCAGGGCGTCCCGGGCGCGGCGGGCGCAGGCCGCCGCGTCCTCGACCCCCGCGAGAGCCAGCAACGCCATGACCTGGTCGCACCACACCACCGCCGCCGGCGCGGGACCGGGACCCGGTCCGCCTGCTCCGGCGCCGTCGACCACGGAGGCTTCGGCGTCGACCACGACATCCCCCTGCAACGAGCAGCGCAGCACGAGCCCGGCCGGCCAGAACGGCAGCACGGGACCCAGCGGCAGGTGGAGCACGTCCATCTCCAGCCCGTCACGGTCCTCCCCGCCCCCGGCCAGGGCGATTCCCCCCGGGGCCATGTCCATCCCGCCGTGGCCACTGTGGTCCATGCCGCCATGACCGCCGTGGTCCATCTCGCCGTGGTCCATGCCCCCGTGGTCCATCCCGCCGTGGCCGCTGTGGTCCATGCCGCCATGACCGCCGTGGTCCATCTCGCCGTGGTCCATCTCGCCGTGGTCCATCTCGCCGTGGTCCATGCCCCCGTGGCCCATGCCCCCGTGACCCCCATGATCCGCGTCCTCGGGGATCTCGGGTTCCTGCGCCCGCTCCTGGGCGTCCGTCCGGTGGTGCGGGGTGTCGAGAAGGAGGGCTGCGGCGGCGTCGAGGGCGGAACCTACAGTTCCGGGCGAGGTGATGTCGGCGCGGACGCGGGGACCGGGCATCTGCTCCCAGAGCCGGTCCACGAGCTCCGAGAGCTCGGGGCCGGGGACACCGCACACCGCCAGGACGTCCGCGTCCGCTGGTGTCCACGCCGGTCGCCACCCACGGCGGAGCAGCTGGTGCTCGACCTCCATCCGGGTCGCCCAGTGCCCCGGGACCTCGACGACGAGGACCCGGGTGGCCCGGACCGCGAGCCGGGCGAGAGCACCGCTTAGGCCCATCGGAAGGCTCCTTCGCGCCAGGCCCAGGCCACGGCGACGAGCAGGGCCCCGAGGAACAGGAACATCTCCACGACCGCGGAGATCCCCTTCTCGATCACGACCACCGCCCACGGATACATGAAGAGCATCTCGACGTCGAAGGCCAGGAACACGATTGAGGCGAGGTACCAGCGGGCGTGGAATCGGGACAGCGCGTGCTCCTGGGGCATCCACCCGGATTGGGCGGGCAGAACCGTCAACGGCTCGGCGGTGATGACGGCAGCGCGGTGGAGTGCATAGAGGAGAACGACGACCGACAGCGCCACCAGGGCCATGGCCACGATCCCGGAGTACACGATGGTCTCCCCTTTCGCGCGGTCGGAACATGGAAGTCTGTCGTTGATCGGTGGGGGCCACCCTAACAGGTGGCCCCACCGATCGCGCTGTTTCAGCTCGGTGATCAGGCGCGGCCGGCGAGCCAGGTGCGGAAGTCCGCGACCTGGGCCTGTTGGGTGGTGATCCCCGCGGTGGCCGCCACTCGCAGCTGCGGGTGCACGGCACGGGACTGCGGCTCGAGGAACTCGATGATCCCGCTGTTGTGGTGCGGAATCATCTTCTGCACGAAGGCGACGTCGAAGTCCTCACCGGCCTCCACGGCCGAGAGTTCCTCGATCATCATCTGGGTCTCCTCCTCCAGGATCTTCATCTCCTCCTGGGCTTCTGCCGGGACCTGGGCCATGGCCTCTTCCGGGGTCAGCCCGTACCACTCCTCCAGCCACCGGGTGAACTGGTCGATCTGGTGCTGCTGGTTGGCGATGATGTTCTCCGCGTGCGTGCGGATGTCGGGACTGGTGCCGCGCTCCAGCTCCAGTTCGGCCATCTCGATGGCGGCGCGGTGGTGCGGGATGATCTCGGCCAGGAACGTGATCTCCAGTTCCTCGCCTTCGAGGCCGGCCAGGGTCTCGCCGAACTCGTAGGCGGTCGGGGAGGTGGGCTCGGGCTGGAGAGTCTCGGTCTGGGTATGGGCAGAGACCGGGGTGGCCTCCCAGCGGGCGAAGGCCGGGGCGGTCGCCCCGCCCAGCAAGGCGGTGGCGACGGCGATAGTGGCGGCCACCGTGGGGCGGCCACGGAATGGGGTGGAACCCATGATGATGTCTCTCTTCCACGACGAGGGAGCTCGACCCTGAGATGCCGGCTCGGTGATCACCCCGCCGCCGGGGCGGGAACGATCCGCGCGGGCGGGGCTGTGCTCAATGAGATACGGGGGGAAGAAAGAACCCCCGCCTCCGGAGGTGCCCGGTCAACGGATCAGATTCCTCTTTCACCGACGGAGGCCCATCCACGGCCTCCGTGGGTCAGCGTCGGCCTCCAGAAGAGGCCCGGTTTCCGTGGAGGAACTTCTCCCCAGGTGATCAGTCACCCGGGGCATCACCCGGGCGGTGGGTGTGTCATGGCGTCGCCCGACTTGTGCAGCTCGGGCTTGCTCCGCGGCCTCGCTCCCAGCCAGCCCCGGAGCTTCTCACCGCCGTCCGCCACCCGGGTGATGGGTCCGCGGGGGCAGGCTCAGCCCAGGGCGGCGACCAGCTCGGCGCAGGTGGCCTCGCAGCGCCGACAGGCCTCCGCGCAGATCCGGCAGTGCTCGTGCATCGAGGCGTGCTTCTCGCACTCGTCCGCGCAGGCCTTACAGGCCATCTGGCAGGCCCGGATCGCATCCAGGGTGATGTTCGCGTCGTAGCCGGTGTGCCGGGAGAGCACCCGCCCGGTGGCCTCGCACAGATCCGCGCAGTCCAAGTTGGTGCGGATGCACTTGGTCAGCTCCGCGACCATGTCCTCGGACAGGCACGCGTCGGCGCAGGCGGTACAGGTCTGGGCGCACTGGAAACAGGCCTCGATGCAGGCGGCTAGCTTCTCCTCGTCCACCCCGCCCAGGTCCTTCGGGTAGGTCTCCAGCATCGACGTCACATGATGAGTCATGGCTTGCTCCTTCGTCGGTTCGGCCGAGGAGACGAACCGGCCGGAGCCAATCCGCCATACAACCGACAGCAAACTGCGGATCTGGCCGGATGAAGCACTTACTCCTTGAAGATTCCGTGAAGAAATCCCGAGAGCGAGGCGCGCGCCACGCCACGCATCCATTTCCTTTTGTGAAAGATGCATAGGAACCATGAAGATCTCATGAAGAAATCTCTCTCGCGCCGCCGGAAGAGAACGACTTCCTGAAAATAGCCTGGATGATTTCCTAGCCTTTTCTTACCAATCCCTGTGGGGCGGCAGGGGCTGGCAGCTGCGCTCTTGCACCCCTCTGACGGAGCCGCAGGTACAGGAGGGCCTGGGCGCACACCGCGTAAATCCGCTAGTCGCCGTCAGATATGCACCTCTTCGGCAGCAATGTGCTGGGGCGCGAGTAGAAGGCGGCCGCCGCCTCGGCTGTCACTCCCGAGCGTCTCTCCGTCCCGCTCGGCGGTGAAACAAGGGGGGAGGAGCGGCCGTAACCGTAACGTGACTTTTCCGTTATCTGTTCGCTACTGTCCTCTGCGTGCCGATCGCCGATCCGGTTGGCATCCCCGGGTACATCGCCGAATTCTGCCGGTGCCCGGGGTCCGCTGAAAAGACATCGCTTGGCAGAAGCGGGGGAACCATACACGGTCCCGCCCTTGGGGCCTGGGGGTTAAGCCGGCCGGACGCGCGCGTCCGCCCGGCCGGGTGTCTCCCACCCGCATCCGACAGCTCACCTCGCAGGCAAAGGGAGGAATCCACTCATGCCCATGTTCCAGCGCCGTACTGCTCGCCACCGCGCCCAGACCCCGTCCCGCCTCGTTCGCCGCACCACTCTCGCAGCCGCCGCTGGTGCGACGGTGCTCGGCTCGGTGGCACCCGCCCAGGCCTACGCCGAGCTACCGACCCCCTCGAACACCGCCTCCTCCACCCCCGCCCCCGTGGTGGCGACCCTGGCCTCGTCCCCCGCCGCGGCCCCGATCGTCCCGGCAGCCACCCCGGCCCCTGGGGCGCAGGCGGCCTCGACGCCGCAGATGGCCTCGGCCTCGGATGTTTCCGTCCAGTCCACCGACACTACTGCTGTCTCCACTTCCGGGAGCGGGCTCGTGGGCACCGCCATGCAGGGTGTGGGCGGTGGTTACGTCTGGGGTGGTACCGCCTTCGGCGCCTGGGACTGCTCCGGGTTCACCCAGTGGGTCTACACCCAGAACGGCATCGAGATCCCCCGCACCAGCCAGGCCCAGTGGGCGGCTGGTACCCCGACCGCCAACCCCCAGCCCGGTGACCTTGTCGTCCAGAACGGTGGCGGCCACATCGGGGTCTACCTGGGCGGCGGCAAGATGATCTCCGCGCTGAATCCGACCCAGGGCACCTTCGTCCACGACGTCAACGCCATGCCCGTGGTCGGCTACGTCACCTTCCGCTGACCCACACCACTGGATGCCTTGGGCATCCACCCAGGGGCTCCTAGAGAAGCCGCCCCCGTGCTGTGGGGGCCCTGTCAACGACAGGGCCCCCACAGCACGGGATCTCATCCCGCAGTCCAGGCCTGGTTGCCAACGCAGGTCACCGCGTAGCTGGCTTCTGGGCAACAAAGCGTAGAATCCGCCCACCGAAGGACAACCGGAGGGCGAGGAGCTCCAGGCCGACCTGGTCGAGAACTGGTTCGAAGGCTCCGGGGTCGATGAGTCGGTGGGGAGAGCGATCGGCCCGGTGCACCAAGGAGGCCATCCGTGAGGCAAGCAGGTCGTATCCCACCAATGCCCCGCCCGGCCGCAAAACCCGGGACCCCTCGACCACCGCGTGTTCCCACTCGATGACGTGGTGGAGCATCAGGAAGCTCACAACCGTGTCAAATGACTCGTCCTCGAAGGGCAGGCGGGTGGCGTCGGCCTGACAGGCCTCAGCATGGGGGAATCTGACAAGGCATTGCTGCGCAACCTCAACCATCACCGGGTCGGCGTCGGTCGTAGTGAGCCGCACCCAAGGGTTGGCTTGGACGATCGCTTCGGCCATCGCCCCGCTGCCCCCGCCGATTTCCAGCACGTTCCCGGTGACGGGGAAGCCTTGGGTCGCCCAGGGGACCATTCGCCGGGCCAAAAGACTCCATGGCGCACTGCGGCAGCACGAAGCTTCTAGAGCGGACATCCTCGGCATGGACTCCCCCTCCCGGTGCATCCGGATCGTGTGCGCCGAGCCTAGCTCCACGATCGACAGCAGTGAACCGGCTCGGCAAGGACGAGGCGACCTCGCTATGCACACCGCCCGGGGTGGGCGCGGCCGCTGATTCGAGGAAGCTAGGTCCCTGGCCTCCGGACCCCCACCCATGCCCCCTCACGCGGGGTCAGCAATGATGTCGCCTCCGGCGGCTATACCTGCTCTCATGGGCAGGGATCAGATCTCCAAGCACAGGGAACATCGCAAGAACGAACATCGCGACATACCAACACGCCCCGTGGGGCGCTCGGCGTGATCGCCCTGGTGGACGTGAACAACTGCTACGTGTCCTGCGAACGTCTTTTCGACCCGTCCCTGCTCGGCAAGCCCACTGTGGTGCTGAGCAACAACGACGGGTGTGTGGTCGCCCGCTC